>JBGPPE010000046.1:0-18626 GCA_041488395.1 Gallionellaceae bacterium
ACAAATCCGATTTCCGCCGCTCCGACGTCTGCGTCGCGTGCTGGCAGGAGCAATACGGCGATGGCGCGCGCGATCGCAAGGGATTCATTTCCTGCTGGCAGGGCGTTTACGAGGCGCCGCCGCCGCCGAGCGACCCGATTCAGAAGGAAACCGCTGAGACGCTCCTGCGAAAATTGATCGCGCAGAACGCGATTTTTTATTCAAACAATACTTGACTACTTTACTATGGTAAGGTTAAATAGACCCCGTGGTTCAAGTTGTTGCTTCCCGGCTTTGCGGTGCAGTTATTTCGTGGACCCGCAGCTTATTTTCTAGATATGAAAGGTTTAAAAATGGCAATTCCAGCACGTGATGGTGACGGTTATCTCCTCGATATGAGCAATTGGACAGAAGAAATTGGCCGTGCAATGGCTGAAGCGGATGGTTATGAGCTCAATGACCAGAAATGGGAACAGATCATGAAGGCCCGTGAGTTTTTTGAGGAATTTGGCTCGGTTCCGCCTATCCGCAAATTTGCCAAGTACATAGATCAGGACCAGAAGGACGTGTTCAGCCTGTGGATGACCGGCCCGATGAAGCCTATCACCAAGTACGGTGGCATGCCCAAGCCTACAGGCTGCGTCTGATCCGTGCGGCTGGCTCGGGTGCAGCCGCTGCGCTGGCCAGCCCATTGATTAACTTCGGTGTATGACGCCATGAATAAGCTCGAGCAGCTGAATTTTGATAATACGTTTGCGCGGCTGCCGGCAACATTTCATAGCAGTCTCAAACCCACTCCGCTAACAAAACCCTATCTTGTCAGTTTTAACCCCAGCGCAGCCCAGTTGATTGAGTTGGCAGGCGCTGAATCTGCACGTCAGGATTTTGCCGAGTGCTTTGCCGGTAACCGCCTGCTGCCGGGAAGCGAGCCGCTGTCCATGCTGTATGCGGGCCATCAGTTCGGGCACTATGTCTCGCAACTGGGGGACGGGCGCGCGATCCTGCTGGGTGAGGTGCGCAACAGCGCGGGCGAATGCTGGGATGTGCAGCTCAAGGGCGCCGGCATTACGCCCTATTCGCGCAGCGGAGACGGGCGTGCCGTGCTGCGTTCCAGCATCCGCGAGTATTTGTGTTCGGAAGCCATGCATGGCCTCGGCATACCCACCACGCGCGCCCTGTGTGTGGTGGGGAGCGATGATGAGGTTTACCGCGAGCGCATTGAAACCGCTGCGGTGGTGACGCGCATTGCACCCTCGCATGTGCGCTTCGGCTCGTTTGAAGTGTTCTATCACCGTGGCCAGCACGAGCATATCGCGACGCTGGCCGACTACGTGATTAGCCGGCATTTCTCCCAACTGCAGGAAGCGCCGGATAAACACGCGCGCTTCCTGCACGAGGTGATGCTGCGCACTGCCCGGCTGATGGCGCAGTGGCAGGCGGTGGGTTTTTCACATGGCGTGATGAACACGGACAATATGTCGATACTGGGGCTGACGTTTGATTATGGCCCGTTCGGTTTCATGGAGGCCTATGACCCGGGTTACATCTGCAACCACTCGGATCACAGTGGGCGCTATGCCTACGACCAGCAGCCGCAGATTGGTCTGTGGAACCTGACCGCGCTGGCACAGGCGCTGACGCCGTTGATCCCGCTGGAGGAAGTCCAGAAAATTCTGGACGAATATGGCGACATCTACTCCGAGCGCTATGTGGAGTTGATGGCAAACAAACTGGGGCTGACTTACCACGGCCTGGAAGACTTTGCCCTGATCGAGCCGCTGCTGGAGATGATGCGCGTGAGCGAGGTGGACTATACCAATCTTTTTCGCCAGCTGGGCGGCTTCAAAACCGCGCCGGGCGAAGCGAATAGTGCGTTGCGCGACCAGTTCATCAACCGTGCGGCGTTCGATGCATGGGCGACCTCCTACCGTGCCCGCCTGCAGGCTGAACCCGGTTCAGATGCAGAGCGCAAGGCGCGCATGGACAAGGTCAACCCGAAGTACATCTTGCGCAACTATCTGGCACAAACCGCTATCCAGAAGGCTGAAACAGAGCGCGACTTTGCAGAGGTGGATTGCTTGCTGAACCTGCTCAGCCGTCCCTTTGACGAGCAGCCGGAAATGGAAAGCTATGCTGCACCTGCACCGGACTGGGCGCGCAAGCTGGAAATAAGTTGTTCATCCTGATGGACGGAAGTACAGCCGGACAGGGGTGAGTTAATGTAGTCGTGATTTTTTACATTGTGTTTACAAGGAATAGCTATGCCTTACTATATTTACAAAGTTTTTGAGTTTCCCATGAAGCGCGTGGAAAAAATCGAGCAGCATGATGTGTATCGCACTGCAGCTGATCGTTCCAAGACACTGCGTCGTGAGCTGGCCCTGGCCGAACAATGCAACGTGAAAATGATCTACGCTGAAAACGAGCTGCACGCGGAAGAGTTGCTGACGCAGGTGCGTGAGCCGGCACCTGAGCTGGGCGACGACTAACAGGGGGAAACGTGGCGAGCGAAGGCAGAACAAGGCGCGCAAGGGCGAAAAAGCGGGGTTTACTAATAGTAAATGAACATTTTGAGCTCTTGAGTAACGACAGTTATGTCGAGCGCAGTAGTTTTTCAGCACCCTGTTGTTAAGGAGAGAAGCCGTGGATGAAAATGCCTTCATGCATACCCTGGGTACGGTTAATCCCAAGCCTTGCGCGTTTGAGAAGGCCATCCTGAGCCGGCGCTGCGCATGCACCCTGGCGGACAAACGCTTTGTTGCCGAGCGCGAAATGGTGGCCTGCAAGGTGCCGGAGCAGCGCGAGAAATGTAACGATCTGCTGACCCTGTTGCGGCAGGGGTCGGCCTTTGCGCTCAAGTTGACGCACATCGCGCCACAGCTGTCTTATGCGCAGGAGGTCAAGGTGCAATGTGGCGGTCTGCTCGGCCTGCAGCACGAAATGGATGGTGCTGATGAGGTGAGCAACGTGACCGATCTGGTTGAGTCGGCACGGCAGAAGTTCGGCAGCTTCGAAGACATTCCCTATTCCAGAATTGTTCAATCTGTAGTCAATTTTCAGGTGCGTAAACGTCCAGGCAAGGAGTAGCGATCATGCGCGATTTCCAGCAGACCATAGAAGCGGTACAGCTCAACTGTCACATCACCGATGCCCGCCATGCGCGCGAAATGACCATGTGCAACTACCTGCTGGGCATGCGCGAGCTGTACATCTGGGAGCATGAGTTTCCGCTCACCTATCCGCTGATCAAGGCCGACCTCAGCAACTGGCTGGTGCAGCGCGAAGCTTACTGGGAAGAGATGGAAGCGCTCGACTACCGCACCATCCCGATAGGCGGCCGCGAGTATGACCCGTTTGATATTGCCGCCATCAACAGCGTGCTGGAGCCGCATGGCCTGGTTTATGGCGGCGGGCTGGGGCGCTGGTGCAATCCGCATTTTTTCCTGGGCCAGCTGGTGCGCAGCGAACAGCGCCACGGTCTCACCGTGCGCGTGTCGGGCTGCGAATATGCGCGCGACATCAGCGCCTCACCGGCAGCACTGCGCGAGGGCGCGGTGTTTTTGCGCACCGATGCCCTGCAGCGCTGGCTGGCTGAAAAGATCGAAATCTGGTCGGTGCATGAGGCCGATGGCGCGCTCAAGGCCGCACTCGATTGCTATGGCAGGGAAGGCGACAGGGCCACGCTGATGCAGCGCATGGCTGAACGCGAGAGCGAGGCGCTGATCCTGCACGAAGTGGGCGAAGCACAAGCGGAGCCGCTGCTCGGGCCCGCCTGGCGCGAGATGATCATGTCCTTCAGCAGTCGCCGTTCCATCGTGCTGGCCCGCTCGATCCGCGATAACCTGGCAGACTGTCTCTCCACCCTGCCGGAGCTGATCAGGCAAGGGCAGACCTGCTCAGTGCACTTCTATTTTTCCAATCTGGATGGCCTGCGCCGCAGCCTGTTTCCGCGCCTGGTAAAAGCCTACGAGCAGTGGAGTGAAAGCGGCGACAGCAGGGTGTTGCTGGCTGCTGCGGAAGCGGGGCGCAGCCACTGGCAATGGGCTGCACAGCACCTGCTCGCCACCTGGCAGCAGGACCCGCTGGCGGCGCAGGCTGTTATCGACAGCTGGGTCGAGCAGCACGGGCCGCTGTCACTGTAACAGCGCGCGGCAAAACGGCCTGCTTATACCGCGCGCCGTGATCTGTCGAAAAGCACCCGCCACTGATGCGTCAGCAATCCACCCAGGATGCAGGCGGCGCCCAACCAGACACTGGCCTGTATCGTTTCCCCGTTCAGCATCTGTCCCAGCAATAGCGCGCTGACCGGCGTAATCAGGGTGATCAGGGCAATCTGTCCCGCCTCGATATGCTTGGCCACGTAATAATAAAAATTGAAACCCAGCACCGAACCCATCACGCCCAGATAAACGATAGACCAGTTGGCGCGCGGCGTAACGGCCTGCGGCAGCTTGCCCTCAAGCACCGCCCAGCTCAGCGCAAACAGTAGCGCCGCCAGCAGCAGCGCGCCGCTGGTCACCGCCAGCGCGGGTATGCCGGCGGCGATACGCTTTACCCAGACCAGGCTGACTGCCTGCACGATCACCGCAACCAGCACCACTGCGATGCCGGCCGCGGCATGCGGGCCAAGCGCCAGTCCGGAGCCGAAAATCGCCACCAGCCCAAGCAAACCCAGCAGCGTGCCAATCAACTTGCTCGGCGTGAAGCCGCGCTCACCCAGCCAGAATGAGGCGGCAATGCTGGTGACAATGGGGGTGAGCCCGAACAGCAAGGCAACCAGGCCGGAAGAAATGTAGCGCGCGCCCCAATACACGCAGAACATCGCGCCGAAGATGCCCAGGCCGGCTGCCAGATAGGTCTGGCGCGCTGCGCGGTGCAGCGGCATCTTCACCCTGAGCACGCCCAGCAACAGCAGGCAGATGGCCAGCCCGATCAGCATGCGCGCCATCACGGGAAACAGAAAATCATCGCCAGTCGAGCTCCACTGGATCGCTAGCGGCGTCGTTGACCAGATCAGGATGATGGACAAATAGGCGGCAGGTACTGACATTGCGCATTTCCTCGTTAAAAAATTTAAACTGCTGGTGAAAGTAAAAAGGCCACAGAGGGGTTGCTCTGTGGCCTTGGGAAGAACTTGCTGTGGAAGCTAAATCAATTCATCAAACCGAAGGACACAGGCAATGCGAGACTCGCCATGCTCGCAGCATGGGACGGACGCAAATTGGCAGGGTCACAGAAGTTGATTTCATAGGGGGCCATTCTTGGCTGAAAAAATCGGTCTGTCAAGGATGACCTGGAATTGCGCCTCGCGATGGCTCATTTCCAAGAATCCGCTTTGCGCTCGCAGCACTGTGCGCTAACCTAGCCGGCAGTGCGAATTAAAGACCAATTTTGAATAGGGATATGAGCCATGAATATCACCAGTTATGCCGATTTGCTGAAAGCCGCGCGCATGCAGTCTGATGCGCAGCGCCTGTTGTTTGTATTCGCCGCGGCCGAGTTGCCCGGCGAGCATACTGCCGAACAGAAAGAACGCTTTCAATCCAGGGCCGGTGGCGCACTCACGCCTATTATGTGCGTGGATAAGCTGCCGGAAGAACTGAGCAATTTTGCCAGCCTGGTGAAAGAATCAGAACAGATCGGCAAGCACTGGGATATTGTATTTGTCGGCAGCATGTCGGGCCAGGCCGGTATGCCGCCCAGCAGCAAGGATGCCGACATGCCGCTGCAAGTCATGATCGAATCGATCAAAAGCGGCAGCCTGAAAAACTACCTTACCTTTAACCGCAATGGCGAGCTGGTTCAGCTCAGGTAGGAGCAGGAGGTTTTCCTGTCATCCCCGCGCAGGCGGGGAGCCAGTGCTTTGATTAACTGGGTTCCCGCCTGCGCGGGAACGACAAGACATTTCATACTGCACCACGGAGTCTGCGAAGAAAAGTAATGCCTCTGCTTACAGGAATAACATGCACGAAATAAGACCCAATCAATCACTGGAGCTGCTGAAAGAGCTGCACATCCTCACCCGCGACGGCAAGATGAACCAGGACAGCCGCCGCAAGCTCAAGCAGATCTATCATCTCTACCAGTTTATCGAGCCGCTGCTGCAGGAGATCCAGCAGGATCATGCCGACATCAGCCTGGTCGACCATGGCGCGGGAAAATCCTATCTGGGCTTTATCCTGTACGACCTGTTTTTCAAGTCGCTGCACAATGCGTCACATATCTACGGCATCGAGACGCGCGAAGAGCTGGTCACCAAATCACGCGAACTGGCCGCACGCCTGAATTTTCCCGGCATGTCCTTCCTCAATCTGTCGGTGGCGGAGTCGATCGAGTCTGCGCAGATTCCCGCCCAGGTGGACGTGGTGACCGCGCTGCATGCCTGCAATACGGCCACCGATGATGCGATTCACTTTGCCCTCAGGAAACAGGCCAAGTTCATCGTGCTGGTGCCGTGCTGCCAGGCCGAAGTGGCTTCCGTGCTGCGCAAGAACAAGGGCAAACAACTGGGCAAGAGCGCGCTGGTCGAGCTGTGGCGCCACCCCATCCACACGCGCGAATTCGGCAGCCATGTCACCAACGTGCTGCGCTGTCTGCAGCTGGAAGCGCATGGCTACCAGGTGACCGTCACCGAGCTGGTGGGCTGGGAGCATTCGATGAAAAACGAGCTGATCGTGGCGAGCTATAAAAACCTGCCACGCCAGCGTGCGCAAGCGCGCCTGCAGGAGGTGCTGGAAACGCTGGGGCTGGAAGAAATGAGCGGAAGATTTTTTACATCGCTGTAGTGCTGGAAAAGCGGCTGCCTTCCCAGGCAGCCACAGATCGCTCAATTTACACAAAACCCTGTACACACCTAAGTATATTCCGCGAACTTTATACAGTTTAAGGATTATATGATTGCCCGGGCAGTTCTTATAGATTGCAAGACCTGTCCAGGTCTTTTTATGTCCATCGGCGTTGCCTTTGCACTTGAATCCGCGTCAATCCGGGGCCAGCATGAAGCATCCAGAGCTTCATATAACATGCTGGATTCAATATGTAGTATCAAGCAGCGGCAGGAGTAGCGTGCAGCGGTTGCCATGGAGGAGGTATTCCACAGCCATTGCCCGGCATGGTGGCGTTCAGGGCAATCTGCCCGGAGTAGCGGGCGCAGGCATATTGATTCGTGGATGAAAGATGCCGATCGTTACTGCTTGCTCACTGTTGCGACATCTGCCAAACAAACTATGTGGCGAGGCACGTGATGAATGACCCACGTACAGGCGAACTTGTAATTCCATCGGAACTGCAATTGAAGCTTACGCAGTTCGCCATGGACAATGCTTCGATTGGAATCTATTGGCTCGGTAATGATGCGCGGATTCATTATGCCAATAATTGTGCCTGTAGCACGCTTGGTTACAGCACAAATGAATTCATGCAACTTCATGTTTATGATCTGGACCCGAATTACCCTGTCGAGCGCTGGCCCGAGCATTGGCAGAGTCTGAAGCGCGACAAGACACAAACCTTTGAGACACTGCAAAAGCGTAAAGACGGCGTGCTCATCCCCGTTGAGGTAATCGCCAATTATGTCGGTTTTAACGGTCATGAGTACAACGTCAGCTTTGCCAAGGACATTTCAGAACGGAAGCGGGCAGAGCGCACGCTGCATGAGAAGGAAGAATTCTTCCGCATGATTAGCGAAAACGTCGATGACTTCATCGCGGTACTTGATCTGGAAGGCCGGCGTCTCTACAACAGTCCATCCTACATCAATCTTTTTGGCGGTGTCGAAGCGCTGAAGGGGACAGACTCTTTCAACGAAATACACCTGGATGATCGCGAGCGCATCAAGCAGTTGTTCAAGAAAACTGTACAGTCTGGCGTCGGCCATCGCGCTGAATTTCGATTCGTGCTGCCGGATGACAGCATTCGTTACATGGAATCCAGTGGCTCGCTGATCAAAAACAGTCGTGGCGATGCCTTGCGCGTGATCGTTGTATCCCGCGATATCACGCAACGAAAACAGGCCGAAAATGTCATCCATGAGCTGGCCTTTCATGACGCGTTGACCAAGCTCCCCAATCGCCGCCTGTTGAGCGACCGGCTGGAACAAGTGATGGCCGTTAGCACACGCAGCGGCCTTTATAACGCGCTGATGTTCCTTGATCTGGATAATTTCAAACCACTCAATGACGAGCATGGACATGATGCAGGCGATATGCTTTTAACCGAGGTTTCAGCACGTTTAAGAAGCTGTGTTCGCGAGATGGACACGGTAGCGCGTTTTGGCGGTGATGAATTTATGGTGTTGCTCAATGAACTGGATGCAGATAAAGCAGAATCCGTAATCAAGGCTGCCAGCGTCGCTGAAAAGATCCGCGCCACTTTGGCCGAGCCTTACCTGATACAAGTTCGCCACAAGGGAAAAGCGGAAGCCGCAATCGAGCATCGTTGCACTGCGAGTATTGGCGTGGTTATGTTTATCAACCACGATAGCAGTCCGGAGGAGGTAATCAGGTGCGCTGATAAGGCGATGTATCAATCCAAGGAGGCTGGGCGCAATCAGGTTCGATTTTATGATGCAAAGGATTGAATAATCCGCATCGGGATAAAACTGCATTTTTTGTTATCGCGCTGAGACTGAGACTAAGGCGAAGCGGGAGGAATGAATAGACTATTTTTTCATATTCCTGATCGTCCGCATCACTTCTTGCATAAATGCGGGAAGATCCATGGGCCAGCGCGAGGTAATGAGGTTTCCGTCAACCACGACGTCCTGGTCCAGATAAATGCCCCCGGCAGCCTTAATCTCATCGGGAACGCCATCGCCCCAATATGAGGTGAGCCGTCTTCCGGCGATGACATTGGCGGAAACCAGGAGATAGGGGCCGTGGCATATCGCCGCGACCGGTTTGTTGGCCTTGAAAAAAGCGCGTGCAATCTCCTGTGCCTTCCTGTTGTTGCGGACCGTCTCTGGAGCACCATGCGGATGCCCGCCGGGGATGAGCAGCGGGTCAACCTCATCGATGGTGAGGTCCACATTCTCGAAGTAGTAGCCGTTTTCTCCGGTGATTTTCTCTTTCACGGGCGCCGCGACATCGACTGCAATACCTTCTTCCATAAGGCGGAAATACGGAACGAAGAGCTCGAAATCTTCAAACTTGTCGGCCGTGAGGATGAGCACTCGCGCAAGAGGTTTTGCTGTCTGGAATCTTTCCTTGTCGAATTTCATGATTAAACCCTTTCATGCGATTGTTACGGAATCAATATCAGCGCGCCTGCTGTGGCAGACGGGGCGGCTAGGCGGCGGACAAGCTCAAGTAATGCATATTAAAAAGGCCATCGCGGTCAGCCCACAGCATTTTCGGCTGCCAGCCCGCCTCACGTGCCAGTTGCTGAAATTCATGCACGGTATATTTGTAGGAGTTCTCGGTGTGGATGGTTTCGCCTTCCGCAAAGTGGAACGTCTCACCTGCCAGCCGGATACATTGTTTGCACTGACTGACCAGGTGCATTTCGATGCGCCCCAGCGTTGCGTTGTAATAGGCGTAGTGGTTAAAGCCGTCCAGGTCAAGTTGTGCGCCGAGCTCGCGTTGCATGCGCGCCAGCAAATTTAGATTGAATGCTGCGGTATAGCCTTCGGCATCGTTGTACGCGGCATGCAACAGTCCGGTTGCCTTCTTGCAATCCACGCCGACCAGCAGTGCGCCATCGCGGCCGAGCAACTGCGCAGCATGACGCAGCAACTGTACCGATTCATCTGGTGTGTAATTGCCGATGGTGGAGCCGGGAAAGAAAATAACCTTGCGCAGATTCTCGCATCCATCGCATGCCAACGTGGGCATTTGCGTGTAATCCGCACAGAGGGGATGCATCTGTATTGCAGGAAACATCGTTGTGAGACGCTGTGTGCTGTGCAGCAGCTGCGGTTCGCAAATATCAATCGGCACATACATGGCACCGTCCGCCAGGTGGCGCAGCAGCAGCGGTGTCTTGGACGCGCTGCCGCTGCCGAATTCAATCAGCACGCATGAAGTGCCGATCAACTTGACCATTTGTGCAGCGTATTGATTGAGGATGGCGGTTTCGGTACGCGTCAGGTAATACTCCGGCGTGGCGCAGATCAAGTCGAACAGTCGCGAACCGCACGCGTCGTAAAAGAACTTGGGCGGGATGGCACGCGGCTGCTGGCGCAGACCAGCGCGGGCCGCTTCCAGAAAGTCAGCTGCATGGCGTGTTGTCAGCGTCACTGGCGATTCGGCTTGCATCATGCATCCTCCGCCAGGCGCAGACCGGAAAACATCCAGCGGTCCGCGGCCCGAAAAAAATTGCGGTAACTGGCGCGCAGATGATCCTGCGGCGTGACACAGCAGCCACCACGCAGCACCATCTGGTCGCACATGAACTTGCCGTTGTATTCACCCAGCGTGCCGGGCAGGGGACGAAACCCCGGATAGGGCGCATACGCACTTTGAGTCCATTGCCACAGCTCGCCATACAGTTGGGCGAGACCGGGCTGGCGTGCAGGCTGCGGATGCAGTCGCCCGGACTCAAGGAAACTTCCTTCGACAGGACGGGATGCCGCCACGTGCTCCCATTCCGCCTCGGTCGGCAGTCGTTTGGCGGCCCAGCGTGCATAGGCATCCGCCTCGTAATAGCTCAAATGCGCGACCGGCTCGTGCGGATCGACGGCCTGCATGCCGGACAGAGTGAACTGCTGCCAGTCACGCCCTTCATGGGACCAATACAGGGGGGCTTGCCAATGCTGGGTAGTGGCGGTGTGCCAGCCATCGGACAGCCACAGCTCGGCGCGTTGATAACCATCATCTGCCATAAAGGCCAGATATTCCTGGTTGTTCACCAGACGACTCGCCAGCCGGAAATCCCGCAGCAATGTCCGGTGCCGTGGACGTTCGTTGTCATAGGAAAAACCCGTCCCATCGTGACCGATTTCAACCACGCCGCCAGCGAATTCGTGCCACCGCATGGCGAGCGGAGAGGGCGCAGCGGCTGCGACGGGAGCCTGCTGATAGGCCGGTTTCAACGGGTTGATGGAGAAATTGTATTTGACGTCCATCAACAGCAGCTCCTGATGCTGTATCTCGTGCTCGATCCCCAGCTCCATACGCGCCAGGATTTCGGATGCCGATTGTTGCGGCAATTTTTCCAGCAGTGCTTGCAGCGCACCATCAACATGGCGGCGATAACGGTAGATATCTGCCACCGTGGGGCGCGCTAGCACACCGCGTTGCGATCGCGGAAAAAATGTCCCCGCCGTTTCGTAATACGAATTGAACAAATGCGCATAAGCCTCATGAAAGGCCTGGTAGCCGGGCGCAAACGGCAACAGGATGAATGTTTCGAAAAACCAGGTGGTGTGGGCAAGATGCCACTTGGGCGGGCTGACTTCACTGAGCGCCTGCACGCAATAGTCCTCGATTTCCAGGGGGGCGCACAGTGACTCCATGCGGGCGCGCACAGTGCGCAAGCGGCGGCCAAGCGTGGCCACTTTGTCTGCAGGATGAGCATCTGGCTGATTGCAGTCCATGCGCTTCCCCTTCTATCTTGCTCCCGCTTCAGAGTGCGGGGGCGTTAACCAGCCTGATGCTGGCCAGTATGCTTAGGCCAAACTCGGGTAATCGGTATAGCCTTTCTCACCGCCACCATAGTAAGTCGCCGTATCCGCCGCATTGAGTGCAGTGCCCTGGGCCAGGCGTGCCGGCAAATCGGGATTGGCGATAAACGGCACGCCAAACGACACCATGTCGGCATGGCCCTGGGCAATGGCCGCATTGGCGCGCTCCAGGTTATAGCCGCTGTTGGTCATGTACACGCCCTTCCATATCTTGCGCAGCTTTTGCAGATCAAACGCAGCCCCGGCTGCGTCGGGTTTGTCCACACCCATTTCGGTGATGTGCAGATAGGCCAGATTGAAACGGTTCAGCTCGCGCACGGCATGGCTGAAGGTTTCCTCGGGGTTGGCATCGCGCACGTCATTGAACGGCTGCAAGGGGGAAAGATGGATGCCGACGCGATTACTGCCCCACACTGCGCATACGGCCTCGGTTACCTCCAGCATGAAGCGTGCACGTCTGGCCACGTTGCCGCCGTAGGCATCATTGCGCGTGTTGCTGCCGTCGCGCAGGAACTGATCGAGCAGATAGCCATTGGCGCCATGAATCTCCACACCATCGAATCCGGCCGCCAGTGCATTTTTGGCCGCGCTGCGAAATTGTTCGATGACAGCCGGAATCTCATTGATGGACAGGGCGTGCGGCGTCACGTAATCCTGCATGCCTTCGAAGGTGAAAACCTGCCCGGCGGGTTTGATCGCCGAGGGGGCCAGTGGCAGCCCGCCATTCGGCTGCAATGAGGGATGCGAAATGCGTCCGACATGCCATAGCTGCAGAAAGATATGGCCGCCCTTGGCGTGCACCGCATCGGTCACCTTCTTCCAGCCGGCCACCTGCTCGGCGTTGTAGATGCCCGGGGTGCCGGGATAGCCGAGGCCCTGCGGCGAGACCTGCGATCCCTCGCTGATAATCAGCCCGGCGCTGGCACGCTGCTCGTAATATTTTGCATTGATTGCCTGCGGCACATTGCCGGCGGCCGCACGGTTGCGCGTCATCGGCGCCATTGCGATGCGGCTGGGCAGGGAGTAGGGGCCTAGTTTGATCGGACTGAACAGGGGGGCGGCTGCGGTCATGGCGGTGTCCTCGAAGAGTGCTGAAGGGAAGATTACTGCTTGCTTTCACGTTCCTTCTGATACTGGTCGTAACCTGGGGTGGGCGTCACGCTGCGCTCAGCCGGTGTCTGTGTGCTTTCATTGCGGCTTTTGACCGCCTCATACATGCCGCGGCAGGGATCGCTGCTGCAGCCTGTGATGAACAAACAGCCCAACAGGGCTGCTGCGCGGAGAAATTTCATGACCTTACTCCTTCTGCCAAACCAATGATCAACGCATTGATTGCGCCCACGCCACGATGCCGCTCGCATCCATCGCGACGGCCTGGCGCGCCACCTCGCGGCCATTCTTGAACAGCGCCAGCGTGGGTATGCTGCGGATATTGTAGCGCGCCCCCAGTTCCTGCGCCTCCTCGGTATTCAGCTTGGCCAGGCGCATGCCGGGTTCCAGCCTGGCTGCGGCCTGCACAAAGTTGGGCGCCATCATGCGGCAGGGGCCGCACCACGGCGCCCAGAAATCCACCAGCACCGGAATCTCGTTGCGGCTGATGTGTTTCTCGAAATTGCCGCTGTTCAGCTCGATCGGGTGTGCGTTGAACAGGGCCTGTTTGCACTTGCCGCAAGTGGGCTGTGCGCTTAGCTTGTCGGCAGGGATGCGGTTTACTGCGTCGCAGTGCGGACAGACGATGTGCAGGGAGTCGTTCATGTTTTCTTTCCTGGTTCCTGGTAACAAATGTTAGATGGTGGCGGCGTCATTAAATTCAAGCAGCTGTTATAGTCCCAGCGTCAGGCACTTGCACGCGCCGCCCGCTTTCATGAATTCGGAAACGTCGATTTCGATCACCGTATAGCCGCGCTGCTGCAGCGCCTCCCTCAGGCTGGCGCTGGCACGGTACAGAATGATGTCATGGCCGATATTGACCGCATTGCAGGCAAAATTCCGTGCGTCCTCATCGGAAACCCAGATCACCTTGTCGCCAAACGCGGCCTCTATCATCTGCACGCTGTGCGCCGAGAAAGCCTTGCGGTAAGCGATCACCTCGCCATTCTTTAACGGGCAGAAAGCCGTGTCGAGGTGATACCAGCGCGGGTCGAGCAGGGTCAGATGGTGCACATCAATGCCCAGGGCGCGGCTGATCTCTGCTGGAGCGGCGCTTGAACTGCGGATGCCGGAGCCCATCCACAGGCGGCCTGCGGCATCAAACAGCGCGTCACCGGCGCCTTCAAACACGATGCCCGGGCGCAGGGTGATTTCGCGGTAATGCTGTTCGGCAAAGAAGCGCCTGAAGTGCGGCGTTTCCCCCTGCCTTTCCCGGTGCAGAAAGGACGATACGATCACCTCATGCCTGCCTGTGACCAGGCCGGCATTGGCGCTGAACACCATGTCCGGCAGCCCGGCGGCAGGCTCCATCAGCTCGATGCTGGCGCGCTGCGCGATGGTGTCGTAAAGTTTTTGCCACTGGGCGGCGGCGCGCACCCGGTCAACCGTGCCGAGGTTACCCGCCATCCACGGGTTGATGACATAGCTCACCTCGAAATGGCTGGGCTTGCACATCAGAAACGTCGACATCATCTTCCTTCCGTGGATTGGGCAGGGGTTAATCCTGGAAAAAGCGGTTGTCCGCAGATTACGCAGATTCACGCAGATTCAATCAATGATTATCGAGATCATCTGGCTCACTCTTGGGGTAAGGGTGAACTCATTTTAATCAACGAAAAATCTGCGCGAATCTGCGTAATCTGCGGACTGAACTGAAGTTTCAGGCTAATTCAGCATTACCTTGTTACTGCTCGAAACGCATGGACAAATCCAGCGCCTGCACATCCTTGGTCAGGCTGCCGATGGAGATGCGGTCCACGCCGGTCTCGGCAATGGCGCGCACCGTCTCCAGATTCACCCCGCCGGAGGCTTCCAGTTCGGCACGGCCGACAGTGAGCTGCACCGCGGCGCGCATGCCGGCCAGGTCAAAATTATCCAGCAGGATCAGTTTTGCTCCCGCATCCAGCGCCTCACCCAGCTGTGCCAGCGTTTCCACTTCAATCTGGATGGTGACACCGGCCGGGGCGATGCGCATCGCTTCGGCCAGCGCCGGGCGCACGCCGCCGGCCGCCATGATGTGGTTTTCCTTGATCAAAATGCCGTCAAACAGGCCAATGCGCTGGTTGTGCCCGCCGCCGGCCTGCACCGCGTATTTCTGTGCCATGCGCAAACCCGGCAGGGTTTTGCGCGTGTCCAGGATTTTGGCTTTAGTGCCGCGCACCAGCTCGACATAGCGCCGTGTCAGCGTGGCGGTGGCGGACAGTGTCTGCAGAAAATTCAGCGCGCAGCGTTCCGCACTCAGCATGGCGCGCGCATTGCCGCGGATTTCGCACAGCGTCTGTGCGGCCGTGACGGCATCGCCATCCTGGGCCGACCAGGTAAGGCTGCAGTGCGGGTCGAGCGCCTTGAAGCAGGCATCAAACCACGCCGTGCCACACAGCACCGCATCCTGCCGCGTGATGATGGTGGCGTGCCCCACCTTGCCGGCTGGGATCAGCTGTGCGGTCAAATCGCCGCCGCGCAGGTCCTCCTGCAATGCGGCAGCCACGTTGGCGTTGAGGTGGGGGATGAGGGACTGATCGATAAACATGATGAACTTTCTAGTCCAGCCAGCGCACCAGATAAAACAGGCGGAAGCCTTCGGATGAGCGCGACGGGCCGATCACGATGGCCGGAATAATATTTTCCGCAGCATTGGTCCCGGCGCGCGCCTCTTCTTCACTGGCCACCACGGTGACTACACCCTCGGGAAAACGCTTGCGCTTGAGGCTGGGGGTATTGATCAGGGCGTAGCATTCGTTGGTGATGCCGGCGACAGGGTCGATCAGATGGGGTTTCATGGTGTGTGCTTTGTCCAAATTGGCTTGTGTGGCAAGTTTAGCAGGTTAGCCTGCGGATTGACTCTGGCCGTCCTCGTGGCGCAAGCGCCAGCGCAGCAGGCTGAAGGCAATGGCGGTGTGGCTAGCCATGACCAGTACGCCCTGCCACGGGTTGTCGGCGCCCACCGGCAGGAAAAAATACGACAGCGATTCCATGTTGGCCACCCGCGTCAGGAACGGCAGCAGCATGTTGATCACCACCAGATAGAACAGCGCAGCGCCAACCGCGCGCTTGCTGTTGGGCGAAAAGGTAAAGAACAGGAAGATGCAGGTATCGCGCAACAGCATCAGTGCCAGGGTCAGCGGTGCCATGCCGAAGATCACGCTGGCAGTGCGGCTGAGCTGCAGCTCGTCAGCGCTGACAGAAGCGAGCAGGGCAAACAGGAAGGACAATGCCAGCGTGCTGGGCCACAGCGGCAACTGCTGCAGCCAGCCCTGCCAGTCCTCCGCCTTCTGCCTCAGCTTCAGGCGGCGCCACACCACCAGTCCGGTCGGCTCGGTGATCAGCGCAACATAAGTCATGCTGACGGCGACAAAGAGCGCGCTGGTAAACAGGCTATGGGCGGGATTGACGTCATAGTTGCTGAAAAAACCGGCCAGATAGGCACCGAGGATGACGGCAAACAGCGGCCATGCCCACGGCAGGGTGCGCACCTGCAGGGCGCTGCACATGGTGCGCCAGGCGGCAAAAACGGCGCAGGCAGCAAACAGCACGCTGCTGCAAAACAGAAACAGGCTGTTGGAAACCTGCATGCCCCACCAGTTGATCTGATAGCTGGACCAGATATTGTGGGCGGAGGAAATGAACATGAACAGCACGAACAGGGCCACCCAGCCCATGCCACCGCGCCGGATAATGCGCGACTCGATGCGGCTGCCATGCAGGTTCAGCGCAATCGAGGCGGCATGCAGCAGCACCGCTGTTGCCACCAGGGTCAGCAGATTCATCAGCGTGTCCGCCTCCTCATAGGCAAACCCGGTGAAGGCGGCCACCACCAGGCAGATCACCCCGCCATACCAGTTGAAGGAGGTGGCGCCGAACAGCTTGCCCCAGGTCATCTCCCATGGCTGCAGGGCGCTCATGCGCTGCTGGTCCCAGGTGTTGTCGCGCAACTCATCAACGATCGAAGCATTGGCATTGCGCAGGCCCCACAGCCATACAATAAAAATAAATGACGTCGTTGCCGCGCTATGCAGGTCTTTGGCAAGCTGGAACGAGTTGGACAGAACAATCGCCAGAAACAGCAGCCCCAGTATGGCGGGCATGGCGATCAGCCGGTGCGGAGAAAATGCCAGCCACAGGTTACGTCTGAATTCCGGATTGTTCATGCTTCCTCCGCTTGATGTAAGGCGATCGACTGCATATAGCTCTGCTGCAGATTTTCCTTTTGTTCGCTGAAACTGGCCACGGCGAAACCGGCCTGCAGCAGCGCCTGCAGCAGCGCGGCCTGGTCGGCCAGGTCGCCATGGAAATCAAAGCCGGCCAGATCGCCGGTGACATGCCTGAGCATGACCTGCCCCTGTTCTTTCAGCCACTCCGGCAGGCGTGCATCCGCCTGCGCCAGTTGCAGCAGCAAATGGCGCTGCGCCACTGCCGGGTGGGCAAGGCTCAGGGCGCGGTTTTCCAGCACATGCCCCTCGCGCAGCGACAGCATGTGGGTGGAATATTCGTCCAGTTCGGCCAGGATGTGCGAGGACACCAGCAGCGTCATGCCGTCCGCCTGCAATTGGCGAAACAGCCCGGCCAGGCTGGCGCGTGCCTCCGGGTCCAGGCCCGAAGCCGGTTCGTCCAGCAGCAGCACTTTGGGCTTGTGGATGATGGCCTGGCCGATGGCGACACGCTGGCGCAGGCCGCGCGACAGGCTGCCGCTGGCTTGCTGCAGGCGCGCTTCCAGGCCCAGCTGCCTGGCCGTGGTGGCAATGGCCGCGGCTATATCGGCCGCGGGCAGGCCTTGCGATGCCGCCGCATATTCCAGGCACTGCGCCACGCTGAGGTCCTGATACAGCCCGAAAAAATCGGACAGATAACCCATGGTGCGGTGCACCTCGCGCGGATTGGCGATCACGTCCATGCCGGCCACATGGATAGAGCCGGTCAGCGGTGTTTCCAGCCCGGCGATGCAGCGCATCAAAGTTGTTTTGCCGGCGCCATTGGGGCCGACCAGCGCAGTCACGCTGCCAGCACTGACGGTCAGGCTGATGTTGTCCAGCGCGCGGTGGCCGGGGTAATCGAAGGTCAGGCCGGATATCTGGATCATGCTAATCCTTACAGAAAGATGCCATAAGAGAGCTGCGTATCGGCGCGAGTCTACCATTGATTATGGCGGCTGCCAGCAGCGACAAAAGCGGCGAAAAATGGCATGTTGACACTGCCGTGTTTGCGGTGTTACTTTGGTGCTACTTATCGATGGGAGCATAGCTATGGCGGTCACCACAACGCTCAAATTACCGGAAGAACTCAAGGCACGCATTAGCTCCGCTGCGGAAGCCGCAGGCAAAACCCCCCATGCCTACATGATCGATGCACTGGCCGCCCATGCCGCACTGGATGAGCGCCGCAAAGCTTTTGTTGCCTCCGCTTATGCCGCCGAGCAAGAGGTTGCAGAGTATGGGCTGGTCTACGATGCCGATGAAGTGTTCAGCCATATCCAGGCCAAACTCGACGGCAAGCCCAGCAAACGCCCCAAAGCCAAAAAACTCTGATGACACGGCTCGTCCTGGCCCCTCGTGCCATGCAGGATATGGAGCGGTTGAGCGACTTTCTGCTGGCAACCGAGCCGCAGTCCGCAAGCCAGACCATTGACGTGCTGATAGGCGGCTTGCAGATACTGAAACTCCACCCCCTGGTTGGGCGAACAGTCGAGCACGACTATCGCGAATTGCTGATCTCAAGGGGGCGCACCGGCTATGTGGCGCTATACCTCTATGATGTGGTGAAGGATGTGGCACTGATACTGGCGATACGACATCAGCGGGAAGATGATTTTTATAATTGATGTTTTTTTCGGAACGAGGAAAACAACTGGCTGTCGGGCCACCCCCGACGGTGTTGCCTTTGA
>JBGPPE010000047.1:0-18444 GCA_041488395.1 Gallionellaceae bacterium
AGCGTGCCAAGGATATCGGCAGCGCAGCGGTGCTGGTAAGCCTGATCAATGTGGTGATCACCTGGGCTCTGATCCTCATCCCCTAATCATAGGTAGGTCGGGTTAGCGCAGCGTAACCCGACAAGCTGTTTGTATCTATCCGACATATGTCGGGTTACGCTGCGCTAACCCGACCTACAAGGTTCGCCCCCCAAGTTCTCGTCGTAACCCAATCTTCACGCAAATTTAATTCCTGTGTCATGTGCGCCTGAAATGATGCGCCCATGAACACACCCAACCACACCTCCGCTGCGCAGCTCGCCTCACCCTTGCATATCGCCATGGTGACCGAGACTTATCCACCCGAAGTGAATGGCGTGGCCATCACGGTCAAGCGCATGGTGGACGGCATGCGCGAGCGCCAGCATCATGTGCAGCTGATCCGCCCGCGCCAGCACAAGCGGGATGTTGCGCTGCATGAGCATGGTTACGCCGAGATGCTGCTGGCGGGCATGCCGTTGCCGGGCTACCCCGGGCTGAAAGCGGGCATGCCGGCGCGCGGCAAGCTGATACGGATGTGGCAGCAACAGCGCCCGGATGTCGTGCATATCGCGACCGAAGGACCGCTGGGCTGGTCGGCCATGTCGGCCGCGCGCAAGCTGGGCATTCCCATTGCAACCGATTTCCACACCAATTTCCACAATTACAGCCGGCACTATGGCGCGGCCTGGCTGAGCAAGCCGATTGCCGCCTATCTGCGCCATTTTCACAACAAGACCGATTGCACCATGGTGCCCACCGCAGAGCTGCAGCAAGAACTGCAGCGCAGCGGCTACAAGAATGTGGCCGTAGTTTCGCGCGGCGTGGATACTGAACTGTTTCACCCGCGCAAACGCAGTGCTGCGCTGCGCCAGCAGTGGGGCGTGGCGGACGACACGCCGGTGGTGATGCTGGTGAGCCGGCTGGCGGCGGAAAAAAATCTGCCGGTAGTGATCAATGCCTTTGAGCAAATGCGCATCGCCCGGCCCGACGCCAGGCTGGTGATGGTGGGCGATGGCCCGGCACGCGCGGCGCTGCAGCAGCAACACCCGCAGGTAATCTTTGCCGGCATGCGCACGGGTGAAGACCTTGCCACCCACTATGCGTCGGGCGACCTGTTCCTCTACCCCAGCCTGACCGAGACCTACGGCAACGTGACGGTGGAAGCCATGGCCAGCGGCCTGGCGGTACTGGCCTATGATTATGCCGCCGCACGCGAGCACATCCGCCATGATGTGAATGGCCTGCTCGCTCCCTTTGACGATGCATTTTCATTTATCGATCAGGCCGTCGCCCTGATCCGCGTCCCCCATCGTGTTGAGCGCTTGCGCGCCCGGGCTCGCCAGTCGGTTGAACTGCTGACCTGGGCCAACATCATGGGGCAGCTGGAAAACGTGTTAGTTGATCTTGTGAACTCACCGGGAGCAAACCATGTCCAGACTGAACTATCGATTACAACAGATTAACGACTGGGATATCGACCTGTGCCAGGCCTGCAATGACCTGAGCCGCAACCTGTCGTTGCGCATCACCTTCAAATGGATCAGCCGCCTCGGCGATGGCGTGTTCTGGTACATGCTGATGCTCATCCTGCTGCTGCGCTACCAGGCGGAAGCCTTGCCAGCAGTGCTGCACATGCTGGCGGTGGGGCTGGTGTGCACGCTGCTGTACAAGCTGATCAAGCACAAGACCCTGCGCCCGCGCCCGTTCAACGTACACCCCAGCATCATCTGCAGCAGCCAGCCGCTCGACCAGTTCAGCTTCCCCTCCGGCCACACCCTGCATGCGGTGGCATTCAGCATCGTAGCGGTCGCTTACTTCCCGGCGCTGGCCTGGCTGGTAGTGCCGTTTACCCTGCTGGTAGGACTGTCGCGCCCGATACTGGGTTTGCACTATCCCACCGATGTGCTGGCGGGGGCGTTGATCGGCTCGCTGCTGGCTGCGTTATCGTTCTATCTGGTTTAAAACCTTCCTGCCCGCTCCTGCAATTAGCGCTGCGTGGAATAAAAGTGCTAATGGTCGCCTCTAAACGCACACATCAACTATTGCTCGCTGAGCCAGCCGCCACGCGTGCTGCTGCTATAATCGCCGCTCTCCTCACTCACTCAGGCAAGCGGCGTAATGAAAGCACTCATCTGCGGTTCCATGGCTTACGACACCATCATGGTGTTCCACGATCAATTCAAGAAGCACATCCTGCCCGAGCAGATTCATATTCTTAACGTGGCCTTCCTGGTGCCGGAGATGCGCCGCGAATACGGCGGCTGCGCCGGCAACATTGCCTACAACCTGCAGTTGCTGGGCGGCAACCCGCTGCTGATGGCGACCGTGGGCGAGGACTTCGCACCCTACGCCGCACGCCTGGAAAAGCTTGGCATCGCGCAGCAGCATTTGCGCCACGTAGCCGGTTCTTTCACCGGCCAGGCCTTTATCACCACCGATCTCGACGACAACCAGATCACCGCCTTTCACCCCGGCGCGATGGGCATGTCGCACCTCAACCATGTGGCCGATGCCAGCGACGTAAGCATCGGCATTGTTTCGCCGGACGGGCGCGACGGCATGATCCAGCATGCGGAAGAATTTGTCGCCGCCGGCATTCCGTTTGTGTTCGATCCCGGCCAGGGCATGCCGATGTTTAGCGGCGATGAGCTGAAGCGCTTCATCGAGCAGGCGACTTATGTGACGGTGAACGACTACGAGGCCAGGCTGCTGCAGGAAAAAACCGGGCTGAAGCTGGAAGAAATTGCCAAATCGGTGCGCGCCCTGATCGTCACCCTCGGCGCGGACGGCTCGCTGATCTACGCCGATGGCAAACAGATCGCCATCCCCACGCCCAAGCCCGAAGCCGTGATCGACCCGACCGGTTGCGGTGATGCCTACCGTGCCGGGTTGCTGTACGGCATCCAGCAGGGCTGGGATTGGGAAACCAGCGGCCGTCTGGCCTCGATGATGGGCTCGCTCAAGATTGCCAGCCGCGGCGGGCAGAACCACAAGCCGATGCGGCAGGAGCTGATGGATCTCTACCACAAACATTTCGGCAAGCGCATTGCCTTGTAATTCCAATTGATTTTCAAAGCGAATGCCCGGAAAATTTTTAGCCTGACATATGCAGGAGCGGGCCAGTGTCAACTCCACAAGGGCTTTAGCCCTTAGTGGATTGCCTGACTTTGTCATGCCCGCGAAAAGATGTTCGCGGGCATGACCCGCTCCTGCAACTAACGCTGTTTTTAATGATCCCGTGGTTGGGGATGACGAATATGTAACGAGAGGAACGCCTTGACTGCGATACATGCTGCCCAGTTAGCTTTCTTTGCCCAGCACGCGCCATTCGACCGCATGGAACGCGAACACCTGCTGTGGATGCTGGAGCGCATGAAGCTGGGCTACTACGCCAAGGGCGAGGTGATCGTCGCACCGGAACAGGGCGCGGTGGCACGCTTCCTGATCATCAAGCAGGGCATGGTGCTGGGCGAGCAGAACCTCGCCCAGGCGGCCGAGGCGGATACCTGGCTGGAACTGGCCGTGGGCGAGTGTTTCCCGCTGGGTGCACTGCTGGCCAATCGTCCTGTCGCGAGCGTCTACCGGGCCGGCAGCGATACCTTCTGTTACGAACTTGCCGCCGCGGACTTCTTGGAACTGATCGCCACGAGTGCCGCATTCCGCGACTTTTGCACGCGGCGTATCGCCAACCTGCTGGAACATTCCAAGCAGGTCATCCAGGCGCAGTACAGCCATTCCAGCGTCGAACAGCAGTCGCTGGCCAGCCCGCTGTCGGCGATCATCCGGCGCGCACCGGTGACGTGCTCAGCCGACACCAGCGTGCGGCAAGCGCTGGAAGTCATGCGCGAGCAGCGCATCGGCTCGATGCTCGCGGCAGATGCAGACGGCCGCCCACTCGGCATCCTGACCCTGCACGATGTGCTGGAGCGTATCGCGCTACCGCAGCTCGATCTCGAGCAGCCGGTCATGGCGGTGATGAGCACGCAGCTGACGAGCTTGCCACCACAGGCACTGGCGCACGAGGCAGCGTTGATGATGGCCAGGCACGGCTTCCGCCATGTGCTGGTGATCGAGAACGAACGGCTGGTAGGCCTGGTATCGGAAAAGGATCTGTTTGCACTGCAGCGGGTCGGCCTGCGCCAGATCGGTTCAACCATCCGCCACGCCGAAACGCATGAGGTGCTGCAACAGGCGGCTGCCGACATCCGGCACATGGCGCACAACATGCTGGCGCAGGGTGTGGCACCGGAACATCTGACCCAGTTTGTCTCAACCTTCAATGACCTGCTCACTGCCCGCATAGTCGAGCTGGAATGCAAGTCCAGTGGATTGACGAACACGCCGCTGCATGACGGAATGTGCTGGATGGCTTTGGGCTCGGAAGGGCGCTTCGAGCAGACACTGAACACCGACCAGGACAACGCCATCATCTTTGCAGTGCCGCCGGGCATGACAGCGGATCAGGCACGCGCACAACTATTGCCGGTGGCCAGGCGCATCAATGAAACATTGGCGTTGTGCGGCTTCCCCTTGTGCAAAGGCGGGATCATGGCGAGCAACGCCAAGTGGTGTTTGTCGCTGGAAGAGTGGAAGCGCGCGTTCTCCGGCTGGATCAGTGGCGGTACGCCGGAAGCCTTGCTGCATGCGACCATCTTCTTCGATTTCCGCGCGCTCTACGGCGCGGATCACCTGGCCGAGGATCTGCGCGGCTGGCTGGCACGGGTTGCCAGCGACAATAGCCGTTTCCTGCACCTGATGGCTGAGAATGCGCTGCGCAACCGTCCGCCACTGGGTGTGGTGCGCGACTTCGTGGTGGGCAAGGAAAACACCCTGGACCTCAAGCTGAACGGCATCACGCCGTTCGTGGATGCGGCGCGCATCTTCAGCCTGGCGGCCGGGGTGACGCAGACGAACACCATCCAGCGTCTGCGCATGAGTGCGAAAAAAATGAATCTGCATGCTGCCGAGATCGACGCCTGGATCGATGCGTTGCTGTTCATCCAGGTGCTGCGCTTGCGCCATCATGACGAAGCGAGCGAGCGGGGGCTGGGCGAAGCTGCGCTGGACAATCGGATAGACCCGGAACGCTTGAACGAGCTGGACCGGCGCATCCTGAAAGAGGCGTTCCGCCAGGCGCGCAAATTGCAGGCGCGGCTGGCGCTGGAGTATCACCTGTGAGAAATTGGCTGACGCGCTGGTTCGCCAGCAGGCCGCAACTGAACGCCCAGCAACAGCAGCGCCTGGCTGCATGGGCAGAACTGCCTGGCGCGAGTCTGACTTTGCCGGTCACGGAGGCCCGTTATGTCGTGGTGGATGTGGAGACCAGCGGACTGAATCTGCTGGAAGACCGGCTTATATCCATCGGGGCGGTGACAGTGGTGAATGGCAAGATCGCACTGGGCGACAGTTTCTACGTGGTACTGCAACAGCAGGCGGCCAGCGCAAAAGGAAATATCCTGCTGCACGGTATCGGCACCTCGGCGCAACTCGAAGGCGCACCGCCTGTCGAGACATTACTTGCTTTTCTCGACTACCTTGGCAAAGCACCACTCATCGCTTTTCACGTAACCTTCGATGAAACGATGATCAGGCGGGCATTGCGCGAACATCTTGGATTTTCTTTCAAACATCCCTGGCTGGACCTGGCCTATGTAATGCCAGGCCTGAATCCGCCGCTGGCAAAAAAATACCGCGCGCTCGACGACTGGATCGGGCATTTCGGCATCCGCATCGATGTCCGCCATAACGCGCTGGCGGATGCCTTGGCCACAGCGCAACTGCTGCAGGTCGCCATTGCCCAGGCGGGCAAAAAGAACGTTACCGATTTTGCCGGCCTGCGCGATCTGGAAAAGGCGCAGCGCTGGGTAGACAGCGTAAGCTGAATGTAAGGTTCCTGACGTAACCTCATCCTTTGTAGTAACGAGTGGGTCAGTGCACTGCACTTGGCCCGTGTTTGTCCAGGGTCAGGGTAGTTGCAACTGACCCGATTGATTTAAGGGAGCGAGTATGTCTAATCCAAATATAAATTGGGCGGCGATTGATACCAACCCAAAGTTTCAGGCACTGCACCGCAAGAAAACCATGTTCCTGTGGGGCTTGATGATCTTCTCAACCATCTATTATTTCCTGCTACCCATCGGTGCGGCTTATTACCAGGATCTGTTCAAGATCAAGGTGTGGGGCGTGGTCAACGTCGGCATCCTGTTCGCACTGTCCGAGTTCATCGTGGCATGGGCAATTGCTTTTGTGTATTCGAGGAAGGCCAATGCCGAATTCGATGCAATGGCGCAAGAGATCATCAACGACTTTAAAGCAGGAGCATAAAGATGAAATCGATGCTGAATAAACTAGTTCTTTCTGCGGCGGCCCTGAGTGTCAGCGGCTCTGCATTCGCGGCCGGCGCAGTTGCCGATGAGTGGAAGTGGCTGACCTTCGCCGTGTTCGGCGCGATCATTGCCGTCACCATGGGCATCACTTACTGGGCGGCACGCACCACGCACACAACGTCCGAGTTCTATGCCGCTGGCCGTTCGGTCAGCGGCATCCAGAACGGCTGGGCGATCGCGGGTGACTACCTGTCTGCCGCGTCCTTCCTCGGTATCGCCGGTCTGATCTCGCTGTACGGTTACGACGGCTTCATGTACTCGGTGGGTTGGCTGGTGGCCTACATCACCGTGTTGCTGGTGATCGCCGAGCCTTGCCGCAACATCGGCAAATACACGATGGGCGACATCCTCGCTTTCCGTAACGATCCGAAGAAGACCAAGACTGTGGCTGCGCTTTCCACCATCACTGTGTCGACTTTCTACCTGACCGCACAAATGGTCGGCGGCGGCGTGCTGATCAAGACGCTGATCGGTATCGATTACGAAACCTCGATCATCGGTGTCGGCGTCCTGATGCTGGCCTACGTGGTGTTCGGCGGCATGAAGGCAACCACCTGGGTGCAAATCACCAAGGCTGTGTTGCTGGTGCTGGCTTCGCTGATCCTGGTGTTCCTGGTGTGGTCTCCATACGGTTTCAGCTTGCCGGCTTATCTGCAAGCAGTGGTAGGCGATGACAAAGTCGTTGCACAAGTAGCCAAGTTGCTGGGCGATTCTGCTGCCAACATGAGCAAAGAGGATCTCGGCCAACGCTTCCTGGAGCCGGGCCTGTTCCTGAAGAGCCCGATCGACCAGATCTCTCTGGGGATGGCGCTGGTGTTCGGTACGGCCGGTATGCCACACATCCTGATGCGCTTCTTCACTGTGCCTACAGCACAAGCAGCGCGCACCTCGGTTATCTGGGCGATGGCCATCATCGGCGGCTTCTATGTGCTGACCCTGTTCCTCGGTACCGGTGCTGCGATGCTGGTGGGTTCTGCCAAGATTGCCTCGGTTGATGCCGGCGGCAACATGGCGGGCCCGTTGCTGGCGCAATATCTGGGCGGCGGTGCGGATTCGCTGATGGGTAACTTCATGCTGGCCTTCGTGGCGGCGGTTGCTTTCGCCACCATCGTAGCGGTGGTGGCCGGTCTGGTGCTGGCTGCTGCTTCCGCGATGGCACATGACATCTACGTCGGCGTGATCCGTGGCGACCATGCCACCCCGAAAGAGCAAGTGGCTGCGGCTCGTGTTGCTTCCGTGATCGTCGGCATCATCGCGATCACCGTCGGTATCCTGGCCAAGGGCCAGAACGTGGCGCACCTGGTGGCACTGGCCTTCGCCGTGGCCGCATCCAGCAACCTGCCGGCCGTGTTCCTCACCCTGTACTGGAAGAAGTGCAACACCACCGGCATCATCGCCGGCATGGTGGTAGGTGCCCTGACCGCGATCGGACTGGTGATGATTTCGCCCAACCTGACTTATCCCAAGGCAGTGATTGCCGGTGCGAACAAGGTTCTGAATGGCGAACCGGCAGTGCCGGCCAAGGAAGCAAAGCCTGCGGTTGAACGCTCCAGCTTCATGTGCGAACTGTTCGCGATGGACGGTTGCGTACTGGCAAAACCGGCTCAAGCTGCGACTCCGGAAAAACCCGCCAAACCGGGTGCGATCGAGAAGCTGGCCAGCCTGAACGCCAAGCTGCAACCGCTGGAAGCGTCGCTGGCTTCGAGCACAGATGCTGCTGCCAAGTCCGCTGCCGAGGCTGATATCGCCAAGGTGAAAAAGGACATCGCAACAACAGAAGCGGGCAAAGCCAAAGCTGAAGCTGACCTGAAGAAGTTCGAAGGCCAGACCACCAGCATCATGGGCCTGGAAAAGCCCTTCTTCCTGTTGAAGAACCCGGGCCTGATCTCCATCCCGCTTGGCTTCCTGATGGTGATCCTGGGCTCATTGTTCACCCGCGACAAACGTGCTGAGGACATGTGGGACGAGCTCTATGTGCGCCAGAACACTGGCATTAACGCAGAGGCTGCCACGGCACACTAAGCGGCAATAAATTAACAGAGACGTATAAAGGCCGAAGGTTAACCTTCGGCCTTTATTTTTCATCCCATAAACTTCAGACGAGGCCCTGGCGGTGCACAGGATGAGTTTCTGCCGGCAGCAACTGCGCAGAATTTGAGACGAATGGCCAAGTGGCTTACAGCAATAGCAGAGGAAGCAGATCTTTGCGAATTTCGGTCATGGCATAATTGATTGCCACACAGCTGCTCTAGAAAAAATTCCGGCGGGACATGCCCGCCGGAATCTTACTCCCAACTTAATTCATCCTACTTCTTTGCATCAGCTTCGCATTTTTTAATGGATGCAACCTTGGCGGCACCTGCCAATGGCTTGCCAGCCTTGCTCACAGCCTTCTCTTCGCAAGAAGGTGCAGGCGCTGCAGCAGGAGCGGCTTCTTTCTCGCACTTCTTCATAAATGCGGCTTTGGCAGCACCCGCCAGAGGCTTGCCATTCTTGCTGACGGCTTTAGCCTCACAGCCAGAATCGGCAGCAAAGGCCAGATTAACAATGAACAATGAAGTGACAGCAGCAACGATCAAATTACGCATATTTTTTTACTCTCCGTTGATTGATTCAAAGATACGGCAATGGGGTACTCCATACCAATAAAGATTATACCGTTACTGTTTAACATGTCACACTTTCGAATCACTTAGCTCACTTCTGCTAGCTGTAATTAAAACCAGCAGACCTGTGACAACAGGAGTTCTATTCAGGATCAGCCTGCACGGGCGGGTTGGCGACGAAGGCGAACACTGATGCGTGTTCCTGTGCCATTTTTCCCGTCATCCAGGGTCAGTGCGGCCCCATGGCGCTTGGCGACTTCGGCGACGATGGCGAGTCCGAGTCCGCTGCCGCTCTGGCCGCTGCCGAGGATGCGGTAGAAGCGTTCAAATACCCGCTCACGGTGTTGCGCTTCGATGCCGGGACCGTTGTCTTCCACGCTCAATTCTGCCCCCTGCTGCGTCGCGTTTACGCTTACCGTGATGTGCCCGCCTGCGGGGGTATAACGGATCGCGTTGTCGATCAGGTTGTTGAGCATTTCCACCAGGCTGCTCGCGTCCCCTTGCACCGCCACCGCTGTCCCTTCGTAACCCAGGTCGATATTCTTTTCCAGCGCCATCTGCACCCAGTTAACCGTGCATTCCTGCGCCAACTGGTTGAGGTCCAGCGCAGTGAAACTGTCGGCACTCTGGCCGCCCGGTTCATTGCGGGCCAGTGCCAACAGCTGATTGACCAGGCGGATGCCGTGTTTGGTACTGGTGTGGATGTGTTTAAGCGCGTGTTGTTTCTGCTCGGTATCGTCCGTGCGCAATGCCAGCTCGGATTGCGTTTTCAGGCCGGCGAATGGCGTGCGCAATTGGTGTGCCGCATCGGCGACGAAGCGCTGCTGTGCAGCCATCACCTGTTTCAGACGCTCGAGCAGATCGTTGACGGCAAAGATCAATGGGCGCACTTCGGCGGGCGCCTGGCTTTCGTCCAGCTGGCTCAGGTCATCGCGCCGCCGGTTCACCACTTCGCGGCGCAAGCGGTCGAGCGGCCGCAAACCCTGCTTCAATCCGTACCAGACCACGGCCAGCGCGATCAGGGTCAGCAACAGTTGCGGAACGACGATGTTGGCCAGAATGCCGCGAATGAGCGCCTGACGCTGCTGTGTGGTTTCCGAGACATGCAGTTGCAGGATTTTGCCATTGGCAGAAAACGTCAGGCTGACCATGCGCGTCTTCTGTCCTTCGCGCTCGCCGTTGCTGAACAGCGGGCCGGAGCGGTCGCGCCTGTAAGACAGCGGACGCAGGGTGTTGCCATTGCCGGCGAGTTTCCTGCCCTCGCTATCGGTCACGGTATAGAGCACCCGATCCGGCATGCCCAGATCCGAACCGTCGGGCAGGGACGGCACCACGTCCAGTTGCTCATGCCCGCTGCCCAGCTTGAGCTGTTCGGCCACCGCGTTGGCACGTTGCAGCAAGACCAGATCATAGGGCTGGTTGGCATAGTTGATGGTGGCGAAGTAGCCGACGCCGGTGCTGACAATCCACAGCAGGTAGAGGGAAATCAACAACCTCTGCATGAGGTAGCTGCGCAGGGAACGGATGTTGTTTTCCATGATCCTAGAAACCGCAGTTGGGCGAAGTGTAGTGTGCGTTCATCGTTGTGCTGGGCAAGGCGCGACGACGAGGAATGGTCGTTCCATTCCGAGGAGGAGCAACGCCGCCATGCGCTGCGAGGGACGTGCAATACGCTTCGTAGCGACTTCCCCGATTGGTGAACATGGGTAAATGACTAAATTTTTCATGATCATTTCCTTGCGTGCTCAATGGAGCGGTCAACTACGGTTTTTAGGATGATGCGTCTTCCGGTTGTCGCCCGCTCGGGCTGGTTGATGGGAACGCAAACGGCGCTCAGCCGGATCGATCAGGCGGGCACGCTGTTGATAACGTAGCCCAGGCCGCGAATGGTGCGGATGGTAACCCCGGCTGGCTCGATCTTTTTGCGCAAGCGATGTATGTAAACCTCGATGGCGTTATTGCTGGCCTCTTCCGAGTAACTGTAAAGACGCTCCAGCAGCTGTTCCTTGCTGACGACCCAGCCCGTGCGCAGCAGCAGCGCTTCCAGCACGCTCAATTCGCGGGTGGTGAGTTCCAGCGCAACGCCGTTGATCGTGGCGCGCCGCCCGACGCTATCGAAGGTCAGCGCGCCGCAAGTGTAAACCGGATTGACGCCGCATTGCCCGCGCCGGATCAGCGCGCGCACGCGTGCTTCCAGCTCGGGCAGGCTGAAGGGTTTGATCATGTAGTCGTCCGCGCCCAGATCAAGCCCTTTGACGCGGTCGCCTTCGGCATCGCGCGCAGTAAGGATGATCACCGGCACCTGGCGGTTTTTTTCGCGCAAACTGCGCAGCACGCTGAAACCGTCTACCTTGGGCAGGCCCAGATCGAGGATCACCAGATCGAAGGGCTGCTCGCCGCTGAGGATGAGATTGGCGGCCTGTCCATCCTTCACGCAGTCGACGGCGTAACCCGAATGGCGCATGGACTGGCAGAGTCCATCGGACAGCACGTCATCGTCTTCGGCGATCAGGATGCGCATAGGGTGTAAGTGCCGTGTAAGGATTAGGGGTTAACTTCCTGTTATGACGCGGATGAACGGTGGGATACCGCAGCCGCCCTGCATTAGGCTATTCTAAGTGGAAGAGCCTAATTGTCCAAGCCGCGGTATGGCGGGAACCCGGTCGACTGAAAAATCCCTGCGTAATTTGGTAGGGCGGGTCACACCCGCCAAAGCACGGTAGCAAAGGGAGCCGCATCGGCGGGTATAACCCGCCCTACATTTGCTGCATGGCAAGAATTGATTCTCCCTCCTGTTTCAAGGAGAGGATGGAATGAAGGCCTAATGATTTTTGGGGATTTAATGAGGAAAGCATGCAGCTGACAGAAAGGCACAAACAGTATTGGCAAAAGAATCTGCGCCGCACCGGGGTACTGCTGGCGATCTGGTTCGTGGTCACTTTCGTTGTCGGCTGGTATGCGCGCGAGCTGCAGTCCATTTCCATTATGGGCTTCCCGCTCTCGTTCTACATGGCGGCGCAAGGCGCGCTGCTGGTCTATGTGCTGCTGGTCGGCTATTACGCTTACTGCATGGACAAGCTGGATCGCGAGTATGGCGTGCAGGAAGGAGAGCAGTAATGGCCGCGCCGACGCAATCGCGCTTCGTGTCGCAACTCAAACGCTATTACGCGCTCTACACCGGCGGCTTCATCGGTTTTGTGGTCATGTTGTCCATCCTCGAACAGATGGGCGTGCCCAACAAAATGCTGGGTTACATTTTTCTCGGTGCAACAGTGTTGCTGTATGCGGGGATCGGCATTCTTTCCAGGACCTCCGATGTCGCGGAATACTATGTAGCCGGACGGCGCGTGCCGGCGTTTTTCAACGGCATGGCGGTGGGCGCGGACTGGATGTCGGCGGCCAGTTTCATCGGCCTGGCCGGCACGCTGTATCTGTCCGGTTATGACGGCCTGGCTTTCGTGCTGGGCTGGACCGGCGGCTTCGTGCTGGTGGCCTTGCTGCTGGCCCCGTACCTGCGCAAGTTCGGCCAGTACACCATTCCGGATTTCCTCGGCGCGCGTTACGGCGGCAGCATTCCGCGCGCGATCGGCGTATTTGCGGCGATCCTGTGCTCGTTCACCTATGTGATTGCGCAAATTTACGGTGTGGGCCTGATCACCAGCCGTTTCACCGGGCTGGATTTCGGGATGGGCGTGTTCGTCGGACTGGGCAGCATTCTGGTGTGCTCCTTCCTGGGCGGAATGCGCGCGGTGACCTGGACGCAGGTGGCGCAATACGTCATTTTGATTGTGGCCTATATGATCCCGGTGATCTGGTTGTCGGTGAAGCACACCGGCAACCCGGTACCGCAGCTTGCCTACGGCTATGTGCTGGAAAAAGTAACGGCACGCGAACAGGTGCTGAACGACCCGGCCACAGCGGAAGGTGCGCGTGAAGCGGAAGTGCGTGCCATCTTCAAGCAGCGGCAGGGAAAAGACGAGGCCAGGCTGAAAGCGCTGGAAACAGGTGGCGCTGCCTGGCTGGCAGAAGAAAAGAGCAAGCTGGTCAAGGCGGCGACCGCGCTGAAAGCGCAACGCGATGCCGATCCCGGGCAGATCGCAGCGGCCGATAAGGCCATAGCGGCGTTCCCTGCGGATGTGGCGACTGCACGCAGTGCGTGGCGTGCGGCGAGCGAGGCGGACAAAGCCAAGGCCGGACCGATTGCCGCGCATGCCGAGCCGTTTGCCGGGCCGGACCAGGCGACGCGCGACAAGAAGCGCAAAAACTTCCTGGCGCTGGTGATGTGCCTGATGGTCGGCACTGCCGCACTGCCGCATATCCTGATGCGCTTCTATACCACGCCGTCGGTGAAAGAAGCGCGCCACTCGGTGTTCTGGGCGCTGTTCTTCATCTCTTTGCTCTACCTCACCGCGCCGGCATTGGCGGTGCTGGCCAAGTACGACGTCTATACCTTGCTGGTGGGTTCCAGCTTTTCCGAGCTGCCGAGCTGGGTTTCCGCCTGGGCGTCGGTGGACAAGTCGCTGATGAGCGTGACCGACATCAACAAGGATGGCATCGTGCAACTGGCCGAGGTCACCATCGGCGGTGACCTGATCGTGCTGGCGACGCCGGAAATCGCCGGTTTGCCTTATGTGATCACTGCGCTGGTAGCGGCGGGTGGCCTGGCCGCAGCGCTCTCCACCGCGGATGGCCTGATGCTGACCATCTCCAATTCGCTGTCGCATGACGTGTACTACAAGATGATCGACCCGAAAGCGCCGTCCAACCGTCGGCTGTTCATCTCCAAGGCCTTGCTGCTGGTGGTAGCGGTGTTCGCTGCCTACATCACCTCGCTCAAACCGGGCGACATCCTGTTCCTGGTCGGTGCCGCCTTCTCGCTGGCGGCCTCTGCGTTCTTCCCCGCGCTCGCGCTGGGTGTGTTCTGGAAGCGCGCCAACAAGTTCGGCGCCATCCTGGGCATGAGCTCAGGCCTGGCTGTGTGCATGTACTACATGTACATAACCTATCCGTTCTTCGGTGTGAACGCGCCGCTGTGGTGGGACATCAACCCGATCTCGGCCGGCACCTTTGGCATGGCTGCGGGTTTTGCCGGCGTGATCATCGGCAGCCTGTTGACTGCCGCCCCGGCCAGGGAGGTGCAGGAGCTGGTTGATCACGTGCGCTACCCGAACCTGGCAGCCGGGACAAAAGCCTAGCACTATAAAAACAAATGCATTATTTGCAGGAGCGGGCCATGCCCGCGAACATCTTTGCGCGGGCATGGCCTGCTCCTGCAGGTGCCCGGTCAAAAATTTTCCGGATAAGTGTTCGCGCAGTAAATTTACGTCGCCAGGTATAGTTTTGACTACTCGACCAACTTGACGTCAGTGACAAAGTAAGAGGTATCGCCAAAACAGTTGCCGGGAACTCCCACATGCTCTTCATAGACCAGCGAAACGCGCTTGCCCATGGATTTAGTTACCTTGTCCGCCACGCGATCGTCGCGCACCGTGAACAGAAATTTTTCCGACAAGGTGCCGGGCATGGACACCATGGCCAGCTCGCCCTCCCAGGTTTTGCAGAGCCAGCCTTTTTGCGAAAATTTCTGCACGTAGCCGGCACGCTCTCCTTGCGAGTAGCTCCAGCTCAAGACCGTGGCAACATACAGCGCACACAATGACACAATCACCAGCAGCAGCATGAGCGCCCAGCGCCCCCAACGGAATTTCGCAACAGTTGATGCAGCAAGAGGCGTGGTCAATTTTGGCTCCAGTATTAAATCTAAAATTCAATATAGCAAAATGGCTCCCGCTTAGCCACAATCGTGCCTCACCAGAAACGGCTGAACAACCATGAAAATGCCATGCAGCGGGGAAATATCGAACAGCATCAGTGACGCGTCGCAAACGCATTTTTGCATTGCTCGTGCATCCTCTCTATCGGGCGGCGACAGCAATCAGGCCTGGCATATCGAGGGAATGGACGGCGGACAATACTTCGTCAAGCTCAATTCGGCCGACCGTGCCGCCATGTTTGCCGCCGAATGCAACGGGCTCGCAGCACTGACGGCCACTTGCACGGTGCGCGTGCCGCGCGTCATTTCCCATGGCGTTGCCGATGGTCATGCCTTCCTGGTGCTGGAATATCTTGCTCTGCATAGCTGCGGTGATTCCCGCCAGCTGGGTACGCAGCTGGCCGCACTGCATCGCGTACATGGCAGGCAATACGGCTGGGATCGCGATAACACGCTGGGGCTGACGTTGCAGCGCAACAGCTGGACTGGCGACTGGGTCACTTTCTGGCGCGAGCAGCGACTGGGCTTTCAGCTCGATCTTGCTGCCCGCAATGGCTATGGTGGCACGCTGCAGAAACTGGGGCAGCAACTGCTGCAGCGTCTGCCTGATTTATTGGCAGGCCATCACCCGGCTCCCTCAATGCTGCATGGCGACCTGTGGGGAGGCAATTACGGCTTTGTCGAAAATGGTGTGCCGGTTCTGTTTGATCCCGCCAGCTATTACGGCGACCGCGAGGCCGACCTCGCCATGACGGAATTATTCGGCGGTTTCGATCAGGCCTTCTACGCGGCTTACCAGGCCGCCTATCCTCTGGATGCAGGCTACGCCAGGCGCAAAACGCTGTACAACCTGTACCACATCCTGAATCACTGCAACATGGTGAGCGCCAGCTATGTGGCGCAGGCGGAGGGAATAATGCGGCGCCTGCTGGCTGAGATCAGCTAGACAGCACTGCGCACACTATTTCTTATCAGGTAATTTACTGGAGAAACTCCCGCCTCTTGCGCCAGTTTCCGTTGCATTTATTAAAATGACAAATATTTGATATCGCGATATCATTCCCGCATGTTTAATGCAATTTTGGAGGTGCACCATGGCACAAGTCATCGTTCGCAACATTGAAGACGACGTAAAGACAGCTCTAAAACAGCGCGCAAGCCAGCATGGCTGGAGCATGGAAGAAGAGGTGCGCCAAATATTACGCCGCGCCGTCAGAGAGAAAAACCAGGTACGGCCCAAGCTGGGCTCACGTATCGCGGCACGCTTTGCCGGTGCCGGCATTGATGAACCCTTGCCTGAACTGCACGGTCAGACCGTTGACCCAATGAGCTTCAGCAATTGATCATCCTGGACACGAATGTGTTGTCGGCGCTAATGCAGCAGCAGCCCGACGCACAGGTTGTCGCCTGGCTGGACGATCTGCCCGCCGAATCTGTCTGGATCAGCAGCATTACCCTGTTTGAAGCCCGCTACGGCCTGGCACTGCTGGCATCCGGGCAGCGCAAAAGCATGCTGCAGGAACGCTTTAACCAGCTACTGCAAGACGACCTGGAAAACCGCGTGTTGCTGTTCGATGACAATGCGGCCATAGAAGCAGCCCAGCTGGCCGCCACGCGCAAAGCGCAAGGGCGCCCCGTGGACATGCGCGACACCTTCATCGCCGGTATCGCCCTGTCGCGGCGAGCCACACTGGCCACACGCAACACCCGCCACTTTGACGATTTATCTGTGCCCGTGATTAATCCGTGGGCAGTTTGATTTTATCTCACCGGATCGATAAATCGTCACCAGGCCACATTACTGCCAGTCCTTCTCTATCTTCTGATTAACGCACTGCACCTGAAACAGTTTTCTGTCTTGCAGGCGTATCGCGGTCAGCGTGCCACCCCATAAACATCCTGTATCCAGCGCAATGACCTTCGGCCGCACCAGCAGGCCCAAGGCCGACCAGTGACCAAACAGCACAGTGGCTTGCGCACTGGCGCGGCCGGGCACTTCAAACCAGGGCAGATAGTTCTCCGGCGTATCCTTCACTTCGCCTTTGAACTTGTACTGCATCTCCCCTTGCGCGGTGCACACGCGCATGCGGGAAAAGGCGTTGGTGATCACGCGCAGACGCTTGTATCCCGTCAGCTCGTCATCCCACTGCTGCGGCGTGTTGCCGTACATTTTTTCCAGGAAAGTTACGTAGTCATCGCCGCGCAAAGCCTGCTCCACCTCGCGCGCCAGGCTTTGCGCCTGCGCCACCGTCCACTCCGGCAGCAGCCCCGCATGCACCATCACATGCTCGCCCTGCACATGCAACATGCGCTGCTGGCGTAGCCAGGTGAGCAGCTCAGCGCGATCCGGCGCATGCAGGATTTCATCCAGGGTATCGCTGCGCTGCTGCTCGGCCACGCCCGCGGCCACTGCCAGCAAATGCAGGTCATGATTGCCCAGCACGGTGATCGCCGCATCACCCAGCGACTTCACCCGGCGCAACACCGGCAAGGAACCGGGGCCGCGATTGACCAGGTCACCGACCAGCCAGAGCTGATCCTGCGCGGTGTCAAACGCGATCAGTTTGAGCAGTTGCTCAAACTCGGTGTAACAGCCCTGGATATCGCCTACCACATAGATTGCCATTGTGTGATTCCCCTGCCACGAATTGAGCGTACGCACCCGTCTATTCCGTCCAAAAATGTATTCATGTTCCAGCCCTACTGCTAAAATGGCGCTTTCGGCAAAACAGGATTAGTCATGAAAGCAGTCATTCTAGCAGGTGGTCTTGGCACGCGAATCAGCGAGGAAACTTCCCTTAGGCCCAAGCCCATGATAGAAATCGGTGGCAAGCCAATTTTGTGGCACATCATGAAAATCTACTCCGCACATGGAGTGAACGACTTCATCATTTGCTGCGGCTACAAGGGTTATGTCATCAAGGAATACTTTGCCAATTATTTCCTGCACATGTCTGACGTTACCTTTGACATGGAACATAACAAAATGGAAGTGCATCAGCGTTATGCTGAGCCGTGGAAAGTAACGTTGGTGGATACCGGCGACGAAACCATGACGGGTGGACGGCTAAAGCGCGTAGCCGACTACGTCAAGGATGAAGAGGCCTTCTGCTTTACCTATGGCGATGGTGTCAGCGACGTTAATATCACCGAGCTGATTGCGTTCCACAAAGCACAGAAAGTCAAGGCGACCCTGACCGCCACCATACCACCAGGACGTTTTGGTGCTCTGGACATGAGCGGCAACAAGGTCAACAGTTTCCGCGAAAAACCCAAGGGTGATGGCGCCATGATCAACGGTGGTTTCTTCGTGTTGTCTCCCGAAGTTCTCAGCTATCTTGCCGATGACAAAACAATCTGGGAACGCGAACCGTTAGAGCGCCTGGCAGAAGAAGGCGATCTCGCAGCGCATCACCACAATGGTTTCTGGCAGCCGATGGATACCCTGCGTGACAAGAACCATCTGGAAGAACTGTGGCAATCCGGCAAGGCGCCGTGGAAGGTGTGGAAATAGCTAAAGCTGATGATAGCTTATGGCTTATTGTTGATAATTGATTGCTTAATAGTTGACGGTTAATCAAAATGTGATGACGACATGGGTTCAACCATAAACAATCAACCATCAACCGCTTTACCCCATGAAAAACTGGAAGTCTGG
>JBGPPE010000048.1:0-17951 GCA_041488395.1 Gallionellaceae bacterium
CACGCTCTGCACATAGACCTTGTGTTCATAGAGTGCGATCAGCATGCCCAGCGTATAGGGGTCGAGCTTGTCGAAGAGCAGGGTGTTGCTGGGACGGTTGCCGGAAAACACCTTGTACGGCAGCAGCTCGGCAATGGCCGCTTCGTCCAGTCCCTGTGCCACCAGTTCGGCGCGTGCTTCATCGGCTGTCTTGCCCAGCATCAGCGCTTCGGTCTGGGCAAAGCAATTGGCCAGCAACATGGCGTGATGCTCGCCAAACGGTACGTGGCTCATGATGGGGGCAAGGAAATCGGCGGTCACCGCACGTGTGCCCTGATGGATCAGCTGGTAGAAGGAATGCTGGCCATTGGTGCCGGCTTCGCCCCAGATTACACGGTTGGTGGCGTAATTGACTGGCTGCAGGTCGCGATCCATGCTCTTGCCGTTGCTTTCCATAGTCAGCTGCTGCAGGTAGGCCGGGAAGCGGCGCAGGCAGTGGTCATAGGGCAGGATGGCGTGCGAGCAGGCATCGAAGAAATTGGTGTACCAGATGTCGATTAGCGCCATCATCACCGGCATGTTGTGCTCGAAAGGCGCATCGCGGAAATGCTGATCCATGGCGTGGCCACCGGCCAGCATCTGCTCGAAATTGTCCATGCCGATATGCAGGGCGATGGGCAGGCCTATGGCCGACCAGATTGAGTAGCGTCCGCCTACCCAGTCCCAGAACTCGAATACGCGATCGTCCGGAATGCCAAACTGGGCCGTGGCCGGCAGGTTGGTGGAGAGCGCGACAAAGTGTTTCCCCACCGCTGTTTCGCCCAGTCGGCGCACCAGCCAGGCACGCGCAGCATGCGCATTGGTGATGGTTTCCTGGGTTGTGAAGGTCTTCGAGCTGACGATGAACAGCGTGGTTTCGGCATCCAGAATATCCAGCTTCTCGGTGATGTCGACCGCGTCGATATTGGAAACGAAATGGGCGTTCAGCTTGGGGCTGCCATAGGGGTGCAGCGCTTCGCAGGCCATGTATGGGCCGAGCGATGAGCCGCCCACGCCGATGTTGACGATATCGGTAAACGCCTTGTCGGTGTGGCCGCGCACCTTGCCGTTGCGTATGCCTTCGGTATAGCGGTGCATCTGTTCGCGCACGCGCAGCACGTCAGGCATGACATCCTTGCCATCCAGCAGTACATTGCTGCCGCCCGGAGAGCGCAGGGCAGTGTGCAGCACGGCACGGTGTTCGGTTTGATTGATCTTTTCGCCGTTGAACATGCGCTCGATCCAGTGCGACAGCTGCGCCTGATGAGCAAGCTCGGTCAATAGGGTGCGGGTTTCCTCATTGAGGATGTTCTTGGAGTAGTCCAGCAGCAGGCTATCCACTTGCAGGGAAAATTTCTCGAAACGCTGCGGGTCGGCATTGAACATGCTGCGCATGCTCTGTTTACTGATCACAGCCTTGTGTTTTTTAAGGGCCATCCAGGCCGGTGAGCGGGTCAGTTTAGACATGAGGTATGTGCGTTTTCATTTTATTTCTGCCTCGCGCTGAGCAATCCGCGCACGCTTAATGAACGAGTCATTCAGTCTGCGGATTTTAACATGCTATCTATTTCTTGTTCAGCCGCGATCCAGTCATCCAGTGCGCGTCCGCTGGTAAAGCCATGGCGCTCCGCCAGAAAATAGGCTGCTGCTGCAATCATCTGGTAACGCTCTTCGGGTGTGACGATTTTCTTGGCAGGAGATTTTTTTGCTGCGCGAGGTTTGCTTGTTGCAGCAGTATCCAGTGTCAATTTTTTCTGCTTGGGGCTGGCAGGTTTTGCGATGGCGACAGATGCGGATTTGGTGCGTGCCTTGGGTGCAGGCTTGGCAGTGCTTGCCGGAGGCTTGGCCGTGGGTGCGGCTTTCTTGGTGGTAGTCTTTTTGCTGACAGGGGTGCGAGTGGTAGCCATTCCAACTCCTTTACTGAAGTAGACAATGCATCATGCCGGCGTCAGGATAACGCAGGCAAGAGGCGGCAATTCAATTTCGGCAGAGTATGCCTGCCCCATCCAGGGAGTATGCTCCGCATGTATTGCGCCATTATTACCGTGGTTGCTGCCACCATAATACTGCGAATCGCTGTTGAAAATCGCCTTATAACTGCAATCATAAGGCAGGCCGATGCGATTGTGGTTGCGTGGCACCGGGGTGAAATTGAGCACGACGACCGCAATTTCGTCATTGCGGCCACGGCGCAGGAAGGACAGCACCGTGCGCTCGGCGTCGTTGCAGTCCAGCCAGGTGAAGCCAGAGCCTTCGAAATCCAGCGCGTGCAGTGCCGGCAAATCGCGGTACATCCGGTTCAGGTCGCGCATCATGTGCTGGACGCCGCGGTGCTGCTCCAGGCCCAGTTGCCACCATTCCAGCTCCCAGCCGGATTGCCATTCGCGTCCCTGCGCGAAATCGTTGCCCATGAAGTTGAGCTTCTTGCCCGGGCTGCACATCTGATAAGACAGCAACAGGCGCAGGTTGGCAAATTTCTGCCAGGCATCACCCGGCATTCTGTCCAGCAGCGAGCCCTTGCCGTGCACGACTTCGTCATGCGAGAACGGCAGCACGAAGTTTTCGGTATAGGCATACAGCTGGCTGAAGGTAAGCTGGTTGAGGTGATAGCGGCGGTGGACAGGGTCAATGCGCATGAAACTCAGGGTGTCGTTCATCCAGCCCATATTCCATTTCATCGAAAACCCCAGCCCGCCGAGATAGACCGGGCGCGACACAGCCGGCCACGAGGTGGATTCCTCAGCCAGGGTCAGCGCCCCGGGGAAGAGCTCATGCACCATGATGTTGAGCTCGCGCAGAAAATCGATGGCCTCCAGATTTTCGCGACCGCCGAATTTGTTGGGCAGCCATTCGCCCGACTTGCGTGAATAGTCGAGATAGAGCATGGAGGCAACGGCATCCACGCGCAGGCCGTCGAAATGAAATTGTCCAAGCCAGTAGTGCGCGCTCGACAGTAAGAAGCTTTTCACCTCATTGCGGCCAAAGTTGAAAATATGTGTGCCCCAGTCCTGGTGGAAGCCGAGACGGGGATCTTCATGTTCATACAGGGCAGTGCCATCGAAGCGTGCCAGCGCAAAACCGTCCTGCGGGAAATGCGCCGGCACCCAGTCGAGCAGCACGCCGATGCCCGCCTGGTGGCAGCTGTCGATGAAATGGCAGAGGTCGTCCGGCGTGCCGAAGCGGCTGCTGGCAGCAAAATAGCCGGTAGTCTGGTAGCCCCAGGATTCGTCCAGCGGATGCTCGGACACCGGCATCAGCTCCACGTGGGTGTAAGCCATGTCCTTGAGGTAGGGGATGAGATGCTCGGCCAGTTCACGGTAGCTGTAGAAGCGTCCGTCCGGGTGGCGCATCCAGGAGCCGAGGTGAATTTCGTAGACATTGAGCGGTGCGTGCAGCCAGTCCCAGCTGCTGCGCTGTTGCAGCCAGTGCTCATCCTGCCACTGGTGGCTGATGGCCACCCCGGCGCGGGCTGCGGTGCCGGGACGCAATTCAAATGCATGGGCATAGGGATCGGTTTTGACCAGCAGCGCACCTGAGCGGTTGCGAATTTCAAACTTGTACAGGGAGCCAGGTGCCTGGTCAGGAATGAACAACTCCCAGACTCCGCTGGAGCCGTGTGCTGCCATCGGGTGCATGCGCCCGTCCCAGCGATTGAAGTCGCCGATTACGCTGACGCGTTCCGCATTGGGTGCCCATACGGCAAAGCGAATGCCGGGAATGCCATCAATTTGCATCTGATGCGAGCCGAGAATGCGGTAGCCCTGTTGCAGCTTTCCTTCATTGAACAGGTGCAAATCAAAGCTGGAAATTTTTGGGGTAAAGGCATAACAATCGTGTAACAGCCGTTCTCTACCATCTTCCTCCAGACGCAAAGAGTAAGGGTGTAGAGGTGCCACGCTGCCTTGCCATTCAAACAGGCCGTCTGCATGTACCCGCCGGAATGGCTGGCTTCCCTGTCCGGTTTCCAGCCAGGCTGCACTGGCGTAAGGCTGAAATATGCGTACTACGTATTTTTCATTTTCACGATGTGTCCCCAGATAGGCAAAGGGATCATGCAGGCGCCCATGGAGCAGGGCATCTGTGCGCACATCGAAATGAACGGGTGTTTGTTTTTTCATGGCTGGACTGATTATAAACACTATCCGGGCGTATACTGTAAATAAATCTGATACAGTCGTAGCAAGGGTTTGTTGAAATAAGTTTGCCGCCAAATCGTGAACGAGGAAGCCTATGTCAACACAAAATAAAGCTCGTTTTGTAAGCGCCATGACCAAAAATACCTACGCCATGGTGCTGGCTGGAGGGCGCGGTAGCCGCCTGCATCAGTTGACTGACTGGCGGGCAAAACCGGCCGTTCCCATTGCCGGAAAGTTTCGCATCATTGATTTTGTCCTGTCGAATTGCGTCAATTCCGGCATCCGCCGCATCGGTGTGGCAACTCAGTACAAATCTCACAGCCTGATTCAGCATATCCAGCGCGGCTGGACCTTCCTCAACGGCCAGTTTGGCGAATTTGTCGATGTCCTGCCGGCACAGCAGCGCGTAGAGGAAATGTGGTACCAGGGCACGGCGGATGCCGTGTTCCAGAATCTGGATATCTTGCGTGACACCAATCCGGAGTATGTGCTGATCCTGGCCGGCGATCATGTTTACAAGATGGATTACGGCAAACTGCTGGCTTTCCATGTGGAGAAGAAGGCCGACATGACCGTGGCCTGCATCGAAGTGCCGCTAGCGGACGCGCGTGCCTTTGGCGTGATGGGGGTGAATGAAAAATCACGCGTGACCGATTTCACCGAGAAACCCGAGCATCCCAATCCCATCCCGGGCAAACCGGGCAAGGCGCTCGCCAGTATGGGTATCTATGTGTTCAATACCCATTTCCTTTATGAACAATTGCTGCGCGATGCGGATGATCCACACTCCAGCCATGATTTCGGCAAGGACATCATTCCTCATCTGATGTCGGCGCATTACCGCCTGTATGCACAGAGTTTTGAGGACAGCTGTATTGCGTGCAGCGCGGGTGATGCAGCCGGCGTGCCCTACTGGCGTGATGTTGGTACTATCGACGCTTACTGGGAAGCCAACATGGAGCTTACCAAGGTGGTGCCTGACCTGAATATGTATGATCAGGAATGGCCGATCTGGACCTATCAGGAACAGTTGCCGCCGGCAAAATTCGTGTTTGATGACGACAACCGCCGCGGCATGGCGGTAGATTCGCTGGTGTCGGGCGGCTGCATTATCAGCGGCTCATCGGTCACACGTTCGCTGTTATTTTCCAATGTGCGCGTGCACAGCTTTTCCCAGGTTGAAGATTCAGTGCTGTTGCCTAACGTTGAAGTCAGGCGCAATGTCGTAATCAAACGGGCGGTGGTGGACAAGAATTGCATCATTCCGGAAGGCATGACCATCGGGGTGGATCGCAAAGAGGATGAAAAACGCTTTTATGTAACAGACAAGGGCATCGTACTGGTCACCCCGGATATGCTGGGACAAGAGATACACCGCGTGCGCTGATCATGCTTTGCCGGCAGGTGCGCTTGCTGCGCCTGCTGATTGAAAGAGGCTTGTTATGGCTAAACCCCTGGATCTGGTTTTTCTCTGGCACATGCATCAGCCGGATTACCGCGATTACGAAAGCGGTGATTTTATGTTGCCGTGGGTCTATCTGCATGCGATCAAGGATTACAGCGACATGGCTTACCATCTGGAGCAGCACCCCCGGGTGAAAGCGGTGGTGAATTTTGTGCCGATTCTGCTCGATCAGCTGGAAGACTATACGCAACAGTTCGCTACCGGCCAGATACGTGATCCCTTGCTGCGTTTGTTGTTACACGAAAACCTGAATGACCTGAACGAGACAGAGCGCGATCTGGTAATCGACAGCTGTTTTCGCAGCGATCATGAAAAGATGGTGGCGCCTTACCCGTCCTATAAGCGGCTCGCAGATTTGTTAAAGATGCTGGAGACGGGACGCAGTGCGTTGGCCTATCTCTCCGGGCAGTATTTTGCCGACCTGCTGACCTGGTACCACCTGGTATGGTGCGGTGAAAGCATGCGGCGCGAGCACGATCTGGTCATTGCACTGATGAGCAAGGCGGAGAACTTCAGCCTGGAAGACCGCCAAAAGCTGTTTGAACTGATCAGCAGCGAGGTAAGCGGCATCATCCCGCGTTACCGCAAGCTGGCCGAGTCCGGACAGATCGAAATTTCAGCCACTCCGCATTACCATCCCTTGGCGCCCCTGCTGCTGGATTTTCACAGTGCGCGTGAAAGTGTGCCGGAGAGCAGCCTGCCGCAAGCTTCCAGTTATCCCGGTGGCCAGTCGCGGGTGCAGGCACATTTGCGCTCGGCCATGCGCAGCCACACTGTGCGCTTTGGCGCCAATCCGCAGGGTATCTGGCCAGCGGAAGGCGCAATATCAGACAGTCTGCTGCAAGTGCTGGCCGAGCAGGATTGCCGCTGGACGGCGAGTGGGCAGGGGGTGTTGCTCAACAGTGTGCGCAATGCCGGGCTGGCGGTCGAGCATGCCTGGCAATATCTCTACCGGCCTTATCATGTGCAGGGCCAAGCCAGCAGTGTGCGATGTTTTTTTCGTGATGATCAGCTGTCTGATGCGATCGGTTTTGAATATGCGAGCTGGAACGGCAATGATGCTGCGCACCATCTGCTCGCACAGCTTTCAATTGTTGCAGATCTGGCTAGCGACGGTGAGACACCGATAGTCAGCATCATTCTGGATGGCGAGAATGCATGGGAATACTACCCTTACAACGGTTATCACTTCCTGAATGATTTATATACCCTGCTTGAGCAGCATGAAGATATACGCACCACGCACTACGGTGAATATCTTGACCGCTACGACTTGTCCGGAGGGCAGGGTATGGCCAGCGAGGGCGAGCTGGCACACCTGGTTGCCGGCAGCTGGGTGTATGGCACTTTTTCCACCTGGATAGGCTCAGCGGATAAAAACCATGCCTGGGATTTATTGTGCATGGCAAAACAAAGTTATGACCGGGTCATGGCCAGCGGCCGTCTGAATGAGGCGGAGCGACAGGCAGCCGAGAAACAGCTGGCCTCCTGTGAGAGTTCGGACTGGTTCTGGTGGTTCGGTGACTACAATCCCGCACATGCAGTCGCAAGTTTTGATCGCCTGTATCGGCGCAACCTGATGCAGCTCTACCACTTGCTGAAACTGCCTCCACCCGAAGTATTGAATCAGGCCATCAGCCATGGTGGCGGACGCGTTGAAGTCGGTGGCACGATGCGGCGGGGCTCATAAATGTTTTGCTGTTGCGGATTCTTGCTGTCAGACCGTTGATCCTGAAAGGTGCGTTAATGCTTTTACCACGTAGCAGTGGCATTCTGCTTCACCCCACTTCCTTGCCCGGCCCTTACGGGGCGGGAGACATGGGCGCGGCTGCGTATTATTTTGTTGATTGGCTGGTATCTGCCGGCCAGAAACTGTGGCAGATCCTGCCGCTGGGCGGGATCGGCCCGGGTAATTCGCCCTATATGAGCAGCTCGGCTTTTGCCGGCAATGTGCTGCTGATTGATCTGGATGACCTGCGCGCACAAGGGTGGCTGGAAGCTGGCGATCTGGCGGTGCATTCCGGCTTTAATGTACAGCGGGTGGATTACGCCATCGTGCATCAATACCGCATGGAAAAGCTCCGCCTGGCAGCCAGTCGTTTCTGGTTGGATAGCCGGCGCCATGCCGAGTACGAGGCTTTTTGCGCTGCCGAGCAGTCCTGGCTGGATAATTACGCGCTGTTCATGGCGCTGGCAGACAAGTTCAACTGGCAAGACTGGAGCGAGTGGGAACCGCGCCTGGCACGGCGTGATAAGGGGGCGCTGGTGCAGGCCAGGATAGAGTTGGCGGATGAAATCAAGTTCTGGAATTTTTGCCAGTGGTGTTTTTTCCGGCAATGGCACAAGCTGAAACTTTACGCCAACGAGCGCGGTGTACGAATCATCGGCGATATGCCCATCTTTATCGCCTACCAGAGTGCGGAAGTGTGGGCGCGTCAGGATCTGTTTGAGCTGGGGGCGGACAACAAGCCAACTGTTGTCGCCGGCGTGCCACCCGATTATTTCAGCGATACCGGGCAACACTGGGGTAACCCGCTGTACCGCTGGCAGGCGCATGAACAGGAAGGCTATGCCTGGTGGATAGAATACCTGCGCAAGCAAATCGCCTTGCTGGACATCGTGCGTATCGATCATTTTCGCGGCTTTGCGGCTTACTGGGAAATTCCGGCAAGCGAACTGACCGCAATACACGGACGCTGGGTGCCGGGACCTGGCGAGAAGCTGTTTCGTGCCCTGCAGTCTGCGCTGGGCAGCCTGCCCATCATTGCCGAGGACCTTGGCGTCATCACGCCGGATGTGACGGCATTGCGCGATCAGTTCAATTTTCCCGGCATGCGCATCCTGCAATTCGCCTTTGGCGACAATGCCAACAACCCGTTCCTGCCGCATAACTACATCAACCACACCGTGGTGTATGGCGGCACGCATGACAACGACACCGCCATCGGCTGGTTCAATACGGCACCGCCGCATGTGCGTGCTTTTGTCTGCAAATATTTGCGCTGTGATGGACGGCAGATCAACTGGGATTTAATCCATGCGGCATCACAATCAGTCGCTGACATCGCCATCCACAGCTTTCAGGATGTACTCGGTCTGGGGGCAGGGCACCGCATGAATCTGCCGGGGAAAGAGGAAGGTTATTGGGAGTGGCGTTTCAGCTGGGAACAGGTAGACCCGGTGCACGCGGAGAAGCTGTACGAGATATCCGCCCTGCACGGGCGCTGTGCCATGGACAGGCTGAGGCTCTGAGCGGGCGGGCAGAATGGCTAGGCCTATGCAACGGGTGGGTTTCTTATCAACAAATTGCCGACCACTTCGGGATATATTTCACAACAGTTGGCAGAATTGTCAGAGAGGGGCGATGATGGGTGTGTGTGCATTGAAAGTAGACCTGACCCCGTGTTCCTTCGGAGAGCATGAATTTGCTTGCCCCTGATGCGGCATTTATCAACGTCGTGACTGGTAGCACGGAACAGACAATATCCACCGAAACTACGTACAGTGCCCTGACCGGCGCCGAGGAGACTATTATGCTCGTATTTGCCGTACCAGCAGAACCGCCAGCACCGCCTGTGTTGGTTGCACAAGTTGCCCAGCCAACTGTACAGGGTGTAACTTCGACACAAAATTCGCAAACGATTACCTTTTGTCGTGACAAGGAAAGTCTGTCACCAGATTCTGCTGTAAATGATTTTTCGCCTATTAGTGATGAGTTCTTGCGGCAGATTGGAGCTAAACATGGAGATACTGTTGAGGAACTGAAGAGGTATCGTGTGACTTTAGTCACACCTCCGCAGCATGGGCAAGTTAAGCTTGTTTATGAGCCATCACATCATTGGGCGTATTTGCCGACACAAAACTATGAAGGTACGGATCGCGTCATCTTTTTGGTAGAAAGCCAAGGAAAACGATACAAGGTTGTGGTCAACTTCTTGGTGGCGCAGATCTTCGATGAAAACCGCCAGTCTCAGGTATGCGATTCCATAGATTTCGGAACATCAAATAGCCCAAATACAACCGTATCCGGCCTAACCGCCGTTCCGATGAGTGACTTCGATGCATGGAAGCGCGAAGCGCAACTTTCTTCGCTCCTCAATACAGTCATTAATATCCCGATTGCCATTGCCGACCTCCCCGGCGCAGCCGTAGGCCAAACCACCAGCACCACCATCACCCTCGACACCAACGCCGCCGGCCACAACTGGTTCATCGACACCACCCCATGGGACAACAGCGAATACCTCCCCACCTCCAAAGAATTTGGGGTCAGTTCTAACATTCCAACATTCAACTTGCCAGCTTGGTTATAAACTCAAGCTAGGCTTGGTTACAGCACTCGTCCTTCAACTTGCTGCGCTCCGTGTCAACTGAGTTTTACGCGCCCCAGTCCGGATTCGGCCCAAACCGCTCCACCAGAAAATCAATGAACACCGGGGTCACAGGGTCAGTTCTAACATTCCAACATTCAACTTGCCAGCTTGGTTATAAACTCAAGCCGGGCCTGACCACAGCGTTCCTTCCTCAACTTGCTGCGCTCCGTTTCAACTGAGCCTTACGCTCCCCAATCCGGGGTCGGCCCAAAGCGCTCTACCAGAAAATCAATGAACGACCTCACCTTGGCCGAGAGATACCTGCGGCTGGGGTACACCGCGTAGATACCCAGTTCACGCGACTCGTATTGCGTGAGCACCGCCTGCAGCCGGCCTGCGCGCAAATCGGCACCGACCAGGAAGCGCGGCTGCATGGTGATGCCGGCGCCGCCCAGTGCCGCCACGCGCAGCAGGTCGCCATTGTTGGCGCGTACATTGCCGTTGACGTGCACGATGTGTTCACCGTCTGGCCCGCTGAAGCGCCATTCGTTCACCGATTCTTCATAGGTGTAGCTCAGGCATTTGTGCCTGCTTAAATCCTCCGGCACCTGTGGTGTGCCATGGCGGCGAAAATAATCCGGTGAGCCACACACCACCAGGCTGTCTCTGGCAAAGCGGCGCGCAATCAGGCCGGTTTCGGCCAGGTTGCCGATGCGGATGGCCAGGTCGTAGCCTTCATTTACCAGATCGATATTGCGGTCATCCAGGGTGAAGTCGAGCTTGGCTTCGGGGTGAATGGCGAGGTAGTCGGCAATCAGCGGGGCAATGTGCAGCACGCCGAACACCAGCGGGGCGGTGAGGCGCAGGGTGCCGCGTGGCACCGAGGTTAGTTCGGTGGCGGCCAGCTCGGCCTCTTCCAGGTCCTTGAGGATGGGCTGGCAGCGCTCCAAATAGGCCGTGCCGGACTCGGTCAGGCTAAGGCGGCGGGTGGTGCGGTTCAGCAAACGGGTGCCCAGATGGCCTTCCAGATGCGCCATGTGCTTGGAAACCATGGCCCGTGACAGCCCCAGGCGCTCGGCGGCGGCGGCGAAGCTGCCGGCTTCCACCACGGTGGCAAACACCTTCATGCTGGTCAGCGTATCCATGTTTATTGTCAACCAATGGTATTTAATTAATTTCCATTTTGCCAGTTTATCAATGAATGATGAATCAATATAGTTCGTTCACCCGCTGAGTTGAGCTGGCTTTTTCCTTCACAACGCAGGTTTTGATTAACCCTCTTTACTGGAGAACCATAATGCTGAAACAAAATGCCATCGCCCTATTGCTTGCTGCAACACTGCCACTGACCGCGCTATCCCAGGCCGCACAGGCTGCGGAGTCCTACACTGCCGACCCCATGCATACCTATGCCCTGTTCAGTGTCAGCCATTTCGGCTATTCCACCATGCACGGCCGTTTCGACAAGAGCAGCGGCAAGATCACGCTGGATCGCGCGGCTAAAAATGGCACGGTGGACATCGCCATCGAAGCCGCTTCCGTCAGCACCGGCTACGCCAAGCGTGACGATCACCTGAAGTCGCCGGACTTCTTCAATGCGGCCGAGTTTCCCGAGATCAGCTACAAGTCGAGCAGCATCAAATTCAAGGGCGATATGCCGGTCAGCGTGGAAGGCAAGCTCACTCTGCTGGGCGTTAGCAAGCCGGTGACACTTTCCATTGATGCGTTCAAATGCGGCGCCAACCCAATGAACCAGAAGCAGGAGTGTGGTGCGGCTGCCAGCGCGCAGATCAAGCGTTCCGACTTCGGCATGAAATCCTTCCTGCCGGGCGTGGGCGATGACATCAAGCTCGAGTTTGAAATCGAAGCGTACAAGGATTAATCGACTAACCCCAGGCAAAGCGGAAGAACCGCTTTGTCTAATTCAACAGAAGGTAAACATGTCAAAAATTATTGTTGTGTATCACAGTGGCTATGGCCATACCGGCAAACTGGCGCACTCGGTAGCGGCAGGCGCAGGTGCGGCATTGATTGCGATTGACGCAGAGGGTAACCTCAGCGAAGCCGACTGGAGCAGGCTGGATAACGCCGATGCGATCATTATGGGATCGCCTACTTACATGGGCAGCGTGAGCTGGCAGTTCAAGAAATTCGCCGATGCTTCTTCCAGGGTATGGTTCACACAGAAGTGGAAAAACAAGATTGCCGCCGGATTTACCAACTCAGCCTCGATGAACGGCGACAAGCTCTCCACCCTGCATTACCTGTTTACGCTTTCGATGCAGCACAGCATGGTGTGGGTAGGCACCGGCATGATGCCTGCCAATACCAAGGAGGCGCAGCGCAATGATGTGAATCACCTGGGCTCATATGCCGGGGCGATTGCCAGCACGCCATCGAACGCCAGCGTCGACGAAATGCTGCCCGGTGATCTGGAAACAGGGCGCTTGTTTGGCCAGCGCGTGGCAGAAACTGCGCGGCAGTTTAAGGCGGGGCGTGGCTGATTTTACCGAGGCGGAGTATCCTCGTTTGACAGTTCTGGAGCCGATTATGAACAAATTGCCCGCTCTCTTCATTTCCCATGGCTCACCGCTGTTGTCGGTGGAGGATGGCCCCGCGCACCGCTTTCTGCAGGCGTGGTCCAGCCACTGTGCTCGCCCGGCAGCCATCCTGGTGGTTTCTGCCCATTGGGAAAATAGCGGCGGTCCCATGGTCAGCCTGACAGAGCAGCCGCGCACGATTCACGATTTCGGCGGCTTTCCGCGCGAGCTGTACGAGATTCAGTACGCCGCCAGTGGTGCGCCTGCACTGGCTGAACAAAGCGCACAGTTGCTGCGCGCTGCCGGGTTCAGCGTCAGCACCAGCAATACGCATGGCCTCGATCATGGCGCCTGGGTGCCGCTGAGCCTGATGTATCCGCTGGCAGATATTCCCGTATTCCAGGTTTCGCTGATAAGCGGCGGCGGCCCGGCCGAGCATTACCGGCTGGGCGAGGCACTGCAGCCGTTACGCGAACAAGGCGTGCTGATCATGGGCTCTGGTTCGGTGACACACAACCTCGGTGAAATCATGGGGCGCAGCGTGGACGATCCTGTGCCGCATTGGGTTGGCGATTTCGAGAGCTGGCTGGCAGATGCAGTGACCCAGGGGCGCGTGCCCGAGCTGATAGACTATCGCCGGCTTGCTCCGTCAGCGCTACGCAATCATCCCACTGAGGAACACTTGTTGCCGCTGTTTGTGGCACTGGGGGCTGGCGGAGCAGGGGCAGTTGCGACACGGATTCACGCCAGCTACACCCATGGGATACTCGCCATGGATGCGTACACGTTTAACTGAGCTGGCAGCGTCATCGTCCTGGTGTGACCGACATGAGCAATGCTGTTGAAAAATCGTCCGTGTTGGAACAGACTGAATCCATGAATTATTACCTGAGTGGTGACATAGGCGGCAGCAAGACTTTATTGCAGGTAAGCACTGCGCAAGGCGTGTCTGCCCCCCTGCTGCAAAAATCCTATGCCAGCGCCGCCTATGGCGGACTGGCAGAGATGCTGGATAGCTTTCTGCAGGAGGCCGGCAAACCGGCCATTGCAGCGGCTTGTCTGGCGCTGGCAGGGCCTGTTTCCGGCCGGCAGGTGCGGCTGACCAATCTGCCCTGGGCGGTCGATGCGGATGCAGTCGCCAGCCGTTTTTCTATTCCGCAGGTCACCCTGATCAATGATTTTGCAGCCGTCGGCATGGGCATCTCTGCGCTGCAGGCCGGCGATTTGCTGACCCTGCAGGCCGGCACTGCCCAGGCGGGTAACCGTCTGGTGCTGGGGGCGGGGACAGGCCTGGGCGTGGCCTGGCTGACCCGCGCACATGGCGGTTATGTGGTGCATCCATCCGAGGGCGGCCACATGGATTTCGCCCCGGTGGATGATACGCAATACGCCCTGCTGCGCTATTTGCAACAGCGCCACGGCCATGTCTCCTATGAACGCATTGTTTCCGGCCCCGGCCTGGTGGCAATTTTCGAATTCCTGCGCGATACGGGGCGCGGGCAACCCTCTGCAAAACTGCGTGTAGCCATGGCCGCAGGCGATGCGGCTGCGGTGTTGAGCCAGTTTGCGCAGCAGCAAGACGAGTTAATTGCGCGCAACACGCTGGAATTGTTTACAGCAATCTACGGCGCTTTCGCCGGCAACCTGGCACTGGCTGCGTTACCGCGCGGCGGCATCTATGTGGCCGGCGGCATTGCCGCAAAAAATGCCGCAAGCCTGCAGCGCGGTGACTTTCTGCGTGCGTTTCTGGACAAGGGGCGCTTCAGCCAGCTGTTGCAAACGATGCCCGTGCATATTGTCCTCAACCAGCAGGTCGGCCTGCTCGGTGCCGCTGTGCGCGCGCGCAAAGACGAGTAGTATTGGCGGTGGCGCTGGATGTATCTGATAACTGAAAGGACACCACAAAGATGTCTGCTAATAATGATAAGGCAGTTATTTCGCATAAACGGGCCTGCTCCGACATTCCTTCCATCAAACAGGCGCTGATCGATGCGCTGACCTATTCGGTAGGCAAGGACAACCTGACCGCCACCGAACGCGACTGGTTCAACACCGCGGCCTATGTGGTGCGCGACCAGATGATAGACCGCTGGATGCAGACCATGCGCAGCTACTACGATGGGGACGTCAAGCGCATCTATTACTTCTCCATGGAGTTTCTGATGGGGCGCACCCTGATGAACAGCCTGCATAACCTGGAGCTGAACCAGCAGACGCGCGCTGCGCTTACCGAATTGGGCATCGACCTGGAAAAAATCCGGGAGATCGAGTACGACGCGGCCCTGGGTAACGGCGGCCTCGGCCGCCTGGCCGCCTGTTTTCTCGATTCCATGGCCACGCTCAATTTGCCCGGGTACGGCTACGGCATACGCTATGAGTACGGCATGTTCCAGCAGCGCATCAATGACGGGCGTCAGGTAGAGCACCCGGACAACTGGCTGCGTTATGGCAACCCATGGGAATTCTCGCGGCCCGAGGTGTTGTGCCAGGTCAAGCTTAACGGGCGCGTGGTGGAATACGCCGACGAGCTGGGGGTAGTCCGTCATCACTGGGTCGATTCCGACGATGTCATGGCGATGGCCTATGACACGCCGATACCGGGCTATGGCACGGATACGGTAAACAACATGCGCCTCTGGTCAGCCAAATCCACGCGTGACTTTGATCTGGAATACTTCAACGAGGGCAATTACATCGCGGCAGTGGAGGACAAGGACAAATCCGAAACGCTGTCCAAGGTGCTTTATCCCAACGACAAAACCGTGATGGGCCACGAGCTGCGCCTGAAGCAGCAATATTTCTTTGTGTGCGCGTCGCTGCAGGATGTGCTGTATCGCTACAGCAAGCAACACAGCAATCTGTATGAACTGCCCAATAAAGTGGCAATTCAGCTGAACGACACGCATCCCTCGATCGCCATCCCTGAGCTGATGCGCGTGCTTATCGACCTGCATCACATGGAGTGGGAGAAAGCGTGGGATATCACGGTGCGCACCTTCGCCTATACCAACCACACCCTCATGCCGGAAGCGCTGGAGACATGGCCGGTGGCCATGTTTGAAAAAATTCTGCCGCGTCACATGCAGATTATTTACGAAATCAACCATCTCTTCCTCAAGGATGTCATGCACCGTTACCCCGGTGATGTGGATATCCTGCGGCGCATGTCCATCATCGATGAAACCGCGGGCAAGCGTATCCGCATGGCACATCTGGCCATCGTTGGCAGCCACAAGGTGAACGGGGTGGCACAGATACACACGGAACTGATGAAGCAAATTACCTTCGCGGATTTCGACCGTTTCTATCCGGGCAAGATCGTCAACATGACCAATGGCATTACCCAGCGCCGCTGGCTGAACCAGGCCAATCCCGCGTTGAGTGCGCTGATCACTGCACGGATAGGAAATGGCTGGATCAAGGATTTAAGCCAGCTCAAACAATTGGCTCCGCTGGCGGACGATCCCCTGTTCCGCCAGGAATTTGCCGCCGTCAAGCGCGCCAACAAGCAGCATTTTGCGGCACAGCTGAAACAGAAACTCAGGCTGGAGGTCAGCGTCGATACGCTGTTTGACGTGCAGATCAAACGCATACACGAGTACAAGCGCCAGCTGCTTAACGTGCTGCATGTGGTGACCCTGTACAACCGCATCCGCAGTGGCGCTGTGACCGTGCCGCGCACGGTGTTCTTTGGCGGCAAGGCCGCGCCGGGCTATACCATGGCCAAGCTGATCATCCACCTGATCAACGATATTGCCGACATCGTCAACCATGACCCGCAGATAGCGGGCCGCCTGCAAGTGGTGTTTGTGCCCAACTATGATGTGTCCACCGCAGAAGACATGATCCCGGCGGCCGACCTGTCCGAACAGATATCCACTGCGGGTACCGAAGCCTCGGGCACCGGCAACATGAAACTGGCGCTGAACGGCGCGCTCACCATAGGTACGCTGGATGGCGCCAACATCGAGATCAAGGATGAAGTCGGTGCCGAAAATATTTTCATCTTCGGCCTGACGGCCGCGGAAGTGGCCAGCTTGAAGGCCAACAACTATCACCCCATGGATTATTACTACGGCAATGCGGAATTGCGCGCCGTGCTCGACATGATCAGTTCCGGCTTCTTCTCGCCGGACGAACCGGCGCGCTATAGCCCCTTGGTGGAAGCGCTGTTGCAGCAGGGTGACCAATACCTGCTGTTGGCAGATTATGCGGCCTACATCGCTTGCCAGGCCGAGGTCGAGGCAACTTACCGTGACCAGGAACAGTGGGTGAGGAAGGCTATCCTCAATGTGGCCAGCATGGGGAAATTCTCCAGCGATCGCACCATCAAACAATATGCGGATGAGATATGGGATGCCAAGCCGGTGGGCGGGGCGGGGTAGGGCTGCTTTGTGTCCGAGCGGTCACTCAGTCAAAGCGCTACGAAGGGCAGGTTCTCGGCCGTAGCAGCCTTCGCCCTGTTTACGACTTGTGTCCGTGAAGGAGTCAGAAGCGGACGTTGCGTCCTTTTGAGCACTTCCGTCATACCGCGTCAGCAATTGTCAGGCAACTGCCTTAGTTTGCGGAATGGCCTCGTCGGGAATATCAAGGTTCTGGCTGAAAAACATAACCTCGTTCCCTACATATCGACGTTGTGCCGTGTAATTCAACCCATAACTCAGCGATCTGCTTAGCTGATACATGGCGCAAATCTCTTCGGCATTGTCATAAGACACTACCCAAGGCCATTTGAATTTATTGTTCTGGATTGTCTCGGCAATGGCGACATGGTCATCATGCTGGTAGTAGTTTCGATACAGGCCCTTGCCTTTGACGTAATAAGGCGGATCAAGGTAGATTAAGGATTGCTTCGGCAAGAACTCCGAGCATCGATTTAAGATGTGTAATGAGTCCTCGCTATACACCGAAATGTCGTCCGCACGTTTCGCGATTTCTAAGATACGCGCAGCCACGACATCCTTCTTAAATCGCGCATCTAATTTGTAATCACCATCTTGATTCTTGCCTCCGATAACACCCGCCTTGAGAATACCTGAGCGATTCGTTCGGTTCATAAACAAAGTTGCATAGCCCTTCTCTACCAAACTGGCTTTACGTTCCTCGCGGAGAACCGAACGCCATTTGAACCACTCTTCGATGGTAATTGGAGTGGATTCAAGCAACTCTAGGAGCGCGCTGGAATGCTGGGTTACAGAAATCCAGAAAGCGTAAACCGCAGGGTCCGCATCGTTGATGTGGATATGGCTGGCGTGCCCATGAAAAAGCAAATCGAGCGCAACACCTGCTCCGCCCGCATACGGCTCCAGATAATGTCCGCCTGCAACGCCATTTTGCTCCATCACCTTCGCAATGAATGGAGCGAATGGCGCTTTTCCGCCGGGGTAGCGCAGGGGGCTATACAGTCTGTTTGAGAACATCGCTACACTTTCCTCAGCTTTACTTCCAACACGGCCAGCTTAGACACATCGACGGTGTA
>JBGPPE010000049.1:0-17860 GCA_041488395.1 Gallionellaceae bacterium
AAGCAGATATTTTGTCCTGTCGTCTTCAGCCTTGTGCACGCTGTACACGTACAGGCAGTCGCCAAGCACATTCAAATATCCATACGCCGACACCAGCCGCTCAAATCTCCAGCATGAGTCTGGGTTATCAAGATTTTCCTTGCTCGCTTTCGCTGTTGCCAATTTAATCCCAGCCGAGCTGATATAGAAGCAGTCCGCTAAGTAGCATGGCACTTCGATATAAGTTCTCAACGATAACGAAAAGATCAAAGAATCTAGATGTTGCGTATCGCTTGGTGCAACCTTTGCGCGCTCCTCTTCTCCCAGCATTGAAAACATTGCGAACGAATCACACAGGGGGGAAACAGTAGCAATCTTTGGATTGTGCTGGGCTATCCGCTGCAGCCTTGCATCCCATGCATATGGAACGGTGACTCCGGATTTGACGAACCAGGATCCGGTCATGCCACCAGATTCGGCAGCCAAGCCCAATGCCAGCAACAAATGGTCAGATGTCTCCGAAAAGATAAACTCAACGGTGATGCCATGGAAATTTACATAACCTACAATCCGGCGTATATCGGATTCGTCGGTCGGTGCGCCGATAACAACGACGGACTTCGCGCTGGTGCTATTCTTAAGCAGGCTGTCGAGCGTATCCCTTAAACAGAATAGCGCTTGCGACTCAACCGACAAGTAAATAGGGCTCATCCGTCAACCCAAACAATCAGAATGAATGACCGCATTGCTGGCGTCTCCGGCTTAATTGATCTCATCCAAACGCCACAAGCCAAGGGATTTGTCAGTATATTGATCGTTATCTTCGGTGCACTTTTCGTTGATCAGCTTCAGCGGCTTCGGAAAATTGAATGGAGGCATTTCCAGATTCAATGGTCTCCAGATATTCTCAACGACCAGATCGAGATTGTCCCGATGATCATTAAAAGTAGTAGTCAGCAGATACGTGGAGTTGCTCCTTTTGAAGTTGGCGATAACTTTGCTGATTTCGTCATAAGTCAGGTGCACAAGACAGTCGCGGCAAAAAATAATGTCCGCTTGCGGCAACTCATCTGCTGCCAAATCCATGCACAAGAAACGTGTGCCCGCATTACCGAACAATTCACGATTTTGTTCAATCAGTGCTTCAACGATATCCACACCGATGTAGTGCTCGACATTCAGCGCCGTTTCTTCCATCCAGTGCCAATCTCCACAGGGAGCATCCATGAAAATCCTGATGCCATACTCCTGAATCAGTTTGGGAAGCTCACGGCGAATTTCAGCCGTTTGCACCATGTCTGAACCGCTTCCTGAACGCGATTCTTTTCCACCGAATATATTCTTGAAATATATCTGCGAGAATCGTTTCTTCAGGTTCGCTTCCGAATCTAGGCCCGGTTTTGAAATGAGCTTTTTCATTAATCTGAACATCTTTTCCCTGTTTGGAAATTTGCCGGCAATGTTAATCAACGCTTAAGGAAAAATGCCCTGAACAAATGGGCTCCTCTGGCCAGCCACATTTTGACGAGCCTGCGAAAATTATTAAAAAAAATCCTCTCCGCCTCTTTCCCGGTGTCGATGAGGTTGGTACTTGATACACCGTACTGGTCATAAAGAACGATGGGTATGGACAGCATATCCACCACGACATCTTTACTAAACACCCTCATCCACCAATCCGCATCCATGGCGATTCTATAGCTTGTATCGAACACACCATATTGCGCGAATAGCTTCGCACTTATGATTGTTGCCGGATGAGGCACCCAGTTGCCATACATGGGTGGCCACAGCGCCCAAAGCGGAGGATGCTTGGATCTTAACCTGGTCTGCATGTACTCCAGTTCAAATATGACGATTCCAGCCTGGGTGGAATCAAGTATCTGCAAAACCAGATTTTCAGCCAGATCGGGGTGAACCGCGTCTCCTCCATTAAGAAACCAAAACCAATCCGCAGTTGAATGTTTGATCCCAAGGTTAAAGGCTGAAGCAATTCCACCCGGTTCCTGCCAGAAGTAATCCAGATTTTGCTCGTGGGCTAGCAACTCTCTTATTTTTGCCGCCACCGGCTCGCCGCTGCTATCAACGACAATTTGTCTGATCTCGGCGCATGCGCGCAACTTTCTTGTGCTGACAACCGTTGCAGCCACACCGTCCAGGTCATCCTTGGTAACAGTGATGATGTCGAGAATTGGTTTCATGGATTTGGATGAAAGTTATGTGCAGTTAAATACCCAAGATTAATCTCTTTGTTTCCCATGCCCATGCATGGGAAACAATCACATCCAGATCACTATAACGGGGATTCCAGCCCAGCGTTTCACGCGCCCTCCCTGCATCTGCCACCAGGCGTGCAGGATCTCCGGGGCGACGCGGGCCATTAATTAGTGCAACCGTCTTGCCAGTAACCAATGAAACAGTATCGATCACTTGCTGCACAGAAAAACCATCCCCATTACCCAAGTTAAAGACATTGCTCGCCGCGCCATCTTGCAGATATTCCAGCGCTAACAAATGCACATCGCAAAGATCACATACGTGAACGTAATCACGTATACACGTTCCATCCGGAGTGTCATAGTCACTCCCGTAAATAGTCAGACTTTCGCGCCGGCCTGAAACTGCCTGTAACGCCAATGGGATTAGATGTGTTTCAGGATCATGCCGCTCGCCCAAGTCTCCCTCAGGATCTGCACCACAAGCGTTGAAATATCGCAAAGACACTGATTTCAATCCATAAGCGCGATCATAATCCCTGAGTACTTGTTCAACCATCGCCTTGGAAGCACCATACGGATTAATGGGGGCGACCGGATGGTTCTCATCTATCCTAAGACTGCGTGGTTCGCCGAAGATAGCCGCCGAGGAGGAAAATACAAAGTTCGTTATCTCATGCCGGACCATGGCATTCAATAGATTGAGGGTATTGGCAAGATTGTTAGCATAATATTTGGCCGGCTGTACGACTGATTCGCCTACTTGGAGAAAGGACGCAAAATGGAATACAGCCTCAAATCGTTGTTCTGCAAACACCCTGTCAAGGAGTGCGCAGTCTGCAATACTGCCTTGAATGAAATGACCACCCGACACGGCATCTCGGTAACCAGTGGACAAATCATCCAGCGTCACGACATCATGCCCGCCGCGCAATAATTCTTTGACCATGTGAGAGCCAATGTAGCCAGCCCCTCCTACAACCAGAATCCTCATATTTCCCCCATGGCTTTCTTGCATCTCGCTATGGGCCCTGCAACCCGATAGACTTTTCCAGTTTTCAGCGCCCTCATTACCAACGAGACATTCTCAACAGCTTCAAAAGAATCCTGCTTAACACAGAAGGTGTTTTGTAGGCCCCGGATTTTAACCACTCATGAATACACTTATCCAGGAAGTTTCTCGGGTCATCGTTAGATTTCCCCCCTTCGATCTTGAAATGATTCGCTAACCTTTTCCAGTCAGTATTCCAAATATCGAGCTTCCTGAATTTCCCGGTTCCGTAACGCCGGAAATATCCCAGCACTTCACGATCCCACCAGTAGAAGCCCTCTTTTCTTATCTCTTTGATATCTATATTGTTAGCCAGGTAATAATCGAACCATTCCTTTTTAACTTCCAGCAGATCGGCATCATTCACTTCGTACATGTGATGGTACTGTTGATAGATTTCCAATGCGCTTCTCTGCGGACGATTCAAAATCTCCCAGCATTGATACCACCTGTGCTTGCTGGCCATCCTTTCCCAGTCAACAAACTGAAAGTGCAGCACCTTGATTTCATCCAGATCGATCTTCATGGAGCTAGACGGCATCGGTATGCGCGTACTATGAATCACGGCTCCAATGTGTTCGCTCCCATCATCCATAAATCCCCATGGAAAATGCATTCCCGGCGACCAGTATTTCGTGAAACCAGGCTTTAGGTTTACCCACTTAAACCTGATAACAGTTCCCGGTGGCGCGTGCATGACTAATTTCCATTCATCGCTATCATGGAAATTAGCAGTGAGGAATTCGTCCGCATCCAGCGTGATAAGAAGCCTCGGGCCTTCGATTTTTCTTGCGGCCTCGATTAGAAGTCTCTGTCTCTCTGGCTCATTAAATTCAGTAGAAGGATTTTTAACAAGAATTACTTTCGGAAACTTTCCGGCGATTTCGCGCGACTCATCATCTGAAAATTGATCCGCAATGATGATATGGTCAGACCAAAGACTGGTTGCCATCAGAAATTTTTCCAGAATCCATGATTCATTCTTGACCGGTGTCAGGCAAATGATCTTTGGTCTGATAAAAGATGAATTGCTGTTTTCCATAATCCTTGCTTTGGTCAATTCTCTTTAATGACCCGAACTACATAGGGTGAGCACAATTTATGTTTTTCTGAAATACACCAGCCCTGACGGCGCATCCTTGATCAACGTGAGGTTATGCTTGAGCATCAACGCGTCTATCATTTCCGTGTAATCAGGGATGCTTTCCTCGGCATAATCATCGAACGCCATGATGCCATCCGGCACAAGCCTCTCGAATGCAAGCCTGAAATCGAGCTCTACTCCTTCTGCAGAATGAAGGCCATCAATAAATATGAAAGAAAAGTTCTGTGTGTTGGGAAGCAACCCCATTCCCATTACTTCCGCAGTAGTGTGTTTGAGTATTTTTACCCGGTTGTTCAATTTGTTTCTGGCCAGGTTCTCCTTGAAGGTCTCAAGAGAATTTTGATTCTCGCCTCTCTCGATGAAAGCTCTTCCGCCCGTGTGCGGATCGATAGACCAGATGCGCTTGCCGGAAGCATGACCCAACAACACCGCACTTCGGCCCCATGCGGAACCGATTTCCAGGATGTCTCCCCACAGAGAATTCGTTTGGGCTGCGAGGTCATACAAGAGCGACAATTTCTGCAAGCTTGTCCAACCCTGGCATCTTAGCGCCTCGGTAACTGCCCATTTTTTGCGAAAATGCCTGCGTATCCTGCTTAACATCCCGTCTGAACTCCTATGTCACTTTTTGACGATTCGGTGACGAAAAAACTTGCTAGTCTGCTGTCAAACGCAATAATTTCATCGAAAATGGTGCTGCCATATTTTTCCTTGAACAGCTCCCGTCCATCTTGGTAACTATTGGAGAGGTTGATCACCTGTTCATCGTGTTTCGTCTTTTTCTTTAGTTCAGCCTTTGAGACTTTCTCCAGCGCAGCTTCCAGCTTCAACGTATTCAGCTCCTCCCCGAAGTGGCGGCACACCTTGGCGAACTCGTGCGTCATGTCGGCTTTCATTCCTTCGTAAGTAATGACTGTTTTTTTCCGGGTGAAATCTTTCTGTACCAGCCACTTGGCAAGATGCCGAGCATAGAGATTGGTCCACAGCCTACGCCTTTCTTCATTGTCCGGTGCTTCCTTATAATAGCAGAGCTGCGAATAGACGGTCTCGACCGGGTTGCGATAAAGATAGATCACATTCTCGCGTTTCAATTCCAGATCCATGTCGTGAGTGTGATAACAGGTGAAGTCGTTCGCATGCTTGAAATAGAAAGCACGCACCAGAGACGGCTTTTCGAAATACAACTCCATGATCATCCGCAACCAATGACTGCCGGTGCGCGAGAAACTCACCAGATAAGGGAAGTCCGGATTGTCAGTAAACGTCTTGATAACCGCCGGATCGTCGATTGAAGTCGATCCATCTGCATTCAGAACCCGGCTGATGATTTTCATTAGCAAGTCTATGCCCATTTCAGAAGTATTTGCTGTTCAGGTAAACGGCATCGACTACCGTCAGTCTGACAAACGGTCGGATCAGCGCCATCAGCGAAGCTGTTATCACAGCGCCCTCTCTATCTTGTCCACAAGCTGTTCCGGGATGCGGAAATCGTCATGCCCGAAAACCAGCAGTCCCCAACCGCGCAGCGGATGATGTTTGGATGTCTTGTCCCGGTAGGTCGGGTAGTACAGCTGATAAGCCTTGCCCGGATTCAACGCATCCTTAACATAATCATATGAACAAATCTGTTCTTGATATTGGTCGTAACCAAAATAATCCCGGTCAGGAACCTTGAAATCGTCAATCAGAACGTAGGCGGAATTAAAACGTCCGGTGATGAATTCTAGTTCCTTTTTCAATGGCCATTCGAAACCATAACCATGCGCATCCAGCCAGAAAAAACATTGTTCCGAAAAAATCTCCGGCTTGTGTTTGGTAAGGTGTTCGATGAATTGCTGGGACGTGCCGTTGAAAAGTGCAACGTTGGCGTATTTTCCGGCATTCGCGCTCGCCTGCTCAAAGGCAGATCGATCCGGCTCACAGGAAAGGCAGCGAATCTGTGGATTATTTTTGGCAACATAAGCCAGGGTTGAGCCTACGTTAGAACCTGTTTCAATGAATATCTTGCTCTTGCCCGCAATATGCCTAGACAGACCCAGCAAATGTTCGTCGCCGTGAAACCCGACATCTATGAATTGTGATTGTCTTGTTGCGTGAGATCGCTTTTGAAAGGCAGAAGCCACTTTGGATTTCAGCTTGTCGAACACGGTTAAACTGCCCTTTTGTAAAGTAGTGTCAATTGTCACGGTTATCAACATGTCTCCGCCACTATCGAGTGGGTGCTGGGTATGAATCAACTGCACGACCTGTTTTTTCCCCACGAGCCGCTTTCCCAGCTCTTTATCACGCACATAGAACAGATTGCCAAACAGCTTCATGGATTTCCCATATCCGTGCGGCAGGATCAGTTTGTCCAGTTGAACCTCCTGCAGCGGACTGTCCGACTCGATGACCATCACCTTAGGCCGGTGGCGGGTTAGATCAAGACCTTTCAGTGCCTCGACCTCGTAGCCTTCTATGTCCAGTGAGAGGATATCAACCTCACCGACATGGTAGGCATCCAGCAAGGTGCTCAACCGCACCTTTTTCACTTGCTGCTCTTCAAATCCGGAAAAATAAGGCGCGTAATCACGTTGCCAGCGCGCCTCACTTGCTTTATCTAGTGTGGACAGACTTCCCCTAGCATTCGCATAAAAAATCGCATCCTCGTCGGCTTCGCCTGCGGCACAATGGCAAATGATGCTGTTGGGCCGGTTTTTTTTCAGTGACTCTATATATCCGGAGTGGGCCTCAACGCACATTCCTTTCCAGCCGCGCTCTTCGAAAGTTAATGTATTGCTGAAACGCCTGCCGTCTATACATCCCACCTCAATAAAGAAGCCCTCATTTTGATTTCCAAAGACCATATCCAAAAGTGCGTCTTCACCATGCTGGCTATAATATTTGCTCAAGGAAATCCCCTTATGAAAGTTGCCATACGGATTCAGTCAGTACATCACCCATTGCCCAAGAATCACGGTTTTTATGATCTATGGATATTTCACTGATTTCAAAATTGATGGCTTTTACAACATGATCAAGTGCCAACTTGTTGTGCCTTATGCCGAGCGTCAACGAGTATGTCCCTGGTTTCAGATGGAGTCCGGGAAGGCTCATGTTTATCGATATGACAGCATCCTTGTCGGAGGAAAACAGCATCCCGGTTTCTTCACTCAATACGGTCGTGATTCGGTAATCCATATAGGTATCCAGTCCTGCGACTATGGACAGGCCGTCAATTTTTTTGAGCGCCTTTATCTCCAGATCGAAGCTGATGTCCTCACCCGACATGAAGCTGGTCGTTCGTTCCCCTTTGTTATTTACCGGCCATGCGTTGATGAATCTTGCGATGACGCCATAATCATGGTGGGCGCGAGGTAACTCACCAACGCTTACGTGGCCGGTCGATGTTGAATCATTGAGGTAGCATTCGATTACTTTTTCAATGGAACCTGTCTCACGCACGACACCGTCGCTGAGCAGGATACCGCTGCTGCACAGTTTCTGTATGGAGGCCATGTTATGGCTCACGAACAACACGGTCCTTCCCTCTGTGCCCACGTCTTCCATCTTGCCCAGACACTTCTTCTGGAACTGCGCGTCACCCACTGCCAGCACTTCGTCAACGATGAGTATCTCGGGCTCCAGGTGCGCAGCCACTGCAAAAGCCAGGCGCACATACATACCGGATGAGTATCTCTTTACAGGCGTATCGAGAAATTTTTCCACTTCGGCAAAGGCAACGATCTCGTCGAATTTATTCTTGATATCGGCTTTGCTCATGCCTAGGATCGCGCCATTGAGATAAATATTTTCCCGGCCGGTGAGTTCGGGGTGAAAGCCGGTGCCTACTTCCAGCAGACTGGCCACGCGCCCCTGTATGGATACTCGTCCCGATGTTGGCTCAGTGATGCGGCTCAGTATCTTCAGTAAAGTGGACTTCCCTGCACCATTGCGCCCAATGATGCCCACCTTATCGCCTTGCTGGATATCAAAACTGACATCCTTGAGCGCCCAAAACTCTTCACGCTCTGGGGTGCTCAACTTCACTTGTTGTGGGTGCAGCAGTTTTGCGGCAGTTCGTTTTATGCCGTTGGCCAGTTGGTCGCGCAGGGAAGAATGTCCCTCCTGACGTTGGTGACCGATGACATATTTCTTTGAGAGATTCTCAATGCTGATCACATTTTGCATATTATCTAGATAACATCAGCGAAACTTCTTTCGGTTTTGCGGAAGAAAATAATTCCAGTAATCAATATAACCAGCACCAGCACAAGTGACAGCAAAAAGCCGGGCAAATATAGAGGCGTATCGCCACTCACAATTGCCCAACGAAAACCATCGATCACGCCAACCATCGGATTTAGCGCATAAAGTAGCCGCCATTGTTCAGGCACGATGGCACTGCTAAATCCGACTGGAGATACGTACAATCCGATCTGCACCACAAACGGTATGACGAATCGAATGTCCCTGTATTTCACATTCAGTGCGGCCATCCACAGCCCCGCGCCCATCGCTGCGGCGAAGGCCATCACTACAAACAATGGCAAGGTGAGAATATGCCAATCCGGCAGGCGGCCATACCACACCATCAATCCAACTAAAATTGTGAAGGAGATCAGAAAATCAACAAAGCTGACGATCACGGCGCTGGTCGGAATCACGAGGCGCGGAAAATATACTTTGGAAATCATGTTGGCATTGGCGATCAAGCTATTCCCTGCCTCCGTTAAAGCACTGGAAAAGAATTGCCATGGTAGCAACGCGGCAAAAACCAGGATGGGATAGGGCACATTTCCCGCCGGAAGTTTTGCCAATTTGCCGAATACCAACGTAAACACCAGCATAGTCAACAGTGGACGCAGGACTGCCCACAAAACACCGAATGCGGTTTGCTTGTAGCGAACGAGAATGTCACGCCAGGCCAGAAAGAAAAACAATTCACGATAGCGCCAAAGATCCCGCCAATAATGGCGTTCTGCGCGACCTGCCTCAATGATTTGTATCTGTGTCACTTCCTGCCCAAGTAATCTTGGTATGCCAATGTGATTCCGCTACGTAAATCAGTTTCTGCTGCCCAACCGAGGGTGCGCAACTTTGATACATCCATCACCTTGCGCATGGTGCCATCCGGTTTGCTGGTATCAAAAGTCAGCTCGCCGGTAAAACCCACAATATTTGCGATCAATTCTGCCAACTCACGAATCGTCAAATCTTCGCCGCAACCAATATTCACCAAAGGTGGGCGTTCATCATTGAATAATCCTGACAGCTTGCTCTCAGGTTGCTCCAGCAAATACAGGCACGCATCCGCCATGTCGTCGCTGTACAGAAACTCCCGCTTCGGTGTACCTGTTCCCCACACTACGGCCTCCCTATCGCCACGTAGCTTTGCATCATGCATCTTGCGAATTAACGCAGGCAGGACGTGTGAGTTGTTCAGGTCGTAGTTGTCGTTCGGGCCATACAGGTTGGTGGGCATCACCGCCATATATTTGCTGCCGTATTGACGGTTGTAGGCATGGCACATCTCAACACCTGCGATCTTGGCCAAAGCGTAAGGACGGTTTGTTGATTCGAGAGGACCCGTCAGCAGGTACTCTTCCCTGATGGGCTGAGGACAATCCCTGGGATAGATGCATGACGAGCCCAGAAACAGCAGGCGTTTGACGTTGTTCTGCCAGGCGCTATGGATGACGTTGGTCTGGATGACCAGGTTGTCATGAATGAATTCTGCCGGGTAAGTGTTGTTGGCATGGATACCGCCCACCTTGGCTGCAGCCAGTATGACGTACTCCGGATTTTCAGCGGCGAAGAAGGCCTGCACAGCAGCTTGATCGCGCAGCTCAAGCTCAGCGTGAGTGCGCGAGACAAGGTTGTGGTAGCCCTTGGCGTTAAGATTTCGCAGCAGTGCCGAACCCACCAGACCACGATGTCCCGCCACATAGATTTTTGCGTCTTTGTTCATCTCTTACTCGTGATTATTGAACGCGATATAACCGTGTTTTTTCACCAGCTCATCACGCTCCGCACTCTTGAGGTCTTCGCGCACCATTTCGGCTACCAGTTCGTCGAAACTGATCTTTGGTGTCCAGCCAAGTTTGATTCTGGCCTTGCTGGCATCGCCCAGCAGGGTTTCCACTTCGGTGGGACGGAAGTAGCGCGGATCCACTGCAACGATGCATTTTCCCGCGGCGTCGTAGCCTTTCTCATCCACACCTTCGCCCTTCCAGGTGATCGCCATGCCCAGTTCCTTCGCCGCGGCATTCACAAAATCGCGCACGCTGTATTGCACGCCGGTGGCAATGACGAAGTCTTCCGGTTTGTCCTGCTGCAGCATCAGCCATTGCATCTCGACGTAGTCTTTGGCATGGCCCCAGTCGCGCAGGGAGTTCAAGTTGCCGAGGTAGAGACTGTCCTGCAGGCCAAGCTTGATGCGTGCCAGGGCGCGGGTGATTTTGCGTGTGACAAAAGTTTCGCCACGTATGGGGGACTCATGATTAAACAGGATGCCGTTGCAAGCGTAGATACCGTAGGCTTCACGGTAGTTGACGGTGATCCAGTAGGCATAAAGCTTGGCTACCGCGTAAGGGCTGCGCGGATAGAACGGAGTGGTTTCCTTTTGCGGAATTTCCTGCACCAGACCGTACAGCTCGGAGGTGGATGCCTGATAGAAGCGGGTTTTCTTTTCCAGGCCGAGAATACGGATGGCTTCCAGCACGCGCAAGGCACCCAGCGCATCTGAGTTGGCGGTGTATTCCGGCTCTTCAAACGATACCGCAACGTGGCTTTGCGCAGCGAGATTGTAAATTTCATCCGGCTGCACTTGCTGAATAATGCGGATCAGGCTGCTCGAATCGGTCAGATCGCCGTGGTGCAGAAAAAAACGCACACCATCTTCATGCGGATCCCGGTAGAGGTGATCGATACGCGCGGTGTTGAATGATGAGGAGCGACGCTTGATGCCGTGCACGATATAGCCCTTGCTCAGCAGCAATTCAGCCAGATAGGCTCCATCCTGGCCGGTAATGCCGGTGATCAGTGCGACTTTCTTGGTTTTGCTCATTTCAGCTCTTCCTTTTTTGCACGGCTACCTGCCGTAGTTATCTTCATAGCGTTGAATGTCGTCCTCACCCAGGTAGTTGCCTACCTGTATTTCGACGATGTGCAGCGGCTCGTTGCCACGATTCTCCAGACGATGTTTCGCGCCGATGGGAATGTAGGTACTCTGGTTTTTGTGCACGGTAGTAACTTCGTCGCCGTTGGTGACCGTGGCCGTGCCGGATACCACCACCCAGTGTTCGGAGCGCTGCTTGTGGCTTTGCAGGCTGAGTCGGGCGCCGGGTGCGACTTCGATGCGCTTGATCTTGAAGCCTTCAGGATCCTCTTCCAGCACGGCGTAACTGCCCCATGGCCGGCTAACTTTCATGTGATAGATATGCTCGGTTGCGCCCTTCTGCTGCAAGGCATCCACCACCTCGCGTACGCGCTGGCTTTGCTCGCTTTTGGTAATCAGCACCGCATCCGCCGTTTCGATCACGCACAGGTCTTCCACGCCAATCGCGGCAACCAGGCGTTTTTCTGAGCGGATCAGGCTGTTCTTGCAACCTACCGCGATGACGTTGCCTTGCAGGGCATTGCCATTTTCATCATGCGCAGAAATTTCGTGCACAGCTTGCCAGCTGCCAACATCATTCCAGCCGATGTCACAGGGAATGAGCGACACGCGGTCGGATTTTTCCAGCACGCCGTAGTCGATGGAGATGGAGGGCATGGTGCCGAAATGTTTTTCCACCGCCTGCTGGAAACTGCTACCCGAGCGGCTTTCAGCCAGGATGGTTTGCACGATTTGATGAACTGCAGGCAAATGCCGCTGAATCTCGGCGAGAATCACCGAGGCGCGCCATACGAACATGCCGGAGTTCCAGTAGTAATTGCCCTCTTCCAGAAAGCGCTCGGCAGTCGTTATGTCCGGTTTCTCGGTAAAGCGATCGACGACATATACCTGCGCATCGTCTGCGCGATGCGCCTTGATGTAGCCAAAGCCGGTATCAGGACGGGTCGGCTGAATGCCAAAGGTGACGAGCTTGCCGCGTTCTGCTGCCTGGATGGCCACGTCCAGATGCGCGCGGAATTGCACTTCATCCTTGATGATATGGTCGGCAGGCAAAACAACCATTACCGGGTCCGCTCCATTCGCCGAAAGATAGGCCGCCGCCAGTGCAATGGCTGGCGCCGTGTTCCTCCCTATCGGTTCAAACAGGGACTGGTATGGCAGCAGTGCATGGTAGGCCTCGCCTTTGGCATGCGCCTCCTGCGTGACGATCAGCACGTCCCTGGCTGCGATCGTGGGCGACAAGCGGTCGATGGTGGTTTGCAGCAGCGTGGCATTCCCATCCAGCGCCAGAAACTGCTTGGGCAGGTTTTGTCGTGACATCGGCCACAAGCGGCTGCCGCTACCACCCGCAAGTATTACCGCATTGATTGTGCTTTTACTCATGTGCATTCTCCAGCAAGCCCTTCATCTCTGCCTCGTGCTTTAGCTCTTCAATTTCTTTCCTTAATTGTTCGTATTCCTGCATCTTGTGCTTGAGAAAGCGCACGGTAATGCGCGCTTTCTCCTCCACCCCGCGCGGGGTAAGCAGGTAAGCATAAGCTAGCTTGTTTTCGTTATTGCGGAAATTGCTGATCTTCAGGCTGCCTTTTTCGACCAGTGCATTCAGGCAGAAATTGACTTTACCAAGGCTGATACCCAGCCGTTTCGCCAAATCTCTTTGCGAAAGGCCGGGGTTGTTTTCCAGTGTCTTGAGCAGACCGTAATGGGTGGTTTCGTCGAGCATTCAAGCTACGTTCAGTCAGTGAACGGTGCGCATTACAACAGACGCCTATCCCTCTGTCAATGTTAGCAAACGCCCCATAATCAAGTCATATCCGCTGGTGCATAGCAGCGTTTGCGGCATTTCCTTAACACGCTGTTGAAGAGCGCCCCCATTCGTTACAATGCCAGACTCGTTTCAGCACACATGAATAATTCCTGATGACTGCCCCCCAGCCTGCCTACTTGAACATTGCCATCGTGAGATTTTCAGCACTTGGCGATGTGCTTCTGGTTCTGCCAGCGGTGCGCAGTTTGCAGCGCAGCTTTCCCCATGCAACCATCACCTGGATTACCAGCCCACTTGCCTATTCCTTGCTGCAGGGCCTGGAGGGCGTGATCTTCGAGGTCTATGACAAGCCCAGATCGTGGACGGATTACCGCGCTTTTTATCGCGCTCTCAGCCAGCGCAGATTCGATGTGGTACTGGCCATGCAGGCCAATCTGCGCATCAACCTGCTTTACCCGGCTCTGCATGCCCCGACAAAAATCGGCTTTGATCGTATCCGTGCGCGGGAAGGCCAGTGGCTATTTTGCAATCGTGCCATCCCATTTGCCAATTCACATCTGGCAGACAGTTTCTTGTCATTTGCCGCCGAGCTGGGTGCCGACACTGCAGAAATCGAATGGAATTTGCCGGTTGCAGAAAGCGACCATACTTGGGCACGCAATCAGCTGCAGCATTTACCACGCCCGCTGATCGCCATTCACCCTTTTGCCAGTAAAGAGGAACGCAACTGGATTTTCGAGCGCTATGCGGAAGTCATTCAGACGGCTGTCAGCAGGTGGGGAGCAGGTTTCGTATTGACTGGCGGTCGGTCTCCGGCGGAACAGGATTTTTGCTCGCGCCTGGCTGCAGTTGCGCCTGAGCTCACGCTCAACCTGTGCGGGCTGACGACGCCCAAACAGCTCGCCGCCGTGCTCGCCCAAGCGACAGCCCTGCTTGCGCCAGACACCGGCCCGGTACATCTGGCGCGCGCCATGAATACCCCGGTTGTTGGCCTGTATGCGGTTGCCTCGCCCACCTTGAGCGGTCCTTATCGGGCACAGCAATATGTCGTTAACCGCTATCCCGATGCGGTGCGCAAGTTCCTCGGCAAGGACCCCGACCATGTGCCATGGAATACCCGGGTGCACCATCCACAGGCGATGGCGCTGATTACTACTGCGGATGTCATTCGCTCTCTGGCGCAACTCATGGACAAACATGTTTAATTCCCGATTTCTCTATACGCTGTTGCTGTGGCTGCTGCTTCCTTATGTTTTCTTTCATCTGCTGTGGCGCGCCCGCAAACAACCGGATTACCTCAAGCATGTGGGGGAACGCTTCGGCTGGTATGGCGCGCGTAGTGAAAAACCACTGATCTGGCTGCACACAGTTTCGGTGGGTGAAACCAGGGCTGCTGCAAGTTTGGTGCAGCGCCTGCAAGATACCTACCCTGATCACCAGTTGCTGCTCACCCACACCACCCCTACCGGTCGTGTAGCCAGCGAGCAACTGTATGGAGACAAGGTGCTGCGCGTTTATTTACCTTATGACTATCCGTTTGCAGTACAGCGTTTCCTGCAGCATTTCAAACCGAAGGTTGGCGTCCTGCTGGAAACTGAAATCTGGTTTAACCTGATCCACTGCTGTCATGATGCGCGTATTCCCTTGCTGTTGCTGAATGCCAGATTGTCGGAGAAGTCGGCCGCGCGTTATGCGCGCTATCCCGAGCTAAGCAGACCTGCGCTGCGTGACTTGCATGCGATTGCCGCCCAAACGCCAGCCGATGCGGAGCGCTTGACCGCGCTGGGCGCGCTGAATGTCTCCGTGATGGGCAACCTCAAATACGATATCGAGGCTCCCGGAGAAATGCTCGAACTGGGACTGAACCTGCGCTGCAATTTTGGCATGAATCGCCCCTTGTTCCTTGCCGCCAGTACGCGTGATGGCGAGGAAGCATTGCTGCTGGAAGCGCTTAAGCATGCCAACATCGAGCGGCTTTTGGTCGTTATCGTGCCGCGCCATCCGCAACGCTTTAATGAAGTGGCTGCGCTTTGCGCCCAGCATCACCTGCGCATGCAACGCAGGAGCGAGGACCAGCCCATCGCGCCAGAAACCCAGGTCGTGCTGGGGGACAGTATGGGTGAAATGTTTGCCTATTACATGGCATGTGATGTGGCTTTTATCGGCGGCAGCCTGCTTCCCTTTGGCGGACAAAACCTGATCGAAGCCTGTTCTGTCGGCAAACCCGTATTGATTGGCCCGCACACATACAACTTCACTGAGGCCAGCAAACTGGCGGTAGAACATGGTGCTGCGCTGCGCGTAGCAAACGCGAATGATCTGGTGCAAGTAATGCAGGATTTGTTCCGTAATCGTGAGCGCATGACACAAATGGGGAGTGCCGGCCTCGGCTTCGTCAGATCTAATCGCGGCGCAACCGAAGTGGCGCTGACACTCATTGGTCTATCATTGCGACTCTCTCAGCATAAACCATCCGCCGGTTAACACTGATTCCGGTAAAATCCTGTTGATTGTTGTCGCGCTTCACGTTTGCGCCTATTCTTTGCACTTATGAATAAAATTCTTGTCACTGGCGGTGCAGGGTTCATCGGCTCGGCCGTGGTGCGCCAGCTGATCGCCGAAACTGATGCCATTGTCATCAACGTCGACAAACTGACCTATGCCGGAAATCTGCAGTCGCTGGTGAGTGTGGCTGACAACCCGCGTTACCATTTTGAACACGTCGATATCTGTGACGCATCTGAAGTTGCACGACTGTTTAGCGAGCACCGGCCAGACGCTGTCATGCATCTGGCGGCCGAGTCCCATGTAGATCGCTCCATCTCCGGCTCTGCAGCCTTTATCCAGACCAACATCATCGGCACGTTTACATTACTGGAAGCTGCCCGCACTTACTGGAACACATTGTCACCCGCAAGCAAATCCACTTTCCGCTTTCATCACATATCCACCGACGAAGTCTATGGCAGCCTGGGTAAGACTGGTTTTTTTACCGAAGAGACTGCTTACCAGCCCAACTCTCCCTATTCTGCAAGCAAAGCCTCCTCTGACCATTTGGTGCGCTCATGGCACCATACCTACGGCTTGCCAGTAGTCACCACCAATTGCTCGAACAACTACGGCCCTTATCATTTTCCTGAAAAGCTAATCCCTCTGGTGATTCTGAATGCAGTAGCCGGGAAACCGCTGCCCATTTATGGCAAAGGCGACAACATTCGCGACTGGCTGTATGTGGATGACCACGCGCGCGCCTTGCGTCTGGTGCTACGCAAGGGAAAAGTTGGCGAGGTATACAACATCGGCGGCTGGAATGAAAAAACCAACCTCGAGGTTGTGCACGCCATCTGTGCAATTCTCGATGAACTGCGCCCTCAGGGCGCACCGCATGCCAAGCACATCACTTATGTACAGGACAGACCCGGCCATGATCAGCGTTATGCGATCGATGCCGGCAAAATAGCGCGTGAGCTGGGCTGGACGCCAATGGAAACTTTCGACACCGGATTGCGCAAGACCGTGGCATGGTACCTGAGCAACACCGAATGGGTGCAAGGCGTAACCAGCGGCGAATATCAACACTGGATGGAAAAAAACTATAGCAACAGGAGTGCGGCATGAAGGGCATTATATTAGCCGGAGGCTCCGGCACCCGCTTGTATCCGGTTACCCAGGCTGTTTCCAAACAACTGCTGCCCGTATATGACAAACCCATGGTCTATCATCCGCTGACCACGCTGATGTTGGCCGGCATCCGCGACGTGCTGATTATCACCACACCGCGCGACCTGCCACTGTTCCGGCAACTACTGGGCGATGGCTCCCAATGGGGGATGAACCTTTCCTATGCTGAGCAACCCTCACCCGACGGCCTGGCACAGGCTTTCATCATTGGCGATCAATTTATTGGAAACGACCATTGCTCGCTGGTGCTGGGCGACAACATTTTTTATGGCCACGGCTTTGAGCGCATGCTCAATGGCGCCGCCAACAAGGTGAGTGGTGGCACCGTGTTTGCCTATCATGTGCATGATCCAGAGCGTTATGGCGTGGTGGAATTTGACGGCAATGGGCAGGCACTCAGCATTGAAGAAAAGCCACTCCAGCCCAAATCGAACTATGCCGTTACCGGCCTGTATTTCTATGACAACGATGTCGTGGAAATTGCCAAGTCGATCAAGCCTTCCGCGCGCGGCGAGCTGGAAATTACTGCGGTCAACCAGATTTATCTTGGCAGCGGCAAGCTGGATGTACAGATCATGTACCGCGGTTATGCCTGGCTGGATACCGGCACGCATGACTCCTTGCTGGAAGCAGGCGCGTTTGTACAAGTACTGGAAAAGCGCCAGGGCCTGAAGATCGCGTGCCCCGAGGAGATCGCCTACCGCAAAGGCTATATTTCTGCCGAGCAACTCATGCGGTTGGCACAGCCTTTGGCCAAGAATGGCTATGGCCAGTATCTGCTCAATCTGCTCAAAGAATAGCTGCCATGCGCTGCATACCAACGGCGATTCCGGATCTGCTCATCATCGAGCCCAAGGTATTTGGTGATGCGCGTGGATTTTTTTTCGAGAGCTTTAATCATAAATCCTTTGCTTCACTTACCGGACTAAACGTTAATTTCGTGCAGGATAATCACTCGCGT
>JBGPPE010000050.1:0-17855 GCA_041488395.1 Gallionellaceae bacterium
ACTCGCCGTACTTGACCGTTCCGTCCGGGAACGTCTGCGTCTGTCCTTCGAGCATCCCGCTATTCGGGTCGCCATCCATCGCCACATCGGGCACAGCGCGGCCATTGCCACCGAAAAATCCTGCCCGCACAACGCAGCCAGGCGCATTATTTTCAGCGATGCCGAAATTGCGGCGAAGTTATTGAGCGGAAAAAGTTTGCCGCCCACGGTTGCCCGCCCGGACGTGGCACGCGCCGTGGCGCGTGGCATGGCAGACAAGGCCGATCCGGGCGATATCACAGGCAAGCATTTGTATCCGCATGTCTCCGAGATCAGCCGCGAACTGCTCGAATCGATGTCCGGGCATAAAGCCGGGGTACTGTGGATGACCGGCCTGTCGGGTTCGGGAAAATCGACCATTGCCCACCGTATCGAGCACGAATTGATGCTGAGCGGCCATCGTGTGTATGTGCTGGATGGCGACACGCTGCGCACTGGCCTGAATAGCGACCTTGGCTTCGGCGAGGAAGCGCGCCGCGAGAATTTGCGGCGCGCGGCCGAAGTGGTAAAGGTGCTGGTCGACGCCGGCATGATTGTAGTTGCTTCCTTTATCTCACCCTTCACTGCCGAGAGGCAGATGGTGCGCGAAATTATCGGTGCCGGGTTCTTCGAAGTGTATGTCGAAGCAAGCCTGGAAACCTGCGAGGGGCGCGACCCCAAGGGTTTATACAAGCGTGCGCGGGCCGGCGTCATACCAAAATTTACCGGCATCAGCTCGCCCTATGAAGCACCGGCAAATCCGGATTTGCGTCTGAACACCAGCCGTCATGGCCTGGAAGAGTGCGTAATACAGTTTTACGATTTCATCGCTCAAGCGGGGTTGCTGCGCGCCAGCGAACATAAGCACCAGGAGCACCAGGGCACCGTGCTCAAGAAAAAAATCAGTGCGTAGTCTTTTATAAACTTTTATAACCTAAGGGGGAAATATGCCGATATTCATGATAGGTACACAACGTTCAGGTTCAAATTTGCTGCGTTTGATGTTGAACCAGCTGCCCGACATTGCCGCCCCGCATCCGCCGCACATCCTGCAGCGCATGATGCCGCTGCAAAAAGGCTATGGCGATCTTTCCAAAGACAAGAATTTCAAGTTGCTGGTCGATGATGTGTGCAAGCTGGTTGAGCTCAATCCGGTCCCCTGGGAGGGGGTCAAGCTGGATCGCAAGGACATCGCATCGCGTTGCCGCGAGCACTCGGTGGTGGCGGCATTCGGCGCGGTATACGACGCCATGGCCGACCAGGGCAAAGCTGGCAGCTGGTGCTGCAAGAGTCTGGCCAACATCAACTATCTGAAGGAACTGGAAGCATATTACGGCGATGCGGCCCGTTACATTTACCTCTACCGCGACGGGCGTGACGTTGCCGTATCGTTTCGCAAGGCGGTGGTGGGCGAAAAGCACCCCTACCACATCGCCAATGAATGGGGCGCCACCCAGCGCATTGCCTTGACGAACCGCAAGAATATTGACCCGAAGCGTTTCTACAACCTCAGTTACGAGACCCTCACTGGCGCTCCTGAAAAGGCCATGCGCGGCTTGTGCGAATTCCTCGGCGTAACCTATACCGATTCCATGCTCGATTTTCACGAATCCGACGAGGCCAAACGCGCCGCCAGTTCCAGTGAACTATGGGGCAATGTGGTGAAACCGGTGATGGCGGACAACAGCAATAAATTCCTGAAGGAAATGAGCGGCGAAGATGTTCGCATCTTTGAGCTGGTCGCCGGCGATGTGCTGGATGCCCTCGGTTACAAGCGATTCCAGACGAAAGTAGGCGAAACCAAGCAATTCACTGCCGCCGAAATCAAGCAATTCGACGCCGAGAATCAGCGCCTTAAACAGGAAGTGCTGAGCAAGGTTGATCCTGAAGACATGAAGCGGCGTGATCAACAGGCTGGGCTGATCAAACAGATCAAGGATCGCCAGCAACCCACCAGTGCCGGCGTGCCTGCCTAGCAGAACAGCGTCTGGCAATGAAAAAGCCCTCATGGTCAGCCATGAGGGCTTTTTTTAATATTGAGCGGTCAGCGAGTCAGGTGCGAAGACCGGAAACGCGGCCCCCAGCCCGTGCTTACAGCCATCACAACGCAGCTGCAATCCCGGGATAAGGTTGCACTATAGTTCCATTAGTCCAGCGCCTTGCCGCATTGCTTGCAGAATTTTGCAGCGGCATCATTCTGCGCAGCGCAAGCAGCACAGGCTTTGCTCTTGCCCGTCGCGCCAAAACGCTCGGCCGCCGAAGTAAAGGCGTCCGTCAGCGGCGCAGACTGCCCCAGCACAGCCATGATCACCCATACCGCGCAGGAAAGTATGGCGATGATGAATACCCAGTTGTAGATATTGGTCAGCGACAGATCGAGCAAGGGTTTGACGATCAGCAGTGTCACCGAATAGGCAGAGGAAACGACGATCAGTGTCACCACAGGCAGGATCAGGTGCTGCACGAAAGACCAGCGCCCGCCCTGTTGCTGCAGCGCCATGGTCGCACGCTGCCCCAGCATCCATAAGGCGGCGAGTGCAGTGCTGTAACCGAGGAAGTGCACCAGGTGCCCGGCGGAGAGCTTGCCGCTGACCACAAAAGTCTTGGTGAACAGCTCCATGCTGCCGATAGTCGAGCCGAGTATCAGGGCCACCACGATCACGCCGACATAACGCCCTATCCAGCTGCGGTCTGCATTTACTTGTGTGTCATTGCTCATTTGCATTTTCCTTCAATCAGTAAAGTTTAAGTATTCAGGCGCCAGCCAGTGCTTTTTGCACGACAGCCAGCATCTCGGGTGTGTAATTCAGCTTCAGCGCGGCAGCATGGCCTTTCTCGGACATTTTCTGCCAGGTCTTGCGCAGGATGCCGAGCAGTTTGTCTTCCTCGTAATGGCTGTATTTCTTCACGAAGTCATCCAGGTAATGCTCCAGGAACACCAGATCCACCACGTCTTCCAGCAACTGGGTATCCGGGTTGACCTTGAGCCGTTCCTTGCGCAGCAGGGCCTGCACCTTACCGATAATCTCGTCGTCATAGCCCACCTCGCGCATGATCGCAGCGGCGGTGTCGCCATGAAATTTGTACAGGCTGATGCGCCAGCGCTTGTAACCATCGACGTCCATGGGGTAGGTATTGCGCGGGATCTGCCAGCGGCAGATGTGCTGGCAGCGCACCGCCAGCTGCACGGCTTCGGCGGCATCCGGCGCGAAACGCTCCAGCATGGCCGTCATGCGCTGTGCGTAGAGCAGCTCCTTCGGGTAGGACTTGCCCTCAAACGTTTCCTGGTTGGGATCGTCCGCATTGGCCGCGTCGAATTTGGCCAGCGCCAGTTTAAACCGTTCTGTATTGGCAATCATTGTTGCGTCCTCCAATTGAAAACTGCAGCTCCCTGAGTGTTTTATGGGATTTTTCTGTTATGGTTTATTTCAGGTCCAGCACATCCTGCATGTCGTACATGCCAGCCGGATTGGCCTTCAGGAAGCGTGCGGCGCGCAGTGCGCCCAGCGCAAAGGTGGCGCGGCTGCTGGCCTTGTGGGTGATCTCGATGCGTTCGCCGATGCCGGCAAACATGACGGTGTGGTCGCCGACGATGTCGCCGCCGCGCACGGTGGCAAAGCCAATGGTGGACGGATCGCGCTCGCCGGTGACGCCTTCGCGCCCATACACGGCACACTGTGCCAGATCGCGTCCCAGCGTCCTGGCAATCACCTCGCCCATGCCCAGCGCGGTGCCGGAAGGCGCATCCACCTTGTGGCGGTGGTGCGCCTCGACGATCTCGATGTCATAGCCATGGGAAAGCACTTTGGCGGCCATTTCCAGCAGCTTGAAGGTAAGGTTTACGCCCACGCTCATGTTGGGCGCGAACACCACGCCGATCTTCTGCGCGGCCGCGCCGAGCAATGCCTTCTGCTGTGCGTTGAAGCCGGTGGTGCCGATGACGATGTTGACACCCAGCTGCTGGCACACTTCAAGGTGATGCAGCGTGCCTTCCGGGCGGGTGAAGTCAATCAGTACGTCCGCGCCTTTCAGTGCAGCCGCTACATCCGCGCTGATCCTGACGCCGCAGGCTTTGCCCACAAATTCGCCGGCATCCTTGCCCAGCGCCGCACTGCCTTCATGTTCAAGCGCGGCATGCAGCGCCAGATCATCCGCCTGCAACACACCTTCCAGCAGGGCTTTGCCCATGCGCCCGCTGCACCCGGCAATTACGATTTTAATTTTGCTCATGATTTATTCCGCAGGATCAGTTGTTGGGTGGGGTTCTACTGCACCGTACCGACGGCCTTTACCGCTGACGCAGCTACAGGCTGGCCGTAGGCCTCGCCATCTTCAATACGCGATACAAAGTTATCCTTGAAGTACACGGTGAGACGGCGCTGCTCTACCAGCTGGCCTTTTTCTTCATAGCGATAAACATAGTCCCAGCGATTGGCGTGGTAAATATCCGCCAGCAGCGGCGAACCAAGGGCAGTGCTCACCTGCTGGCGCGACATGCCGACGCGGAGGCGTTCGCGCATTTCCGGGGTGACCAGGTTGCCCTGGCGGATCTCCATCTTGTAGGGGGAAAAGGATTTCAGCCATGAAGTCACGCCACAGGAGGCCAGCAACAGGGAAACAAGCACAAGTATGAGTTTGGTACGCATCAGGATAGTTAAACTTTCATAAAACGGCAGGCATGATACCGCACAACGGGGTGCAGATTAAACCGGCAGCTTGTGTGCCTATCAGGCTAAAAAATTCAGAATCTTTGCCACAGAGATCACAGAGCGCACAGAGAAGGCTGCTGCACGCGGCATGCAGCGAAAATTCTCGGTGGTCTCTGTGTGCTCTGTGGCTAGGTTTGATGTTCACCCTAAAGAGCGACGCCCAGCATTTCCGCCGCATGCTTGAGGGTGGTATCGGTGATTTTGACGCCGCCCAGCATGCGCGCGATTTCCTCGACACGCTCGGCCGGCTTGAGCACGCGAATGTTGCTCAGGGTTACCCCTGCGGCCGCGGCCTTGCTGACCTGCCATTGCGCATCCGCCAGCGCCGCCACCTGCGGCAGGTGCGTCACGCACATCACCTGGTAGCGCTTGCCCAGTTGCTTGAGCAGGCCGCCGACGATCTCGGCCACGCGCCCGCCGATGCCGCTGTCCACCTCGTCGAAAATCAGCGTCGGCACGGTGGCAGCCTGGCTGGCCGCCACCTGTATCGCCAGGCTGATGCGCGACAGCTCGCCGCCGGAGGCCACTTTGGCCAGGCTGCGCAAAGGCGCACCGGGATTGGCGGCGACCTGGAACTCCACCGTTTCCAGGCCGTGCGCATTGCCTTCGGCCAGCGGCAGCAGCGCCACGGCAAAGCTGCCGCCCTGCATGGCCAGCGTCTGCATGGCCAGGCTGATTTCCTGCGACAGCTTTTCCGCCGCCAGCTTGCGTGCTGCGCCCAGCTTGCGCGCCAGCGCCAGATATTGCTCGTGCGCGGCGGCATCCTGTTTGAGCAGTTCTGCCATGTCGGCGTCGCCGCCCAGCTCTTGCAGGCGCGCCACAATGTTTTGCAAGGCGTCTGGCAGTTGCTCCGGTGCGACGCGGTATTTGCGCGACGCTTCCACCACTGCTGCCATGCGCTGCTCCTGCTCGCGCAACTGCTGCGGATCGGCATCCAGGTCCTGCTGGTAGTGGCGCAGGGCATAGACCGATTCCTGCAGCTCATTCTGTGCGCTCTCCAGCATGGTGAGCGTTTCCTGCAGCTTGGGGTCGAATTCGATACCGGCGCGTAGCCTTGAGGTCAAGGCATTGAGCTGGGCCAGGCAGGAAGTGTCGGCCTCGCTCAGCACCTCCACGCCAAATTGCGCGGTCTCCAGCAGGTTGGCGGCATGCGACAGGCGGGCATGTTCGGCCTGCAGCGCTTCCCATTCCGCCACGCTGAAATTCAGCCCTTCCAGTTCGCGCCGCTGGAACTGCAGCAGGTCGCGTTCGGCCAGCACTGCAGCGGCATTCTGTTCCAGTTGCACACGGCGGCGATGCAAGGCTTGCCAGTCGCGGTAGAGCATGGCTACCGCTGCGGCATCGCGGGCCAGACCGGCATGGCCGTCGAGTATTTCGCGCTGTGCATCCGGGCGCAGCAGCGATTGATGCGCATGCTGGCCATGGATGTCGAGCAGGAGTTCACCGACAGCACGCATCTGCTGCTGCGTGGCGGCGCAGCCGTTGACGAAGCCGCGCGAACGCCCGCCGGCGTCCAGCACCCGGCGCATCAGGCAGACGCCGGCATCGCCTTCCAGGCCCTGTTCCTGCAGCCAGGCCTGCACCTGCGGCAGGTCTGCAATATCAAACTCGGCGCTGATCTCGGCACGCTCGCAACCGCTGCGCACCATGGCGGCATCGCCGCGCTCGCCCAGCGCCAGCGACAGCGCATCGATCAGGATGGATTTGCCCGCGCCGGTTTCGCCGGTCAGCGCAGTAAAGCCGGCGGCAAAATCGAGCTCAAGCGAGTCGACGATGACAAAGTCACGAATACCCAGAAATTTAAGCATTGAAGGGAAATTTAAGCATTACAGGGATTTATTCCAGAGCAGTTTTTCGCGCAGCGTGTGGTAGTAGCTGTGGCCAACCGGATGCAGCAATCGGGCGGGTTCCAGATAGCTGGTTACCACCAGTGTGTCGTGCAGGTGCAGATCAAAATTGGTGTGGCTGTCAAAGCGCACGCGCACGTCCTCGGTGCGGTGCATCAGAATCTCGATCTTCGACTCGCCGTTCACCACGATGGGGCGATTGCTCAGGGTATGCGGACATACCGGCACCAGAGTCATCACATTCAGAGAAGAATGCACGATCGGACCGCCGGCAGACAGCGCATAGGCTGTGGAGCCGGTCGGGGTGGAAACAATCAGGCCGTCGGCGCGCTGGGTGTAGACATACTCGTCATCGATGCGCACCTCGAATTCAATCATGCTGCTGATATTGCTGCGGTGCACCACCACCTCGTTGAATGCCAGCGAGCTGAACACGTCCTCGCCCTTGCGCAACACCACGGCTTTCAGCAGCATGCGCGGTTCGGTAACAAACTCGCCTTGCAGCATGGCAGCAATACTCTGCTGCATCGACTCTATCGACAAATCAGTCAGAAAGCCCAGGCGCCCCTGGTTTACCCCTACCAGGGGGATGCCCAATGGCGCCAGCATGCGTGCGATGTTCAGCATGGTGCCATCGCCGCCCAGCACGATGGCCAGGTCAACCTTGCCGCCCATCTGTTCCAGCGCCATCTCGGGGTAAGGGCGCAGCTTGAGGTGCGCTGCGGTAAGGTTATCCACCACCACCGCAAGCCCCTGTTCCTCCAGGAAAGACGCCAGCCGCAACAGCGGTTCGGCGATCTCCGGTGTCTTGTATTTGCCGACCAGGGCAACAGTTTTAAAGGGAAAACTCATGGCCGCGATTAAACCATATCGGGGGGGTAATGACAAAGCTGGCAGCCAGATAAACCCTGCATTGCGACGGCACTGCCGAAAGCACTGCGTAATGGTAAACTTTCCCCATGCTCAATGACCGCGCACAAATCCTGCTGAAAACCCTGGTCGACCGTTACATCAGCGATGGCCAACCGGTAGGTTCGCGCGCGCTGCAGCAATTTTCCGGGCTGGAGGTGAGCCCGGCCACCATCCGCAACGTCATGGCCGACCTGGAAGAAATGGGGCTGGTACGCAGCCCGCACACTTCTGCCGGGCGCGTGCCCACCGCGCTGGGTTACCGCCTGTTCATCGACACGCTGATGGTAGTGCAGCCGCTGGACAATGCACGCGTGCTGCAGCTGGAAAACCAGCTGCAGCCGGACAACCCCTCGCGCTTGGTCACCCAGGCTTCCAGCCTGCTCTCCGAGCTCACCCATTACGCCGGCGTGGTCGCCACGCCCAAACGCGCGGCCATCACAGTGCGCCAGATCGAGTTCCTGCGCCTGTCCGACAAGCGCGTGCTGCTGATTATCGTGATGCCGGACGGCGAAGTGGAAAACCGCGTGCTGCTGACGCACAAGGACTACACCCAGTCGCAGCTGACCGAGGCGGGCAATTTCCTGAGCCAGCATTATGCCGATTGCGCCTTTGGCGACATTCGCCAGCGCATGCAATCCGAACTGCACCAGCTGCAGCATGAATTGTCCGCATTAATGAGTGCCGCGATGGCAGCGAGCGATGCAGCGATCGCGCGCAAGCACGAAGATTATGTCATCAGCGGCGAACGCAACCTGCTGCACAGCAATGACCTGGCTTCCAATATGGATCAGCTGCGCGGCCTGTTCAACGTGTTCGAGCAGAAAACCGAATTGCTGCAACTGCTCGATGCAGGCGGGCGCGCACCAGGCGTGCATATTTTTGTCGGCAACGAATCGGGGCTGGCCGGGCTGAATGAATGCAGCGTGGTCAGCGCCCCCTATGCCGCCGACGGCCAGATTATCGGCACGCTGGCAGTAGTCGGCCCCAAGCGCATGAATTACGAAAAAGTAGTACCCATCGTGGACATCACGGCCAAGCTGCTCAGCAATGCGCTGTCGCAATATTAGAAGCATTCACGATTCAGAACCTTACACCACAGAGGCACAGAGACACAGAGAAAAGCGGAGAAACAGCCAGTCAATACCCGCCTGTTCGGTCGACTACTGTGTCTCCTGATTGCCAAATACATATCCGTCGCCCGGTTCGAAAAATATTATTTGGTTTTTCTCTGTGTCTCTGTGTCTCTGTGGTAGCTTTCCAGGAATTTTATGAGCTACGCACACGAACCCACCTACGCCCACGGCACCCCGGAAAAAACTGCCGTGTTGCTGGTCAATCTCGGCACGCCGGACGCGCCCACCGCACGGGCGGTCAAACCCTATCTGCGCGAATTCCTGAGCGACCCGCGCGTGGTGGAAATACCGCGGGCGCTGTGGTGGCTGATCCTCAACGGCATCATCCTCAACCTGCGCCCGAAAAAATCGGCCGCCAAATATGCCAGCATCTGGACCGCCGAAGGCTCGCCGCTGAAGGTGCATACCCAGCGCCAGGTTGCTTTGCTGCGGGATTATCTCGGTGAAAAAACCAAGGATGGTTCAGTGGTGGTGGATTACGCCATGCGTTATGGCAATCCTTCCATTGCCGCGGTGCTGGCACGGCTCAAGGCGCAGAACTGCCAGCGCATTCTGCTCGTCCCGCTCTACCCGCAATATGCCGCCAGCGCGACCGCCACCGTGTGCGACGCCGTGTTCAGCGCCTTGCAGCACACGCGCAACATGCCTGCGCTGCGCACCATCAGGCACTTTCACGACCACACCGGTTACATCAAGGCAACAGCTCAGAACATTCGCGACTACTGGACGCTGCATGGCCGCCCGGACAAGCTGGTGATGAGCTTTCACGGCGTGCCGCGCTACACCCTGGACAAGGGCGACCCCTACCACTGCGAGTGCCTGAAAAGCGGCCGCCTGATCGCGGCAGAGCTGGGGCTGAGCCAGGAGCAATACGTCATCAGCTTCCAGTCGCGCTTTGGCAAGGCCGAGTGGCTCCAGCCCTATACCGCCGCCACGCTGAAGGAGCTGGGCAAGCTCAAGACCGGACGGGTGGATGTGGTCTGCCCCGGCTTTGTCTCTGATTGCCTGGAGACTCTGGAGGAAATCGCGCAGGAAGGGAAAGAGGATTTCCGGCATGCCGGTGGTGGCGAATATCATTACATCCCCTGCCTGAATGAGCACCAGGACTGGATACAGGCACTGGCCGAGCTGGTGCAGGAAAACCTGCACGGCTGGCTGGAACAGCCGGATTTGGCACAGCTGGAACAGAGCCGTTTGCGCGCGCTGGCCACCGGGGCTCAGGCATAAGACGAAGCAGCAGAGCAGCCCTGAGCATATTGTGGGTACTCCCGGCACATTCACCGCGGCAACGATGGTGTGATTTAGAATTGGCACTGCTAATGAACAATCTGTTTTCCGTTGCACAACCAACAAGAAAAGGAGGTTCCATGATGCTGCGAAATATCCTCAAATCCCTGCTGCTTGCCTTGCTGCTCGCCACCCCGCTCGCTGCACTGGCCAACGGCACAGAACTCACCTGGTACGGCCATGCCGCCTTCAAGATCACCACCCCTTCCGGCAAGGTGCTGCTGATCGACCCGTGGATCACCAACCCCGCCAACAAGAATGGCAAGGAAGACCTGGCCAAACTCGACAAGGCCGATCTGATCCTGATCACCCATGGTCATTTCGATCACGTCGGTGACAGTGTGGAGATTGCCAAAAAGACCGGCGCGAAACTGGTGGCCACTTTTGATCTGGGCTCGGCCCTGGCGCAGTATGGCGGTTTCCCTGCGGCACAGATGGGCTACGACACCATGGGCAATTTCGGCGGCGAGCTCACCTTGCTCGACGGCGAAGTGAAGGTCGCCTTCATCCCTGCGATACACAGCTCCAGCGTGACCGAGCCGGAAGGCACCAAGCACATTCATGACGGCGGCAACCCCGGCGGCTTCCTGATCACCATCAAGAACGGCCCCGCCATCTACCATACCGGTGATACCGACGTCTTCAGCGACATGGCCCTGATCAAGCAATTCCACAAGGTCAACGTGATGCTGACAGCGATCGGCGGCCACTTCACCATGGGGCCGCAACGTGCTGCCGAGGCCGTCAAACTGGTCAACCCGGACATGGTCATTCCGATGCATTTCGGTACCTTCCCGATACTGGATGGCACGCCGCAGGCACTGGAACAGGCCTTAAAGGCCGAGCATTCGCGCGCCAAGGTAAAAACACTCAGTGCAGGCGAAACGATCAAGCTCTGACAGCATCATTCCGGCAATCAAGAAAAGAGAGGTCGTGCCTGGGCACGACCTCTCTTTTCTCTGGTAGCGTTCATCCCGCTACGACTGCTGCTGTCAGTACTTCACCTGCACCCGGTAAGTCAGCGTAGTTTTGCCTTCAGCCGGAATATCAATTTTCCAGACCGCTGTGTGGCTGCTTGCCTTGGTGCTGCGGTGGCTTTCATTCAACATTTTCCAGTCACCGGGAATCGGCTCCTGTACGGTGACAGTGACGGCTTCCTTCCTGGCATTTTTCAGCACGATTTCATAAGCGCTCTCGAATAGCCGGTTTCCTTTGGCCGGGTTGGGCAGTTTTTCGAAAGCCGTTTGTTTTTTGTCTGCAGTGACATCAAAAGATTCACCCAGCTTCAGGCGCACTTTCTCATTTCTGGGCGTATGGTCGATCTGGTCTTCGCCCACGAATTGCGCATTGCCTGTGCTGTCCTTTTTGTACACCCGGATAATGCCTTTGGGTAGCGGCATGCCCAGTTTGGCCGACTCCTTGTTCTCGAACTCGACGAAGACGCCCACTTTCATTTTCTGCCCCAGCTCGCCGTAACTGCTCCAGTAGTAGTAATCGTTACCACGCAGCAGCAGCTCCTTGCGCGCTGGAATGCCGCTGGCAGACAACAGGGCGACCTGCTTGGTCTGGTTTTCGGCGATGGTGGTGGGACGATCCAGCGTATAGAGGTGGTATTCCAGCAGGGATTCTTCGGCCATGGGCGCAGCTGCTTCTGCCAGCCTGTCTGCCATCATCCCGACCTTTTTCTCCCGCGCCAGCGCGTACTCCTGCACCCGGTTCACATCCCCCGCCACCAGTTGCAATTTGGCGTTGTTGTAGCTAGTGCCGCTGGTGTTGGTCAGGGTGACCCAGCCGGACAGGTTGATGGCATTTTCCTTTGCGTTAAGCTCGGCCACATAATCGGCCTTCCACCCCAGGCCGCCGGTCAAATAGCTGAGCTCCAGCGTTTGTTCGGCAGCACCCGCGTTATTGAGCCTGGTAACGAGCGTAGGCCGGTCACGCAGATTGGCCGGCACATCGTCGTACACAATGCGGCCGGGGATGCCGGTTTCGATACGATTACCCATCCTCATCACCACGCCATTGTTGGCGGACAAGACAGTGGCCTGCTCTACGGTTTCTGCGCCAGTGGTTGGATGCGTTTTGATCACGCTGACGTTTTTGCCGATATATTTCTCAAGCAGCTTTCCCGGTGTCAGCAGGTCGAAATCAAAGTTCTGCTCCAGTACGGCAATGCTGCCCGCATCGCTCAAGCTGTTGAGCAGTGCAGTTTCCGGCCTGATTTGCGCGCTGACATCGCGCAGCGCAAGCTGATTCAAGCCGCTTTTGAGTTTGATCTTGCGCTGATCCCTGACCAGTGCCAGGTCGCCGTTATAAATGGTCACGGCAACAGTTTGCTGGTCTTGCAAGGTGCTGCGAATTTCGTCCGGCTCTGCGGCGACGGCGATTGATACCCAAGCGGACAAGGCAGCCATGACGGCAATACGATTCCTGGTCATTGCAGAACTCCCCGTTATCTAAACGAAAAACAATCGGCGCAAGCTAACATTGGCTACTCAAATTCACAATAGAAAAGCTGGCATCAAGGCAATTATTGGACGGCATGCGACGCGCGCGTTATCAAGCGGGAGAGCACCTCCGCAAGTGCAACAATCAGGCTCTGACGCATCATTCAGACAAAAAAAAGAGGTAGTGCAGGCACTACCTCCTTCTTTGCTCACCCGCAAAACCTGATGTCGCAAGGCCATTCACGCTGCCTGCTCAATCCTTTTAATAATCTTGCTTACCGTCGAGAAGTGTATCTGCGCCGCATTGGCGATATCTGCCATGGTGTAGGCGTATTCCTGATAGGCCTGTCTGATAGCCTCATCGCGCAAGGTTTTGTCTGCCCTGATTTTGGCCGTAAACATCGATTTAAGATTTGGGCGTTTCAGCAAATTCCTGGCGCGCGGCAATGTGTTGAGGTTTGTTTCACCGCTCAGCAGTGCCTTCATCTTTTTGCAGAAAGCGGCACTACCCAGCAATACTTGCGCTTTTACCTTGTGCAATGGCGAAGGCAGGTCCTTCCCGGCCGCGACAAACTCCGCATATCTACGCTGCGCTGCCTTGCCGCTGCGGCCAAACTGGCTTAACAGCCATGTTGTGTTCAACCACGGCGGTACGGCCAGCGCTCCCGCAGTGGCCGGATAACTGCTCCAGCGGTAGCGTTCAATATTTTTAACCGCCTTGAGTCGCAGGGGATTCAGCACCACATAGCGGCACAGCTCCAGCAGATAGCTGCTGCGCTCGACCAGGATGGCCTTGTAACGCCCCTGGAACAGGTTACCGCCGCAATCATGGCTGCGGTTATAGCGTTGTGTATACACACCATTCAGCTGGCGCATGCCGCGCGCGAGGTTGCCCTCCGGCGTTTCGATCAGCAAGTGGTAGTGATTGTTCATCAGGCAATAGGCGTGGCAAATCCAGCCAAAGCGCGCCACGACTTCGCCGAGTACTTCCAGAAACTGGACGCGATCTTCATCATCACGAAACACAACCTCTCCCCCCTCACCTCGCGTGGTGACGTGGTAGATTGCGCCCGCAAATTCAAGTCGGATAGGTCTGGCCATGTGAAAACCATAGGCTTCCATCAGCGAGAAGTCAATACGTGCCCCTGCACCGCAAACCCACATCAACAAAGAGGTTTTTGTCATTTTGCAGGGGTATTGCAGTGGGACAATGCTAAGCGTAGCATCATCAAGTCTAAGTGCAACAAATCAGTCAGGAGGCCAGTCATGACTACGCCCATCCATCCGGACATCCCGCCGCAAAAGATTGCCTGCAGTGTTTTTCATGAAGAAGTCCCGTTGAATTTAGCCAACACCCCGGTGGGTGCGGACTACATCGGACACTACGGTGGCATCGATTGCTATGATGAGTTTGCCACGCTGAACCAGGACGCCGCACCACTGGAAAGCAAGCTGACCAATCAGAAATAATTGTCCAGCAGGAATTGTGCCGCATCCCCCGCGCCACTGGCATGCGGCCTGGGCGGTAGCGGCTGTGCCCACAGTTTCTGCAGCAGGACTGACAGATCGCCTTCCTGCAAGGCTGCACGTTCCACTTGCAGACAGACGCCGTTTTCCGCCAGCCACTGCACCAGATAGGGTTCTTCCGGCCAGTTACGCCGTGTGACATAGAGAACGGGCACACCGGCACAAGCCGCCTCGGCAAAAGTGCCATAACCCGGTTTGGTAAGTGTCGCGTCACACGAGGCCAGCACATCGCTGAAAGGCATCCCCAGCGTCTCGAACGCCGTCACGTCATCGCGCGTGATCCCCCATGCCTGCGGCACCAGCCAGTGCACTCCGGGCAAGCGGGGCCAGTGCTCCATGGGCAAGCGAAACTCCATGCCGCCCATCGCCACCAGCACCCACTTTTCTTCCATGCGCAATGCGCCCTGCGCGGCAATGCGTGCACGCTGTGACTTGCCCCGATGCACAATAGGGTTGATGCTGCGCGCTCTGGCAAAGTCCGGCATCGGCATGGTCGGTTGCACTTTGAGGAAGCAGTCGGCGCTGTTGTATGCGTCCAGCATCTGCGCATGTATGGCTTTGCTGTCAGCATCCTGCACGCAGTAGTGCTGGTAGATATCCGCCCAGTTCAGGCAGCACATGCCAACCGAACGCACACCGGCCTGATGCGCGGCCGCCAGCGACAGATAGGGAACATTGGCCAGCAGCAAATCCGGCCCGAGATCACGCATGATTTGCGCTTCGCGGGCGACTTTGCGTGGCCAGTCAGCATGAAACTGGCGGTAGGCAGCGTCGCTCTCCGCCACCTGCACATCCACGGCGCTAACCATGCGCATGCCAAAATCCAAGGCCACGGGGTAATGCTGAAAATCACCTTGAATTCTTTGCTGCAGCAGGGCAAGCGGTGCGGCGCTGCGCACCGTGATGCGCAGCTCGGGCAGGCGCTGCTTCAGCTCATTGAGCAGCGGCGCGGTCTGGGCAACATGGCCATAACCGTGAGCGGAAATATCGACAAGCAGATGCGGCATGCCTGGTGCAAAAGTGCGGGTTATCAGCCGGCGCTACAACTTGATGAAGTTGTCGCGGTAGTGCTTCATCTCGGCGATGGATTCGTAAATATCCGCCAGCGCCTCGTGCTTGCCGTGTTTCTTCACGCCCTGCGACACCTCGGGCTTCCAGCGCTTGGCCAGCTCCTTGAGGGTGCTCACATCTAGGTTGCGGTAGTGAAAATAGGCTTCCAGTTCGGGCATCCAGCGTGCCAGGAAACGGCGGTCCTGGCAGATGGAGTTGCCGCACATCGGCGAAATGCGGATAGGCACATATTCCTTGAGGAAAGCCAGCATCTGCGCTTCGACGCTGGCATCATCCAGTGTCGAAGCCTTGACCTTGTCGATCAGGCCGGATTTGCCGTGGGTAGATTTATTCCACGCATCCATGCCATCCAGCACGCTGTCGGGCTGATGCACCACCAGCACCGGCGCCTCGGCCACCGTATTCAGTTCCGCATCGGTAATCACCAGCGCCACTTCGATGATACGGTCTGTATCCGGCACCAGACCGGTCATTTCCATGTCTATCCAGATAAGGTGGTTTTGATTTTGTGCCATAATTCGTCGCATTGCCCATTGAACTGTCAGGCGCGTATTGTGTCACACCAGTTCTTCGCAAGGCTATCCATCAACCCATACGCATCCCGATATAAATGACTGCACCCTTGTTCACCCTGTTGTTTCTGGCCGCCCTGCTCGTCACTACACTCACCAAGCTGTGGCTGGCGCGCCGCCATCTGAGCTACATCGCGGCTCACCGCCATGAAGTCCCTGCCGCGTTCAGCACGCAGATTGAATTGCCGGCGCACCAGAAGGCGGCCGACTACACCCGCGCCAAGACCCAGCTGGGCATGCTCGTCGCCGTGTTCGATGCCACGCTGCTACTGGCCTTCACCCTGGGCGGCGGCGTGCAGATGTTGGCCAACTGGTCGCTGCATACCTTTGCCACCCCGCTCGGCCAGGGTGTCGCCATCATCGTCGCCGTATTGCTGCTGACCTCATTGCTGGAAGCACCCTTTGACCTGTTCCGCACCTTTGTCATTGAAGCCCACTTCGGCTTCAACAAAATGACCATCCGGCTGTATCTGCTGGACGCGCTCAAGAGTCTGCTGCTCGGCAGCTTGCTCGGCCTGCCCTTGCTGTTTGGCGTGCTGTGGCTGATGGAGCGCATGGGCAATAGCTGGTGGCTGTATGTATGGGCGGTGTGGGTCGCGTTCAGCCTGTTGCTGCTGTTCATCTACCCCTCTTTCATTGCGCCGCTGTTCAACAAATTCTTGCCGCTGGAAGATGCCGCGCTCAAGGCACGTATCGAGGCCTTGCTGCACAAGTGCGGCTTTACTGCACAAGGCCTGTTTGTGATGGATGGCTCCAGGCGCAGCACGCATGGCAACGCCTATTTCACCGGCTTCGGCAAGACCAAGCGCATCGTGTTCTTTGACACCCTGCTGCAGCGTCTGACACCGGAAGAAATCGATGCCGTGCTGGCGCATGAGCTGGGCCACTTCAAGCGCCGCCATGTGATGAAGCGCATTGCCTTTACCTTTGCCATGAGTCTGGCTTTCCTGTGGCTGCTGGCGCAATTGATGCAGGCTGCCTGGTTTTACAGCGGGCTGGGCGTCAGCACTCATTCCACCGCGCTGGCGCTGCTGCTGTTCTTCCTGGTGATGCCGGTATTCAGCTTTTTGCTGCACCCGCTCACCTCGGCCTATTCGCGCAAGCACGAGTTCGAGGCCGATGCCTATGCGGCGCAGCAAACCCGTGCTGCCGACCTGGTCAGCGCGCTGGCCAAACTGTATCAGGACAATGCCGCCACATTGACACCCGATCCGCTCTACTCTAAATTTTACGACTCTCATCCGCCCGCGCTGATCCGCATCGCACGGCTGCAAACACTGTAAGGAGATCACCATGCAAAAATTTCTGGCGACATTGACCTTGTTAACCCTGGCCGCAACTGCCCAGGCTGCCCCCTTTGCCAACGGCGACCCCGCCAGCGGCAAAAAGCTGTTTGATAAATACAAATGCAACAGTTGCCATATCGACATGATGGGCGGCGATGGCAGCGCGGTGTTTACCCGCCCAAATCGCAAGGTCACCAAGCCTGCTGAACTTTCGGCACAGATGAAGCGATGCTCGGGCGTGGTGGGTGCCAATATCTCGGCGCAGGAAGAGGAGCACTTGGCTGCCTATCTCAACCAGCAATACTACAAATTCAAATGAGCACCCCGTCGCACAAGCTCAGCAGCAAGCAGTGCCAGCCCTGCAAAAGCGGCGATGCGCCGTTGACGCAGGACGAGGTTAAAACCCTGCTCAAACAGCTGGATCACTGGGTGCAGTATGACCGCATCATCGGCAAGACTTTCGAGTTCAGGAATCACTACGAGACCATGGCCTTCGTCAATGCGCTGGCGTGGGTTTCGCACCGCGAAGATCACCACCCGGACCTGACGGTGGGCTACAACAAATGCCATGTGGAATACACCACGCATGTGATTAATGGCCTGTCCATGAACGATTTCATCTGCGCCGCCAAGGTCGACACCTTGTTCAAGATTTGAGCTCAACCGTACCCGGCCAAATCATCGCCGCCTTCGGTCGCCAGTATCTGGCCGAGCTGGCTGACGGCGAGATGATGACCTGTTTGACGCGCGGCAAGAAAAGCGAAGTGGCATGCGGCGACTTTATTGAAATCAAGCGCACCGGTGCCGCCTCGGATGACCTCAGCAGCGGCGCGCAGGGAGTGATTGAAAGCATCAAACCGCGCGCCTCCCTGCTCTATCGTTCCGATTCCTACCGGCAAAAACTCATCGCCGCCAACGTCAGCCAGATTATTGTTGTCGTCGCTGCCGAGCCTCCCTTCAGCGACGAGCTGCTGGCACGCTGCCTGATTGCCGCACAGGACCAGAAACTGCAAGTGCTGATCGTCCTGAACAAGTGCGACCTCCCC
>JBGPPE010000051.1:0-17663 GCA_041488395.1 Gallionellaceae bacterium
AAGAGTGGGGTCTCCCCATCATGCGCAACGAGAAGAAGGGTTCGTATCTGCGTGAAGGACGTTGGCAGATCATGATTCACGGCGAATCTTACAAGCCTATCGTTGCCGATGCCGCCAAGAAGTCGGCGGACAAGGTTTTCAACCGCATCTGTGTGACTCACCTCCTGATGGACGAGTCCAAAGAGAACCGTGTTGCCGGTGCCGTGGGCTTCAACGTCCGCACGGGTAACTACCACGTGTTCAAGTCCAAGACGGTAGTCTGCGGCGCCGGTGGCGCTTCCAACATCTTCAAGCCGCGTTCTGTCGGTGAAGGTGCGGGCCGTGTCTGGTACGCACCTTGGTCTTCGGGTTCTGCATATGGCCTGATGATCGAAGCCGGTGCAAAGATGACACAAATGGAAAACCGTATCGTACTGGCTCGCTTCAAGGACGGTTACGGCCCTGTCGGCGCCTACTTCCTGCACCTCAAGACCTATACCCAGAATGGCTACGGTGAAGAGTACGAGTCCAAGTGGTTCCCGGCACTGCAACAAATGGTGGGCAAGGAATACCTGGATCCGGAAGTCTCGCACCGGACTCACCGCCCTATCCCGACCTGCCTGCGTAACCACGCGATCATCAATGAGGTGAATGCCGGTCGCGGCCCGATCCACATGGTCACCATGGAAGCCTTCCAGGATCCTCATCTTGAAGAGATCGGCTGGCACAACTTCCTGGGCATGACCGTTGGTCAGGCGGTACTGTGGGCGGCCACAGACGTTGATCCAAAGTACGAGAATCCCGAGCTGACCACCTCCGAGCCTTATGTGATGGGTTCACATGCTACCGGTTGCGGTGCCTGGTGTTCAGGCCCGGAAGATATTTCTCCGAAAGAATACTTCTGGGGCTACAACCGCATGACAACTATTGAAGGTCTGTTTGGTGCCGGTGATGCGGTAGGCGGTACACCTCACGCCTTCTCCTCAGGATCGTTCACTGAAGGTCGTCTGGCTGCCAAGGCTGCCTGCAAATATATTGATGATGGCAAAGCAGAGGGCATCCGTGTTTCTGACGCTCAGATCAATCGTCGTAAGGAGCAGATCTACAAGCCTCTGGAAACTTACCGTGTTTTCAGCAATGAAGTGGTTGCCGGTAGCGTTAATCCTAACTTCATCAATCCGAGACAGGGTCTTGATCGTTTGCAGAAGATGATGGATGAGTACTGTGGTGGTTTTGGTGTTAACTACATGACCAACGACAAACTCCTGAACATCGGTCTGAAGAAGATGGGGATTCTGGGAGAAGATCTGGAAAAGGTTGCTGCGTCAGATATCCATGAACTGCTGCGTGCATGGGAGCTGAAGCATCGCTTCCTGACTTCTGAAAGCGTATTCCATCACACGCTGTTCCGTAAGGAGACACGTTGGCCGGGTTACTACTACCGTGGTGATGTAATGAAGCTGGATGATAAGAACTGGCACGTACTGACAGTTTCTCGTCGTGATCCTAAGACGGGCGAGTACACGATGGAAAAAGCACCGCTCTACCACTTGGTAGGTGATGTGGAGAAAGCTGCGCCAGTAGACCACCACTAAGCAAATGTAGGCTTGATTTACCAGTTTCGTAAAATCAGGCCTGCGCAATTATATTTGCTGCGTTAACTTGTTAGTCTACTAAAAGAGGACCGGCATATTTTTTGTTGGTCCTTTTTTTTGTCTATTTAGCGAGTAGTGTGACAGCGCAATAGACAAAATTATGAAACACTCTGTAGGTGAGATATTTGATGAACATTATTGAAAAAACTGATGAAGAAATTTTAGAGTTGGCCCACCCAATGTGGGCTGATCTTATTAAGTACTCAAATGAAGGAAACTACGGTGCCTTCACGCGTAATTTTTCGAGCTCTTTTATTGCGGGTGCTAATGAAGTTGAAATGGGTAAGCAGTTTGCAAGAAGCGACCTTGCGAAAAACCTGTCAGATGATTATTCGTATCTGGGCATGATACGCCGTGGAGAATATGTCACGGTTTTATATAAAGTGATAAACAAAAAAAATAAAAGTGAATGGCTGGGAAGACTGGTGCTGGGTTACGAAAAGGACAAGGTGAAAATCTTCGGCGCTACGCTATTCTAGGAAAACTTTATCATTAATCAGGGCGTTCTAGTCATGTCAGATACAATTGAAGACGAAAAATTCGTTGAACTAAATTACAAGGTCATCGATACCAAAACCGGTGACGTACTCGTTACTGTGGATTATCCGCTGGGTTATGTTCATGGTGTGAATGATGTGATGTCTGAAGCAGTGACCAAGGAGCTGTATGGTAAAAAAGTCGGCGATATCATCGAAGTGCCAGTAGACACTGCAAAGTTATACGGTGAGAGAGATGAATCACTGGTATTTACCGATCGCATCGAAAATGTCCCGGAAGAATATCGGGAAGTTGGTATGACGATTACCATGGAAAATGAAAAGGGCGAGCCCAGGGCTTTTATCGTCACGCGTTTCGATGATAAGACATTAACTGTCGATGGAAATAATCCACTGTGTGGAAGAGATGTCACCTTCATGCTGGAAGTTTTATCTATCCGTGACGCAACCGATGAAGAAATTGACCTTGGCGGAGCGGTTGGTGCCAATCCTGATATAAATGAAATACTCGACCGGGCACAATGAAATTCTCAACTAATTACATAATTTATCCTGAGAACAGGGCTCTGGAGCGCGCAATTGCGAATTCTATTGGCGTGCTGAGTAAAGAGATGGCCACCGCGGCTGTTCCGGATACCAGCATTCCTGTAGCGGATAATTTTCTTTACACACGGGGAAATTATGAGCAGCGCCGTTTCAGCTCTAAAATTTTGGAGAGTTTACGCGAGGCGCTTGAGATATCGTTGACAGGCACTTCTATTACAGGTGCTCTTGCCCAAAATATAAGTCGCGACCAGGAGCCGTTAGCCTGGGCTGAGACACAGAATAATCTTGGAAATATTCTTGCAGCAATGGGGCAGCAGCGGAGAGATGCTGAATTGTTTGAACGGGCCATTCAGTGTTTTAGCAATGCATTAGAGGTGTTCAGTCAGGAAAACTCACCATTGGAATGGGCAGCTACGCAATATAACCTGGGCACGGCTAACCAGGCGCTTGGTCGGCTAATGGATGCTACCAAGCCGTTAAAAAGCGCTGTAGATGCTTATACCAATGCTTTGCTGGTTTGGAAGCGAGATGAGTCTCCGGAAGACTGGATGTTTACCATGCATCAGCTTGGAGATACTTTCCATGCATACGGAAAACTGCTTAAAGGTAACCGTCAATTACAAAAGTCTGTTGTGGCCTATAAAAATGCACTTGACGTACTCGATGCGGATAATTATGCATTAGAGTTAACCGCTACACATAATAACCGTGCTGCTGCATTACATCATCTCGGTGAGTCGGAAGAAAACCCAGAACGCCTGGAGGAAGCTATACGAGCTTATGAAAAGGCGATAACGGTCAGTATGGAGCAGCAACTTCCTATTCATCTGGCGGTACTATGCAGGGTAAACAAGGCGACAGCGCAGAATGTACTGGCAGAATTAACCAACGATACCGGGCTTGCAGAAGAAGTGGCCGATGAGTTTGAAGTAATTATCGAATGTTTTTCGCATGCCCTTCAGCCACTCTGTTTAAGGCATTGCAAGGAGCAAATGGATAAGGCAAAGTCGCTAGCATTTGCAACTAGCGCTAGCCGCTGATAAGGGGGGTGAAGTTTGTCGGCTGTAGAAAAAACAGAAAAAAAGCGAGATCCGAACAATCCATGCCTGTTCTGCAAAGATCCGCGTGGCGTATCACTGGAACATGAGCTTGCTTACAGTGCGCGTGATACCTACGCGGTGAGCCCGGGCCATACCCTGGTGATCCCGCGTCGCCATGTGGCCAGCTTTTTCGACCTGACGCCTGAAGAGGTCAATGCCTGCATGGGTCTGATCACCGAGGAGCGCATGCGACTGGACGAGGAATTCAAGCCTGATGGTTACAATATCGGCGTTAACGTAGGACCGGCGGCCGGGCAGAGTATATTCCATGTCCATATTCACCTCATTCCGCGCTACCAGGGGGATGTCGAGAATCCCCAGGGGGGCGTGCGCCATGTGATTCCAAAGAAGGGACATTACACGCGCTAGATAGTATAATTTTTGTCAGTTAGTGGGGGGGGCTGGCAACGCTGTTGAAATTCCTCCCGTTTTCAACCAGTAAGGAGATATGACTATGAGTGATGACAAGAAGCCTTTTTGCCGCCCCAAGATTGCCGATGGACACGCCTTTCGCGTGACTACCCGTCAGAAAGAAATTGTGCCGGGACAGTTTTTTGTTGGCTATGAAACCATCTGGGAGCCACAGCAGAAAGAAGTTTCATACCAAACCCCCAAGAAGCCCTAAGCTAGTCAGCTGTATAGTCCCTGAAGGGTCGTACGGCTCTAAATTTAAATTTGGGTTGTGAAAAGCACGCTTTAAAAGCGTGCTTTTTTTATCCGATTTAAAGCTTAAATTCGCTCAGAAAGCTGGTAATCCACATTAATAAAAGCGCCAATATCTGCAAGAAAGCGAATCGTTCTGGCGCCGAATCCGAAATCGGGAACCGCGTCATTTTTATCAGTAGATAAAACCATGACCACGCCGATCCTGGGTGATAAGTTGTGGCTTTTAATTACTTGCAGGATTTTTTCCTTGGCCGGTTCGATTTTTTTAATGATGCTATCCGTCATTTTATAAACGTCAATATTGTCCGTCATCGCTTCCGTTGATAACTCCCATGAGCTGATCGCGGGTTTATCCAGTGGGCTGCGCGCGCCGGATGCATCAACTGAGGTAGGTTCGATACCAAGCAGACGCGTGATGTCATCAGGATTGAAATGATAACCACTGAGTGTGAAGTGAACGCGTGCTTTATTCGATGCCAAGTTATTACCCTCATCAATTGATTGTAAATAGGATGTGAGATTATAGCGTATAGATGTGGTATGGCCTCAATAACGCTCAACTAAGCGTTGCGAAGACAAGCTTTTGGTCACCGTCTGTGAAATCTGGAATAGTCTGGGTCATTTGGCGTTGCATTAAAAACAAAGTTGCTAGAGAGCTATTTAAATGATCGAATATTCCTAGGTCTGCGCCCAAGGCAGGCCAGCATGGCGCCAGCCGTTATGCGAGTTACGATGGTGATGCTCATCCAGGTCGCCTTCAAAGCCGTTCAGGACATTGTAGACTTCCTGCAGACCGTGCTTTTCCAACTCCAGCCCCGCCTCGGCAGAGCGGCGGCCGGAGCGGCAAATCAGCACCACCGGGCGATTCACGCTGGATGCCTTTTTTACATGCGCGACAAAATTGGGATCAACCTCCCAATTGGGCCCGTCCACCCACGGGATCAGCATCGAGCCCTGCGGGTGGCCGACAAACATATATTCCATCTCGCTGCGCACATCAATAAATACAGCCTCGGGATTGGCGCGCAGAAAATCAAACGCTTGCTGGGGAGTCAGATGTTGCATGGCATAGCTCCTTGGTGGAAATGCTGTATGCCATCCTTGTCGCATTCGCGTCCCATGTCAAGCCGGGGTATGCCAACACTTGCTTCTTGGCAGGCGCGGCAGCCAGCTCCTGCAGTTTTTTGGGCTGAATGATGGCCGTCCAGGCCGGTTTCCTTGGCGGTTCCACCTAGGCTACGGTCATCAACTGGCCGCAAATCTACCGCTACTTAAACGCTGTGTGCACTTCTCCTTCAGTGACCCAGCGTACGAATTTCAAAATGCATGTTGTCCAGATCACCGAGAATCCAGGTGCATCGTGCAACAATTCCCGGCGCGTCAATGCCGGCTACGGTGCCCGGGTTGGCAAGCAGGGTGGTGCCGCCCTTGATGTTGGGCTGGTTAATGATCTCAGCGTGGTGGCTATGGCCGCAACATACGAGATCATAATCTCCGGTGCATGCCATGGCGTAGCCGTAATGCGGATAATGAGTGACAAAGATGCGCTTGCCTGCGAGTTCGAAGCTGGCGTCCATGCCGTAATAGGTAAGTTTGCCAGCCGAGTTGGCCATGAGGCGGTGCATTGCCATCTGGTCGCCCACGTTATTGCCGTGCACAACATGCAGATCCAGGCCCAGCTTGAGAGAAGCGCGCAAGGTGTGTGCGCCTATCAGATCACCACAATGAATAACCGCATGCGCCCCCGCTGCATGCGCCGCGCTCACTGCCGCAGCAAGCGGTTCAGAGCGGTCATGACTATCAGAGACAATGCAAATTTTCATTAAATCTTTTGTCGGGTGAATGTGAATTGACTGCGCCGTGCGGTGCCATCAATAACCTGATACTGATGTTATTAGGCGCAATCGAGTAGTTTAGTGTCTATAACTATATGGGGGGATACAAATATACCCCATATGGGTGATGGTCTTTGTCCATAGGGAGTGGTCAAGGCAATTTCTTGTCTATAACCTGAGTATCGCTAAAGGTTCCCTGTATGGCACAACAATTTGGTGCTTGCTCAAATGGTTACAATTTGTTACTTTTATAAAAGTAGCTATATCGGGGGGGTGATGATATAGCCCAGTTGGGGGGTGTTAATCCATTTGGATTGGCGCCGCATGTAGGGATCAAAGTTTTTTACTGCATGCTTTGGGTGCAAGTTTTGTGTCTGATTACGGGGAGCAAGATTTGCAGTTGCGCAGGCTGCTGATCATGAAGCCAAGCTTGAAAACGGACGTCAATCGGAGTGCCCTGCCAGGCTTAAACCCATTCGCAATGTCGGCCACTAGGGCCTGTGGTGGCTACTAGCTGTGGTGTCAGGTGTATCATCAAATCTGAAAAGCCGTAACAGTTTGCAATGAATTCTGCGCAATAGAGGCAGGGTTGGTTTTTTGGTCGAATACTGAATTAAGTTGCTTAAAACGGGTGCATCCAGTTCACGGTGAGAGTGTTGAACAAGCAAAAAATTAAACTTGTCGGTGGTGGCCACATTCGCTCCTTTGCAGAAAGGGTGAGCGCCGAGCATGTGCGCAAGCCTGGCCGGGAAAATGTCAATGGCGAAGCTGTGCCATGCGGCAATGCGGAGTTGGCTGCACTGATGGGGAAGTTTCTCTTGCCTGTGGTCAAGGCGACGGGGGCTGATGCGGGTGCGGTGCGCATATTGAGCGCCAGCCGCAAGGAATTGCTGATGATAGGATCGGTCGGCTTGCCGGCCGAGGTGGCGCAGGGCGAGAGTCTGATTGATGCCGGCTGTGGTGTGTGCGGCAAGGCCTTGGGCATGAACGGAATTCAGGCTTCATCCGATCTCGGTGTGTGCATGCAGCGCTGTGGTACTGGCTATTTTGGTGCAGCCTGCAGACACGTGCTGGCGTTGCCGCTGGAGCAATCAGGCAACGCGGCCGAGCATATTGGAGTGTTGTCGCTTTTTTTTGCGGCAGCCAAAGAGTTGTCTGCCGATGAAATGAAAGCCATGCGCGTATATGCGGAGCTGCTGTCGGCAGCCTGGGAAAGTGCAAAAATGAACGCCGAAAGCCGGCGCATTGCCTTGCTGGCCGAGAGGCAATCGATTGCCAACGAAATTCATGATTCGCTGGCGCAGACGCTGTATTACGCAAAAATGCGCAGCAGTTTGCTGCTAGAAGCGATGCGCACCAAGAATGAGCTGCTGGCTTTCAAGTGTGCGCGAGATATTGACGAATCTCTGGCTGGGGGCCAAAAGGCGGTGCGCGAACTCGTCACCCACTTTCGCTGTCAGATGGACACAGAGGGTCTTCAGCATGCCTTGCAAAAATTGGTGAAAGATTTTTTCGAACGCACGGACATCCCTCTGGAATACGTCAATCGGGTGGCGGAGATGGAGTTGCCGCTTGAGCATGAGTTACAGGTTTTTCTGATTGTGCGTGAGGCGCTGGTCAATATTGGCACTCATTCTGGCGCAACCGCTGCGCATTTGACTGTAGATCGCAGCGCTGGACGCTATGTGTTCGTGGTCGCGGACAACGGTGGTGGTGGCTGCAGCAACGCGCCAGTGGAAGGACACTACGGCCTGATGATCATGCGTGAACGAGCAGCGCGTATTGATGGTGAAGTGCAGGTGGAAAGTTTTGCAGGATTGGGCACGCGTGTGCGATTAAGTTTTTCCATTCCCGCAGCCTAAACGGGCGCGCAGCCTAGACGGAGTCTGAATAATGAGTGAAGAGTTACGAGTTGTCCTGGTTGATGATCACAGTCTGTGCCGACGTGGTCTGACCGAACTTCTTACCCATCGCTATGACATTACCGTGGTGGGCGCCACGGGCAATGTAAAAGAATTGAGTGAGCTGTTGCGCGAACACAATCCGGATTTGCTGGTAATGGATTTGCGCATGGAGCCACTCGATGGGTTGAGCGTGCTCGCGCAGATCCGCAAGGAAGGCCACGAAACTCCGGTGGTCATCCTGACCATGAGCGATTCCGAAGCGGATCTCGCCAGTGCCCTGCGCGCCGGCGTGCGCGGCTATCTGTTAAAAGATATGGCACCCGATGATGTTGCCGACGCGATCCGTCGCGTTGCGGCTGGTGAAATGGTTGTCGCCCCCGCGATGACGGTAAAGATGATCGGCATACTGCAGCATGGCCAGCGCGAAAAAGAAACCAAGACTTCGCTGACCCAGTTGACCGAACGCGAGCGCGAGATTCTGCAATTACTGGCCCGTGCCGAAAGCAACAAAGCCATTGCACGCATACTCGGCATCAGCAACGACACGGTGAAACAGCACGTGCGCCACATTCTGACCAAACTCCACCTGACGTCACGGGTGGAGGCTGCGGTGTTGTTTGCTGTTGAGCAACGAGATACCGAAGTCCGCTAGCGAGAAAGAGCACTCCACCCCCAATTTTTATTTCCCAGCCAATGCATCGCCGTTCAAGCGGCGCACGTCGGCACACATCCATCATCATCGCCCTTACACAAAGACTAAATTATGGAATCCAAAGCGCTCTCCTTGTCCAATCTAGGCATGCAGGATGATTATGACCCCAACTCCATGCCGGTTGAGCAGGCGCGCCAGCTGATCCGCCAGTTTCTGACGCCGGTTAAAGAGCAGCAAACCATAGCGCTGCGCGATGCCTGGCAGCGCACACTGGCCGCCGATGTGCGCTCGCCGATGAATGTGCCGCCGCACAACTACTCGGCGATGGACGGCTATGCCGTGCGCCATGGCGATCTTGCCAATGCGCCTTGCAGCCTCAAGTTGATCGGCAGTTCATTTGCCGGGCGCCTTTTTGCCGGGAATGTGGGGGAAGGCGAGTGCGTGCGTATCATGACCGGTGCGCTGATTCCCGTGGGTTGTGACAGCGTGGTGATGCAGGAACAGGTCAAGGTTAATGGCGACATGATAGAAATGGGTGCAGGCCATCGCCGTGGCCAGAACATCCGTCTCACCGGCGAAGACATCGAAAAAGATGCCATCGTGCTGACGCGCGGCAAACTTATCGGCGCGGCCGAAATGGGCTTGCTCGCTTCACTCGGATTCAGCGAAGCAAGCGTTTACCGCAAACTGAAAATTGCCATTTTTTCCACTGGAGACGAGCTGCGCCAGCCTGGAACCGCTTTGGGTGAAGGGCAGATTTACGACAGCAACCGCTACTCACTGATTGGGTTGCTGACTGATCTGGGCGCGGAAATTATGGACCTGGGCAATGTCCGCGACGACAAAAACACAATACGCGCCACACTGCTGCAGGCCTCTGCCCAGGCGGATGCCATCATCACCAGCGGCGGCGTCTCGGTAGGCGAGGCTGATTACATCAAGGAGCTGCTGGCAGAAATTGGCGAAGTCGTATTCTGGAAGCTGGCCATGAAACCAGGACGTCCGCTTGCCTACGGCAAAATCGGCAGCTGCCATTTCTTCGGGCTGCCCGGCAACCCGGTGGCCGTCATGGTGACTTTTTTGCAATTCGTCAGTGATGCCTTGCGCGCCCTGATGGGGCAGGATAACAAGCCCGCCTTTACCTTGCAGGCCACCATCACCAGCCCGATACGCAAGGCACCCGGACGCACCGAGTTTCAGCGCGGCATCCTCAGTCAGGATGGCGCAGGGCGCTGGCTGGTGCGCACTACCGGCGAGCAAGGCTCGGGTGTGCTCAGCTCCATGAGCAAGGCCAACTGCTTCATCGTGTTGCCGGTCGAGCAGGGTAATGCGGAGGCAGGCCAGCTGGTGCAGGTGCAGCTGTTTTAGCAGCCTTCGACTTGCAGTGTTTGGATAAAACAAAAAAGGCACCTGGATAGGTGCCTTTTTTACATCAACTGGCGCGCCCGGCGGGAGTCGAACCCACGACCCTTGGCTTCGGAAACCAATACTCTATCCAGCTGAGCTACGGACGCATTGAACGGCGCGCAGTATAACGGTTTTTCAGGTGCTCTGCCCGTACCCGGGGCGGCGAAAAATGCTATCGTTACGCATTATGAACTTTAGCAAACCCAATCAGGCCGAGATTTGCCTGATGCTGCGCAACATCCGCAGCATCGCCGTGGTGGGACTGTCGCCCAATGCGGACCGTCCCAGTTTCCGCGTGGCCCAGGGCATGCAGGTGCTGGGCTACCGCATTATTCCGGTGCGTCCCAAAATTAGCGCAGTGCTGGGTGAGACGGCTTACTCTGATCTGGCCAGCGTGCCGCACCACATTGATCTGGTGAACGTGTTTCGTGCACCGGAGCACGTTCCGGGCATTGTGGACGAGTGCATTGCGCTCGGTATCAAATACCTGTGGCTGCAGGATGGCGTGATCCACGAAGAGGCGGCGCAACGCGCGCAGGCGGCGGGAATCACCGTAGTGATGGATATGTGCATCTGGCGCGACGGGAGAGAATGTGGACCGTGTGTCACATAAGACTCGCTGCGCCTGGGCCGCTGCTAGCGAGCTGTATCAGGCTTACCACGATGAAGAGTGGGGTGTGCCGCTGCATGACGAGCGCGCACTGTTTGAATTCCTGCTGCTGGAGGGAGCGCAGGCCGGGCTGAGCTGGATTACCATCCTGAAAAAGCGCGACGCCTATCGCGCGGCCTTCGACAATTTCGATGCGGCGCGCATTGCGCGCTACGATGCGGATAAAATAGAATTGCTGCTGAAAAATGCGGGTATCGTGCGCAACCGCCTCAAGCTGCAAGCGGCGGTGGTTAACGCGCAGCAGTTCCTTGCGGTGCAGGATGAGTTCGGCAGTTTCGATGCCTTTATCTGGCGTTTCGTAGAAGGTATCCCGCAGCAGAATCATCGGCGCTCACTGGCTGAAGTGCCGGCCAGCACGGCAACTTCGGATGCCATGAGCAAGGAGTTGAAGCGGCATGGTTTCAAATTTGTCGGAACCACCATCTGCTACGCATTTATGCAAGCCACCGGCATGGTGAACGATCACACCCAGGACTGTTTCAGGTACAAAGAGCTGAAAACATGAAATTAAAATTCACCAAAATGCATGGCGCCGGTAACGACTTCGTCGTCATCGATGGCGTGCGCCAGGAAATCTATCTCACGCCGGAACAACTGCGCCTGCTGGCAGACCGCCATTTTGGCGTGGGCTGTGACCAGATTTTGCTGGTCGAACGTTCGCAGAACAGTGAGGCCGATTTCCGCTACCGCATCTTCAATGCGGACGGTGGCGAAGTAGAGCAATGCGGTAACGGTGCGCGCTGCTTTGTGCGTTTTGTGCATGATCACAAACTCACCAGCAAAAAAGAGATCGTGGTGGAAACCAAAAGCGGGTTGGTCTCGCCGCGTCTGGAAGACGACGGTCGCGTCACCGTCAATATGGGCGCACCAATTTTTGAGCCGGCACGCATCCCTTTCACAAGTGACAGCGAAGCCGTCATCCAGCCGCTCGACGTGAACGGCACCGTCGTGCAGATCACCGCGGTGTCGATGGGTAATCCGCATGCCGTGCAAATTGTGGACGATGTGGAACAGGCGCCGGTCGCCAGCATGGGGCCGCTGATCGAACACCACCCGCGCTTCCCCAGGCGTGTGAATGCCGGCTTTATGCAGGTGGTCGACCGCGCACACATCAAGCTGCGCGTATTCGAGCGCGGCTCCGGCGAAACCCTGTCGTGCGGCACGGGTGCCTGTGCCGCCGTGGTCAGTGGCATACAGCGCGGTTTGCTGGATGAAACCGTGCAGGTTGCCACGCATGGCGGCGTACTCAGCATCAACTGGGCGGGAGCGGGGGCGCCGGTGCTGATGACCGGCCCGGCGATTACCGTCTTTGAAGGCGAAATAAACTTATAAGAGAGTCCTATGAGAGCAGAAGACGTCGCAGAATACCTGCAAGGCCACCCCGAATTTTTTGAAGCGCATGCCCAGATGCTGGCGGACATTGCTATTCCGCACCCCTATGGTGGCCGCACTATTTCGCTCTCCGAGCGGCAGCTGCTCACCCTGCGCGAACGCGTGAAAGAGCTGGAAAAGAAATTGTCCGATCTGGTGGAGTTCTCCAGAGAAAACGAAGTGCTGCAGAACAAGGTACATCAATACACGCTGGCCCTGTTTGGCGCACGCGATCTGTATAGCCAGCAGGAGGTGACAGTGCGCAACCTGCGCGAAATCTTTGCGGTGCCGCATGCGGTGATCCACCTGTGGAAACAACAGCCGCCCAGCACCGAAGTGATGGCCTTTGCCGACCAGCATATGCAGCCGGTATGCGCGCACCAGGCCGTGCACGATACGCAGGGCTGGTTTGGCGAGGGGGCCGCAAATTTGCGCTCATTTGCCTATATGCCGCTGCGTGTGGGCAGCGGCGAGCAATCGATAGGCTTGCTGATTCTGGCCAGTGAAGATGCGCAGCGCTTCTATCCCGAAATGGGCACGGTCTTCCTGCGGCGCATTGCCGAAACAGTGAGCAGCGCCCTGCAAACCTATCTGTAAATGCCCCCGGATACCGCCTCGACGAGTGCAGCCAATCAAGAGTCCCTGAACGGCTTTCTCGCCTACCTGAGCAACGAGCGGCAATACTCTCCGCTCACCGCAAAAAATTATGCACGCGATATTCAGCAGTTGTTCAAGGCTGCCGGCAGCATTCCGCTCGGCGAACTCAAAAGCCACCAGATCCGCCGCTTCATTGCCCAGCTGCACGGCAGCGGCCTGGGCGGCAAGAGTCTGGCGCGCATGCTGTCGGCGTGGCGCGGTTTCTACGCCTATCTGATGCGCGCAAACCGCTGCGCCAATAATCCCTGTGTCGGCCTGCGCGCGCCGAAATCTGCGCGCAACCTGCCGCATACCCTGTCACCGGATGAGGCCGTGCGCATGGTCGACTTGCCTGTAGACGATGGTGTGCTGGCACTGCGCGACAAGGCCATGTTCGAGCTGCTGTACTCCTCCGGCCTGCGTCTGGCCGAACTGGTGGGGCTCAACCCGGACGCACTGGATTTCGCCGATGCCTCGGTGCGTGTCACCGGCAAGGGCAACAAGACGCGCATCGTGCCGCTGGGCAGCCATGCGATTGGCGCGCTGCAACAGTGGCTGGCAGCGCGCCCCACTCTGGCCAAAGAGGCTGAGCCGGCATTGTTCATCAACCACCACGGTGGCCGTCTCAGCGCTCGTTCGGTGCAACTGCGCATGAAGGAATGGGGTATCAAGCAGGGCATTACCAGCAATGTGCACCCGCACCTGCTGCGCCACTCCTTCGCCTCGCACGTGCTGCAATCCAGCGGCGACTTGCGTGCAGTGCAGGAGATGCTCGGCCACGCCAGCATCTCCACCACTCAGGTGTACACCCACCTCGATTTTCAGTACCTCGCCAAAATTTACGACGGCGCGCATCCAAGAGCAAAGAAGAAGACATGAAACAGACCCAAACCTATTCACCACAGAGGCACAGAGACACAGAGGGAAAACCAAACCATTGGCCAGCACTACTCCTGCTTCCTGCTGCAATGGCCAATGAATTTGATTTGGCCTCATGCCCTTGCCTTTCTCAGTGTCTCAGTGTCTCTGTGGTGGGGGGTTAAATGAACCAGAAACGCCATACCTCTCCCCAGCGTCGCCGCCAGAATAGCAGTCAACCGCATGGCAGGCAGCAGCCCGGTGTCGCCCAGGCGCCCGTGGTCGCCTACACCGGTTCGCACCTGTACCTGCAGGCCGGGCGCGAAAAATCATTGCAGCGCCGCCACCCCTGGGTGTTCTCGGGTGCGGTGGAACGCATCGAGGGTAACCCCGTCAGTGGCGACACCGTGCAGGTGTGCGATGAGCGCGGCGGCTTCCTCGCCTGGGCAGCCTACAACCCGCAATCGCAAATCTGCGCGCGCGTGTGGTCGTGGCAGGGGGCGGAAAAAATTGATGCCGATTTCATGCGCCGAAAAATTGCCAGCGCCTTGAATGCGCGCAAAGACCTCAAGCTGGACCAGCACAGTAACGGCATGCGTCTGATCCACGGCGAATCGGATGGCCTGCCCGGCCTCATCGTCGACCAGTATGCCGACGTGCTGGTGGTGCAGCTGGGCAGCGCCGGTGCTGAGCACTGGCGCGAGACTTTCGCCGATGTTCTGCAGGCGCTGTGCCAGCCGGCGTGCATCTATGAGCGTTCCGACTCGGATGGACGCGAGCTGGAGGGCCTGCCGATCCGCAATGAAATCCTGCGTGGCAAACTGCCCGCCGAACTGAGCATCAGCGAGAACGGCGTGCGCATCGCGGTGGATGTTGCCGCCGGCCAGAAGACCGGCTTCTATTTAGACCAGCGCGACAACCGTGCGCAGATCGGCGCACTGGCCGCGGGGCGCGAGGTGCTCAACTGCTTCTGCTACACCGGCGGCTTCTCGCTCTATGCGCTGCGCGGCGGCGCCAAGTCGGTGCTGTCGATCGATGCCTCGCAGGAAGCGCTGGAGATGGCGCAACGCAACATGGCACTGAACGGATTCGACGCGGCACGCGCCGAATGGCAATGCGATGACGTATTTGCCGCGCTGCGCAAGCTGCGCGACCAGAATCGCAAGTTTGACCTGATCATTCTCGACCCGCCCAAGTTTGCCCCTACCGCGGCTTTTGCCGAGAAGGCCGCGCGCGGTTACAAGGACATCAACCTGCTTGGCTTCAAGCTGCTGCGGCCGGGTGGCTTGCTGGCCACCTACTCCTGCTCCGGCGGCATCAATGATGACCTGTTCCAGAAGATCATCGCGGGTGCGGCGCTGGATGCGGGTGTGGATGCACAGATCGTGAGCAAGGTGCATGCGGCGGCGGATCATCCGGTGTTGCTGAGTTTTCCGGAGGGGGCTTATTTGAAGGGGTTGGTGGTGAGGGTGGCGGGTTAGGTTTTCATGTGGGTCGGGTTAGCGGTTGTTTGCGTAACCCGACAATCAAAAGCAAAACCGTCGGGCTACCCCCGACGGGGTTGGTTTTTAGATTCTGGTGAGGTAATACTCACAGCTAAATGTCAGTGGGCTATTTTTTCCACTTTTTTAGTTGGTTTACACGAGCTTGTGTTGAAGTTGCACGGCAACTATCGAACAACATTGGCCACATCGAGCCGCCTTCAGCTTCATCATTTGCCTCCTTGCGACATTTTGGATCTCGATCTTTAAGCCACGCGCGTTGCTCATCTTGAAGCTTTTTTTTGCTCTGGCTTTGTTAAGGAGCTCATTAACTGCTTGTAGATTTGATTTAGATCGCGGTCTGATGTTTCAAAATCGCGTATTGCACAGGCATTCATTTGTGACTGCTTTCCAGAATAGTCACATTCTTCATCGCTCTGCGACCAGGCAGCAGAGGTGACAAGTAACAGTACGACAAATCCAGCTAGTATGTAAGTGGTTTTCATAATGCCAAGACCTTAAGAAATTTGCACGACATGAGCGCCTCGCAGAGCAACTAGGCTGCTCTCCTATTAATGCAAACTTACCATCGGCTTAAACCTCAACCTAGCCTGCAACTTCACCGCACTCGCCCGCGCCGCATCCTGGCTGACATAAGGCCCGACATGCACCCGTGTCAGCCCATCCTTTTCAAACAGGCTAATCTGCTTGCCGCTATCACCCAGCTCGGCCCGCATGCGTGCCAGAAAGCTCCTGGCTCCATCTTCAGATTTGAATGCACCCAGCTGCAGGTAAACATTGCCAGCGGCGCTCTTGCTGCCGGCAGTTTCGATAGGCAGGGCGGGAGCGGCAACCGGTACGACTGCCGGCGGCAGCGGTTCGCTGCGTATGTCGCTGCTGGCCAGGGGGGCTGTGCCATCGCTGGCAAGGCTTTCCACTTCCACTTCACCGCTGCCGTTGCCGACCAGGCCAAGCTTGTGCGCGGCGGTGTAGGAGAGGTCGATGATGCGGTCATGCACAAAGGGGCCGCGGTCATTCACGCGCACGACCACCGATTTGTGGTTGGCCAGGTTGGTGACGCGGGCGTAGCTGGGAATGGGTAACGTGGTGTGTGCGGCGCTCATGCCGTACATGTCATACACCTCGCCAATGGAGGTGCGCTGGCCGTGGAATTTTTTGCCATACCAGGAGGCGATGCCGCGTTCCTTGTAGTTGCCCAGTGTCGTCAGCGGGGTGTATTTCACACCCAGCGCGGTGTAGGGGCGATTGGCGTAGCGGTGCAAGGGCTCGGCATGCGGCACGGCATCCGGGGTGCTGTCCAGGTTGGCTGGCGTATCTGCGCCGGGGCCATCACCGGACAGATAGCCGCCACTGCCGGATGTTTGCGCTACCGAGCTGGCTGCGGAGCCGCTGCTGGCAGCGCTGGCGGGGGCACGCAGGTCAGTCACCGGCGCCGGTGTACTGCGTGTCGTGGGGTCTGTCTTGCGTGCGGGCGAGCTGCTACAAGCGGCGAGCAGGGCTGCGGTGAGTGCTGCCAAAGCGATCTGTCTGTTCATGTCGGTGCTCCTAGCTTTGTACTAATTTCTTGTGTGAATGAATGCTCATCAGCATACCAAAACCCAGGTACAGCGTGAGCATGGAAGTGCCGCCGTAACTGATCAGTGGCAGGGGCACGCCAACCACCGGCAGGATGCCGCTGACCATGCCCATGTTGACGAAGGTGTAGGTGAAGAAAGTGAGCGTGATGGAGCCGGCCATCAAACGCGTAAAGTAAGTGGAGGCGTTGGCGGTGATGACAAAGCCGCGCGCGATCACGAAGCCGTAGATGGCGAGCAGGATCAGGTTGCCGAGCAGGCCGAACTCTTCCGAATACACGGCAAAGATGAAGTCGGTCATGCGCTCGGGCAGGAAGTCGAGGTGGGTTTGCGTGCCGTTCATGTAGCCCTTGCCGATGATGCCGCCGGAGCCGACTGCAATCATGCCCTGGATGGTGTGGTAACCCTTGCCCAGTGCGTCCTGCGAGGGGTCGAGCAGCATCATGACGCGATGGCGCTGGTAGTCATGCATGGCGTGCCACAGGAAGGGGGCGCTGGCCAGCGCCGTCACCGCCATGCCGATCATGATGCGCCAGCTCAGGCCGGCCAGGAACAGCACATAAAAACCGCTGGCGGTAATCAGCAGGGCGGTACCGAGGTCAGGCTGGCGCACGATCAGTGCCACCGGCATGATCAGCAGCAGGGTGGCGACAAAATAATTTTTCAGGGTGAGCGTGGCTTCGTGTTTCTCGAAGTACCAGGCCATCATCAGCGGTACGGCGATTTTCATCAGCTCGGAAGGCTGGATGGTGGCGACGCCGATGTTGAGCCAGCGTGTCGCGCCGTGGCTGTTGACGCCGAGCGGGGTGAG
>JBGPPE010000052.1:0-17192 GCA_041488395.1 Gallionellaceae bacterium
GCGTCGATCCGGGCCGCTCTCGTCTTCGCGGCCGAGAGGTCGACCTTCCGGCTGCCGAGGACGAGCTTCGACCGCGGCCGGCGCGGCTACCGGAGCTGGCTCCGACGGCACGCTCCCGAGTCGCTCCGGCGCAACCTCTTCGAAAGGCTCGCCCGCACGAGAGAATCGGTATTCGAGCGCGCGCCGCCCTGGCCGCACGAGGCAAGGGGCCTCGTGCGGGCGGTTGCCCTGCAGTTCCTCGAGACCGATCCTGGCAAGTGTCTGGCCAAGGCCTACGACCTCGCGCTGAACGGCTGGGAAATCGGCGGCGGCTCGGTGCGTATCCACAAGGAAGAAGTGCAGAGTCAGGTATTCCGCGCGCTCAATATCGGTGCTGAAGAAGCGCAGCTCAAGTTCGGCTTCCTGCTCGATGCACTGAAATACGGCGCGCCACCGCACGGCGGCCTGGCCTTCGGCCTGGATCGCATCGTCACCATGATGACCGGTGCGGAATCGATTCGCGACGTGATCGCCTTCCCGAAAACCCAGCGTGCCCAGTGTCTGCTGACCCAGGCACCGTCTGCGGTGGACGAGAAGCAGCTGCGTGAACTGCATATCCGCCTGCGCCAGCAAACCACCGTGGAAGTCAGCAAGGACTAATTGCAGCAGCGGGTGTACGCCACGCATCGATTTGTGGGAGGGAAAATGTACCTGAAGCGAATGAGCATGTATTGCGTGGAGCACACCCTGCGCCTGCTGTTGCTTCCGTTGGGGCTGCTACTGCTGGCAGCCATGCCGGCTGTCGCCGACGGCTATCGCTCCTATAACGACCATGCGACACCGGCATCAGTCAGCCTTGACGATCTTCCCCGTGAAGCACGCGCTACCTATCAGCTGATCAAGCAGGGCGGGCCGTTCCCCTATCCGCGCGATGGCGTGGTGTTCGGCAATTTTGAGCGCAGGCTGCCGGCCAAAGCGCGCGGCTACTATCATGAATACACCGTCAGGACACCGGGAGTGCGCCACCGCGGCGCGCGCCGCATTGTCTGTGGCCAGCCGGTCGAGTGTTACTACAGCGACGACCACTACGAAACGTTCAAACGAATCCGGGAGTAGGCCATGGACAATCTAGCCGCACGTTTAAAAAATCTGGATGAAGCCGGTGTCTACGCCATCACCTGCTCGCTGAGCGATGTCAGGGGCGCAGCAAGCGAGGCTGGCTACACCGTATTCGACGCGGATTTGTCCGCCGTGCAGAGCAAGGGCGAGCTCCTTGCCGCGGTGGCACAGGCCATCCATGCGCCGGACTGGCTGGGTAAAAACTGGGATGCGCTGGCCGATGTGCTGGGTGATCTTTCCTGGCAGCCTGCAACAGGCTATGTGCTGATCATGCGTAATGGAGGCGATACACTGCATCTGGATGCGCGCGATCACGAAATCGCCACAGCCATCCTGCAGGATACGGTGAGCTTCTGGAAGACACAGGGTAAATCTTTCTGGGTATTTTTCTGCTGAGTTCCATGCCTTACAAGCAGCCTGTTTCCGTACTGGTAGTGATCCATACCGCAGCCCTCGAAGTCCTGCTGTTGGAACGCGCCGACCGGCCGGGTTACTGGCAATCGGTCACCGGCAGCCGCGACGATGATGAGTCCTTGCAGCAGACGGCTATACGCGAAGTCATGGAAGAAACCGGCTTGCATGCCGAGCGTTTTCATCTGGTGGATTGGCAGCAGCAAAATGTCTACGAAATTTATCCGGTGTGGCGCCATCGCTATGCGCCAGGCGTGACGCAAAATACCGAGCATGTATTTGGCCTGCAACTGTTCGAAATGCAGCCGGTCAAAATATCACCGCGTGAGCATCTGAACTTCCAGTGGCTGCCCTGGCAGGAAGCCGCCGAAAAAGTTTTCTCTCCCAGCAATCGCGCAGCGATAATGCAATTGCCCGAGCGGGTGCACAAGCAATCGACTTGATCCCGCACCATTGGTGAACTAAAAATCGAAGGAAGCACCATGCAGAAAAATGCTATCTCCATACCCTACGATCATCCCGGTGCCGGCAACCAGAGCGCCTGCAGCACCGCACAAGCCTGGGCCAGCCTGCCGCGCGACCCCAGGCCGGAAGAAAAAGCCGAGCTGATAGCCCGCATCAAGCGCATGCTGAAGGAACAGGATGCCGTACTGGTGGCGCACTATTACGTGAACTCCGACCTGCAGGATCTGGCCGAATCCACCGGCGGCTATGTCTCCGACTCACTCGACATGGCCAAGTTCGGCCACGAGCATCCGGCCAGGACACTGATCGTCGCCGGCGTGCGTTTCATGGGTGAAACCGCAAAAATCCTCAATCCAGAAAAGAGAGTTCTGATGCCCGATCTGGAGGCCAATTGCTCGCTCGACCTGGGCTGCCCGGCCGATGAATTCTCCGCCTTCTGTGATGCGCATCCCGACCGCACTGTGGTGGTGTATGCCAACACCAGCGCTGCGGTCAAGGCGCGTGCCGACTGGATGGTCACCAGCTCCATCGCGCTGCCCATCGTCAAGCACCTCAAGGAACAGGGCAAGAAAATCCTGTGGGCGCCGGATCGCCATCTGGGGCGTTACATTCAGGAGCAGACCGGTGCCGACATGCTGCTGTGGCAGGGCTCCTGCGTGGTGCACGACGAATTCAAGATGAATGCGCTGGAAGAAATGATGGCCGCACATCCCACCGCCAGGGTGCTGGTGCACCCCGAATCGCCGCGCTCCATCATCGCGCTGGCCGATGTGGTGGGCTCCACCACGCAGTTGATCAACGCCTCGCAAAAACTGGATGCGCAGGAATTCATCGTCGCCACCGATAACGGCATCCTGCACAAAATGCGCACACTGTCGCCGCACAAGCTGTTCCTGGAAGCGCCCACGCGCGGCTATGGGGCCACTTGCGTCAGCTGCAACCATTGCCCGTGGATGGCGATGAATGGGCTGGTGAATTTGGCAGAGGTGCTGGAAAAAGGCCACAACGAAATTCATGTGGATCGTGCCTTGGGTGAACGAGCCAAAGTGTCGATACAGCGCATGCTGGATTTTGCCAAGGAGATTAATTTGCCGGGGAAGGGGTTGGGGAATGCTTGACCTTATTTTTCTTTACATCAAGCTGAATATACGAATATCCAGATCATATGCAACTTAATAGTCAGCAATTAAGGTTATTAAAATTGCTAATTGATCACGATGTGAAATTTCTTGTCATCGGTGGACATGCAGTTCTGGAGTATTCAAAACATAGACAAACTAATGATCTGGATATTCTCTTGTCTCGCTCAAGCAACAATGCAAGGAGGTTTGCGCGAGCAATAAGTGCATTCGCTAAACATCCTCCTAATGGTAAAAGATGGGAGGATATATTGACCCACAAGGGAATAAGATTGGCATATCCGAGTGAGGAAAGTCATGAAGCTGATCTTTTGACTTCAATTGATGGAATTGATTTTGGTGAGTGCTATAGGAATGCTAAAAAAGTAGAACTTGAAAATCTAGTTGTTCCTTACCCCGGCTTACGAGATCTGATTCAGATGAAATTGAAATCTCTGGAATCTGGTAATGATGAGCACGCAAAGGAGAAAGACAAGAAAGACATTGAGGAATTGAAAAAATGCTTATGAAGCATACTGTAAAACTATGTGAGTATTTGAGTCTGCTGGTTGGGCTGAGTCAGGTGAAACCCAATAATTAACACCGTCGGGGGTAGCCCGACGAGGTTGGTTTTTTAAGTTAAGCGCTACAACCTAGCCTAGCGAGATAAATACTGCATTTCCTTCCAGCTTCACCGGATAATTCCGCGCACACCCCACGTCCGGTGCCACGGCGTTGCCGTCGGCCAGGTTGATGTGCCAGTTGTGCATCGGGCACGCCACTTTCTTGCCAAATACGATGCCTTGCGAGAGATGCCCGCCCTTGTGCGGGCACCGATCCAGCAGGGCAAATACTTCGTTTTCGGCGGTGCGGAACAGCGCGATATCGCCCTGTGCGGACTTGACCACGCGACTGCCCAGTGGCGGGATTTCTTCCAGTGTTGCGACTTGTTTCCAGTTGTTCATGATGTGTCCTTAACTTTAAATGGCCTGAAATAATTAAGCCGTAAGCGGGGCGAATTCGCGCGCGTTGACGTTCTCTTTTGCCCATGGGTTCTTGGCGCCCTGCAGTGCGTAGAGCAGACGCTGGTGCAGCGCCTTGCGGTTGTCCGCGTCATCCACCACCTGCTGCTTGATGTAGTCGATGCCGACGCGCTCGACGTAATGCACGGTGCGGTCGAGGTAGCGTGCTTCCTCGCGGTACAGCTGGGTAAAGGCCAGGGTGTATTCCAGCACCTCTTCCTTGCTTTTTACCTTCACCAGGAACTGTGCAACTTCGGTTTTGATACCACCGTTGCCCGCCACGTAGATTTCCCAGCCTGATTCCACGCCGATGATGCCAACGTCCTTGATCGCCGCTTCCGCGCAGTTGCGCGGGCAACCGGACACGGCCAGCTTGAACTTGTGCGGTGTCCACATGCGATCCAGCGCGTATTCGAGATCGATGCCCATCTGGGTGGAATCCTGCACGCCGAAGCGGCACCACTCGCTGCCGACACAGGTTTTCACCGTGCGCAGCGCCTTGCCGTAGGCGTAGCCGGAAGCCATGCCGAGGTCCTCCCACACCTTGGGCAGGTCTTCCTTCTTGACGCCGAACAGGTCGATACGCTGGCCGCCGGTCACTTTTACCGTAGGTATTTTGTACTTGTCGGCCACATCGGCGATGCGGCGCAGCTGGTCCGGCGTGGTGATGCCGCCGTGCATGCGCGGCACCACCGAGAAAGTGCCGTCCTTCTGGATGTTACCGTGGGCGCGTTCGTTGATGAAGCGCGATTGCGGATCATCCTGCACCTCGTGCGGCCAGGCACAGAGCAGGTAATAATTCAGCGCCGGCCGGCAGCTGGCGCAGCCGTTGGGCGTGCTCCAGTTGAGGAATTTCATCGCCTGCGGAATCGACAGCAGCTTCTCCATGCGGATCGCGCGGCGCACCTCTTCATGGGTGTGCTCGGTGCAGCCGCACATCGGTTTTACCGCCGTGGCTTGCGGTGCATAAGCGCCACCCAGCGTGGAGGCGAGGATCTGCTCGACCAGCCCGGTGCAGGAGCCGCACGAAGCCGAGGCCTTGGTGTGTTTGCGTACATCGTCCAGCGTGAACAGGCCCTTCTCCTTGATGGATTTAACAATCGTGCCCTTGCACACGCCATTGCAGCCGCACACTTCCATGTTGTCCGCCATCGCTGCGGCCAGGTTTTGGCCCTGATGGCCGGAGTTGCCGAGGTGCGACTGGCCGAACATCAGGTGGTCGCGAATGTCGGCGACATTCTTGCCGTCGCGGATCATCTGGAAATACCACGCGCCATCCTTGGTATCGCCATACATCACCGCACCCACCAGCTTGTCTTCCTTCAGCACCAGTTTCTTGTACACGCCACCGGCGGCATCGTGCATCAGGATTTCATCGGTCTCCTCGGTGCCGCTAAAGTCGCCGGCAGAGAACAGGTCGATGCCGGTGACCTTGAGCTTGGTGGAGGTGACCGAGCCCTGGTAGCGCGCAATGCCCATGCGCGCCAGGTGATTGGCGCACACCTTGGCCATGTCGAACAGCGGTGCTACCAGGCCATAGGCCGTGCCGCGATGCGACACGCATTCGCCCACCGCATAGATGCTGGGGTCGAAAGTCTGCATGGTGTCGTTGACCACGATGCCGCGATTGCAATGGATGCCGGCCGATTCGGCCAGCGCCGTGTTGGGACGGATGCCCACAGCCATTACCAAGAGGTCGGCCGGGATCTCGCTGCCATCCTTGAAGCGGATCGCCTTGACGCGACCCGAAGCATCGCCCACCAGTTCCTGTGTCTGCTTTTCCAGCAGGAACTTCAGACCTTTTGCTTCCAGCGATTTTTGCAGCATCAGCGCCGAGTTCTGGTCGAGCTGGCGCTCCATCAGCCACGGCATGATGTGCACCACGGTGACATCCATGCCCCTGAGTGCCAGTCCGTTGGCGGCTTCCAGGCCGAGCAGGCCGCCGCCGATGACTACTGCGTGCTTGTATTTTGCCGCCGCATCTATCATCGCATTGGTGTCGTGGATGTCGCGGTAGCCGATCACGCCGGCCAGATCTTTGCCCGGTACCGGCAGCATGAAGGGTGTCGAGCCGGTCGCCAGCAGCAGTCTGTCATACGCCGCCTCGGTGCCGTCCTCGGCATAGACCACCTTCTTGCTGCGGTCGATGCGTACCACCTTCTTGTTCAGGTGCAGGGTGATGTTGTTTTCCCTGTACCAGTCGAGGTCGTTCAGGATGATGTCCTGGATACCCTGCTCGCCGGCAAGCACGGGCGACAGCATGATGCGGTTGTAATTGGGGTAGGGCTCGGAACCGAACACCGTGATGTTGTACAGCTCCGGTTCCAGCTTGATCAGTTCCTCCAGCGTGCGCACGCCTGCCATGCCATTGCCAACCATTACCAGTTTCATTTTTTTCATGTTATTGCTCCTGACACAGAAAGTTATGTTGCTAGTTCAAAAAATAAAATCTAATTTCAAGCCACAGAGGGCACAGAGAACACATTTCATAGCCACATCTCAAAGATGGATTGCACTCGTGATACAACTATTCGTTTCTCTCTGTGGGCTCTGTGATCTCTGTGGCTAAATGTTTTTCCGGTTTTGCTGCTTCTTTTCAACTAAACCGTCAGCGGCTGCGCGGTGAGCCGCTTCAGCTCGGGCACACAGGAGCCGCACTCGCTGCCGCATTTCAATTTTCCCTGGATGGCGGGCAGGTCGAGCCCGTTCCTGAACTGGGCCAGAATCTCCTGCTCCGACACATCCTTGCAGTTGCACACGATGCGGCCGCGCTGCGCCTGCCCGGCCGGCGGTGCGCTCAGCGGGGCAAACAGCCACGGGCGCAGGGTTTTGGCATCGCTGCCCTGCGCGATGATTTCCTTCAGCCAGTCGCGTGCCACGGTTTCGCCGGTCAGGCGCACGCCCAGCAGCCGGTTGTCATCCATCAGCGCGCGTTTGCATACGCCGCGTTTGGCATCGCGGTAATTCATCACCTCGGCTGCGTCATCCAGGCCGAGGATTGCGTCGATCGCTGCCAGCACTTCTGCAGATACCGGCGTGGCATGGGCGGCGCGCAGTACCACCAGTTCTTCGTCGCGGCCGAACAGCCCCAGTGCGGCATAGTCAAAATTTTTCAGCAGAAGCTGCAGCTGCGTCATGCGCTGCAAGGCATCACCCTTGCGCATCGCCACCATCTGCCAGGGCAGCTCCAGCCTGGCCACCTGCACTGCGGCATGTTTCAGTTCCGGCTGTTTGGACACGGGGTCGAAGGCGTTGCTGGTCAGGGCGTTCACGCCCAGGCCGCTCATGAACTGGCTGCCCCAGTGCATGGGGATGAAGGTTTGTCCGGCACGCATCTCGGCAGAAGATTCCACGCGCAGCGCGAGTTTGCCGCGCCGGCTCTCCACCTGCACCAGGTCGCCATCGCTCAGTCCGCGCCGTGACATGTCGGCTGTGTTCATTGCCAGCAGCGGCTCTTCCACATGGCTGAACAAGCGCCCCAGCGTGCCGGTGCGGCTCATGCCGTGCCACTGGTCGCGCAGGCGCCCGCTGTTCAGGTGCAGCGGGTAGCGCACGTTGATGTCCTCGGCTACGGCTGTATATTTGGTGTCTGCAAATTTTGCCTTGCCGCTGGCGGTGGGGAAGATGCCGTCCACATACAAACGCTGTTTGCCCTGTGCCGCGCCCTGCGGTATCGGCCATTGCTGCGGGCCGTTGCTTTCCAGCAGCGCATAGCTGAGGCCGCCAATATCCAGGTCGCGGCCGATGGTGCTGGCGCGATGCTCGTTGAAGATGGCTTCAGTATTGGCATAGTCCAGCAGGCTGGGCTTGCCCAAACGTGTTGACAGGCGCCGGGCAAAATCCACCGCGATCTGCCAGTCGTGCCGTGCTTCTTCCGGCGCTGCAACAGCCTGGCGCACGCGCGAAATGCAGCGCTCGGAATTGGTGACCGTGCCTTCCTTTTCGCCCCAAGTGCTGGCCGGCAGCAGCACATCGGCAAAGGCTGCGGTTTCGGTGCTGCGGAAGGCTTCCTGCACCACCACAAACTCTGCAGCAGTCAGCGCCTCGTTAATCAGCCTGAGGTCGGGCATCGACTGTGCCGGATTGGTGCAGGCGATCCACAGGGCCTTGATCTGGCCGTTGCGCACTGCCTCAAACATTTCCACCGCAGTCTTGCCGGGCTGCGCGGGGATGTCGGCCACGCCCCACAGTTTTGCCACCTCGGCACGATGCTCGGCATTGGCCAGGTCGCGATGGGCCGACAACAGGTTGGCCATGCCGCCCACCTCGCGCCCGCCCATGGCATTCGGCTGCCCGGTGAGCGAGAGTGGTGCCGCGCCGGGCTTGCCGATCTGCGCGCAGGCGAGGTGCAGGTTGATCAGCGCGGCATTTTTCTGGGTGCCCTGCACCGACTGGTTCAGCCCCTGGCAATACAGCGACAGCGTGGCTGGCGAGGTGGCAAACCACCTGGCCGCCAGTTCGATGTCGGCCGCCTCGATGCCGCAGAGGGTCGCGGCATGCTGCGGGGTGAACTCGCGCACCGTGGCCTTGAGCTGCTCGAAGCCGTCGGTATGCGCGGCGATGTAAGCCAGGTCGCACCAGCCTTCCCACAGCATCACATGCAGCATGGCATTGAACAGCACCACGTCGGTGCCGGGCAGAATCGCCAGGTGCAAGTCGGCCGCGCTGGCGGTATCGGTGCGGCGCGGGTCAACCACGATCAGTTTCAATGCGGGATTGTTTTTGCGCGCCTCTTCAATGCGGCGGAACAGGATAGGGTGTGCATAAGCGGTGTTGGAACCGGCGATAAAGATGCACTGCGCGTGATCGATGTCCTCATAGCAGCCGGGTGGCGCATCCGCTCCCAGTGTGGCCTTGTATGCACTCACCGCGGAAGACATGCACAGGCGCGAATTGGTATCGATGTTGTTGGTGCCGATCAGCCCCTTGGCCAGCTTGTTGAAGACGTAGTAGTCCTCGGTCAGCAACTGCCCGGAAATATAAAACCCCACCGCATCCGGCCCATGCTCCCTGATGATGGCAGCGAACCTGTCGGCCACCGTATCCAGTGCAGCATTCCAGCTCACACGCTGACGCTTCACGCTGCGCGTGCTGCGCAGCTCGGGATACAAGGCACGTGTTTCGCTGCGCGCCGTGTGGTGCAGGGTGGCACCCTTGGTGCACAGGCGGCCGTAGTTGGCCGGATGCGCCGGGTCACCGCGCACCGCGCTGATCTTGCCGGCCTCGCTGCCGATAATCACACCGCAGCCTACGCCGCAGTAACAACAGGTTGATCTGGTTTCTTGCATGATGGTCTACGGTCTGGCAGCGCACAAGGCGCTCGCCTCCGGCAAGGTCGCACTCTGGTTGATGAGACTTCTCCAGTTTCCAAAAACTTCGCTCATGGCTATCTCCTGCATGGAACAACACAAAACAAAAAAGGCGTCGCATTCGCGAGAGGAATTGCTCCCGCGAATGGACGCCCTTGTCCTTACCATCCAGGCACTACTGCACAGCCCGGATCTGATTCATTGCGATAGCCCGCCGTTGGACCATTGCTTTGCAGTTTATAAAAGCAATACCCGTGCCAGTCGAATCACCCATAACAAATCAGCTGCTTAGTAAGAAGATGTGGCGGCGGTTGAGCTGCATGCGAGATTTGAGTGCGCACAATGCAAAGTAGTGCATACATGTGGTGCATAGGGTTTATGCCGGCACCTCCTGGCACATCCACATGACATATTCGCAATAGCCTTCCTCGGGTTTGCAGAAGAACAGCCAGTGACGGTCTGGCTCGGGGTAGTGCCACAGGCTATGTCCCTCGCCCTGCATTTTGCGCAGTGACTTGGCCCAGTTGACGAAGGGTGCATCCAGCATCTTTTCGGGCCTGAGTCTTGCGCTGAAATCCGCCCAGTCGTCAGGCGAGAAATAAAACTCGCCTTGCGCGCAGTTGAGTTGCGGATTGTTCACCAGCTCGAGCTGGTGGGTGGAGGCCGGCAGGATACGGGGCAGCCAGCCGCGGTCGAACAGGTGCAGCTCGCGTGCCTGCTGCAGCGTTAGCGAGCGCGATGTTTCAAGCTGGATGCTGGCCACGCGCTTGAACAGTTTGTTCAGCAGGGCAGGGAAGGGCAGCAGGTTCAGGCTGGAGTTCATGTTGAATTCGCTGCCGGGAAAGGTTGCGTGAATTTTCAGGTGCATGGTGTTCTCCCTAATAATTTGTTTGGCTGATCCCGGCCTGTGCCCCGCCCGGGATCAGCACACTCAGTTTGGTGCGCTGCTGTTCGAGCCGGCATTGATGCTGTACCAGTCAAATTTGCGCGTCACGATCATGGCAACCGCCAGCAGCACAAAGAGCAGCAGGCTGCCCATCAGCAGGGCGTTGTCTTCCGAGACCAGCAGGCCGTAAAGCGCGGCGTAGCAGGTGCCGAGCAGTGCGGCAAAACCGGCGCCGCGCCAGACGCCGCGCATCACGTGGCCGAGGTAGTAGCCCACCAGCACCACACAGGCAACGGCAGCGATGACGTAGGCGCTAGTGAAGGCGAGGTGTTCGGAAAGGCTCAACAGCAGCAGGAAGAACATCGCCTGCGCCAGTCCGACCAGGGTGTACTGGGCGGGGTGGATCGCCAGGCGCTTGAGCATTTCAAACAGGAAGAACGCCACGAAGGTAATACCGATAAACAGGAAGCCATATTTCAGTGCGCGATCAGATTGCTGATAGATATTGACGGGGTTGACCAGGCGTACGTCGAAGCTGTCCAGACACGCTGCATTCGCGCAGCCGGATGGATTGGCTGCTGCTTGCGCCAGGCGCGCCTGGGCGTTGGTGGCCAGGGAGGAAACTTCCCAGTTGGCGCGGAACCCGTCGGCAGCAATATGCTGGCTTTCCGGAAGCGGCAGGAAGCGCCCATCAAAACCGGGATGTGCCCAATTGGAAGTCAGCTCCATCTTCAGGCTGTCCGCCAGCGGAATCACCTTGAGGTTTGAGGTGCCGCGCAACTTGAGTGAAAGTTTGAAGGGGTGGCTGCCGGCACGCTGTACAACAGCATTTTCCAGCACGGATTTAACGCCGGCACCGGCAATGGCGAGGCCGCTGCCCTGTTCCAGGGTAAGCGTTTTGCCGTCCATTTCCAGTTGCGGTGCGCTGGCGAATCCACGCGGGTCATTCACGGCCAGGCTGAGATAAGGCCTGCCCCAGATGATCTGGCTGTTGTCGGCGCGGCGCGGGACATCCAGCCGGGACGGAATTTCAAAAAAACCTTCCCAGCTGCTGTCCAGGGTGTAGACCGGCACTTCGAACAGGCTGCGCTTCTTGATATCGGTCGCCAGCGCACCCTTCACGTTGAGGGTGTGCGGCGTCAGATACAGGGCGGCACTGCGGCGCTGGATGCGTGTGCGCGGCTGGGTGTCGCCATCGTCGCCAGCTTTCGTTTCCTGGCGCACCGAGTATTCCTCGGTGTAGGGCAACACCAGCAGCGGGCCGGTGGTGAATTGCGGTTCGGCATAACTGTTGGCGATCTCGGCGGCAACCTGGCCCTGACGCGCCTGGCGCTCGCCGACCAGATTGTTCATCATCCCCAGCGGGATGTTGATGAGCATCGCCAGCAACAGTACCAGGGCGATTTTGATAAACAGGGCTTTTTGCATGAGGTTTTCTCCTTTGACATGGGTGGTGCCAGTCTAGGAAAACAGCTGCAGCCCCGGGTGGAGGCTATGTGAAGAAGTGTGAAGTGAGCGTGAAATATGCAGCGGGGGAAATACTAGCCTGAGGTCAGGCTTTGAGCGTCATCCACGCGCGCGCGCCGCCGTCCGGATGGTTGTCGAGCCCGGCTTCGCCGCCGTGCAGTATCGCCACTTCGCGCACCATGCTCAGACCCAGGCCTGTGCTTTTCTTGCCATTGGCTGGTCGCGGCAGCGAAAAGAAACGCTCAAATACTTGCCCCAGCGCATAGTCCGGCACGCCGGGGCCGTGGTCGCGCACTTCCAGGCGGATGATGTAGCCGGTTTGAGCCAGGCTGACTTCAATCACGCTGTCCCTGGGCGAAAACTGCGCAGCATTGTCGAGCAGGTTTTCCAGCGCCTGGCGCAACAGAAAGGCATCGCCGTTCAGCATGACGGGGCCGGAGGTCTGCACATGAATTGCCAGTCCCATGGCGTGCAGGCGCGGCTGAAACGCCGCGACGGATTGCTGCAGCAGCTCGTTGAGCTCGACGGGTGCGGTCTGGTCCAGTTGCTGCATCTGTTCCAGATGGGCGAGCTTGAGCATCTTGTCGGAGATCTCCGTCAGGCGTTCAGTCTGCTCGCGGATATTGGCGAGAAAGCGCTGCCGGTCCGCCTCCGGCATGCCGTTTTCTTCCAGCAGTTCGGCCGCGCCGCTAATCGCCGCCAGCGGGCTTTTCAGCTCATGGGTCAGGGTGTGCACATAACGTTCGACATAATGTTTTCCTTCCAGCTTCTCGCGCATGGTGTCAATGGCGCGGCCGAGGTCGGCCAGTTCGATGGCACTGGAAGTCGGCAGCGGGGCCTTGCCGCCCTGCGAAATAGTCAGGGCATAGCTGCGCAAGCGTCCGATGGCGCGCGTCAAGCGCCAGGTGAAAAACATGCCGATGAGGGCGGCGAAAGACAGCAGCAGCAAGCCGTGCTGGCGGATCAGCGCTTCGCTGCGGGCAATGAACGGTTGCATGGTGGAATTGGGTTTGGCAACGGTCAGCACACCGACCAGGCGGTTGCCATCGAGTATGGGCGCTGCCACGTGCATCACGCTGCTTTGCTCGTCTTCCGGATCATCACGGGAAGTGCGCGCGCCGTATTGCCCGTGCAGGGTGAGGTAGACGTCGCGCCAGCGCGAGAAATCCTGCCCGACTTGCTCGGGTTCGGTGGAATACACCACGATTCCCTGTGCGTCAGTGATATACACGCGATATTCCAGCGAGCGCTTGTTGATGCCCATGATCGCGGCATCCACCGGGCGCGCCTGATAAGTGCGCAGCGATTGCGCCAGAGCACCGTCCTGGATGTGGCCAGCCTTGAAATCACGCGTGGCCTGTTCTGCCAGCAGATTGGCGGTATCGACCAGAGTGTCTTCCATCGCCTCGCGCACGCCCGGTTTGACCTCCTGGCTGAACACATTCAGTACGAACCAGGCCGCCAGCCCGACAATGAGAAAGTAACCCAGCGCGATCTGCAGCGAGATTTTCATGGCTTTAAGGAATATCCCTGGTTGCGATGCGTGCAGATCGGCTGCTGGTCCGGGCGGATGGCAGACAGCTTGGCGCGCAGCGTTTTAATGTGGGTATCCACCGTGCGTTCCAGGCTGTGGTCAGGAGCGGCCCAGATTTTCTGCATCAGCTGCAAGCGCGAGAAAATGCGCAGCGGTTCATCCAGCAGGGTTTTGAGCAGCAGAAACTCATAGCGGGTGAGCGTCAGCAGGACGCCGTGATAGTGCACGTGCTGGCCCTGGCTATCCAGCCGAAAAGCCGCGGTCGATATGGCAGCAGCGGCAGGTGCGCTGCGCCGCAGCACGGTGCGCACGCGGGCAACCACCTCGCGCGGACTGAAAGGCTTGCTGACATAGTCGTCCGCGCCGATTTCCAGCCCGAGTATGCGGTCCAGTTCGGTATTGCGGGCGGTCAGGAAAATCACCGGAAGAGCAGAGAATTTGCGCACCTCGCGCAACAGGTCAATGCCGCTCATATCCGGCAAGCCGATATCCAGCAGGGCCAGTGCGAAAGTTTTGCCCTGCAAGGCTTGCAGCGCTTCCCGCCCCAGCAGGCAATGCTCGGGCTCAAAACCTTCCGTGCTCAGTGCATAACGCAAGGTGTCGGCGATAGCGGGCTCATCTTCGACGATGAGAATGCGCTGCCGCTCGGGCGAGGTGGCAACGCGGTTGAGAGCTTGAGCAGGGGCCGGATTGGATGTCACAGGCATGTTGTGTTTTCAGGCGTATATATTAAGCGGTGCGCTGGCTAACAGAAGGCGGATGGGTAGCCACCGCAATGCGGTGACGCTCCTTTATCCTGTCATTTCATATGGCTTTAACATCATCCAGGAAGCCAATTCACAGGCAATGTCGTCTATACCCGGATGTTTTGTCAAACGCTCATGATTCAATGCGAATTGCATACCCGCCAATCAAAGTGTGATTTTCAGCTATTTTTTCCGGAAACGTGTTGCACACTTATTCAGCAACGAGTGCTAAACTTTTACAGCTGGATTCAACCAGCCAGGCCGGGTTAGTTCTAATGGTAAAACAAGGCACTCGTAACGCTTAGTCGCAAGTTCGATTCTTGCACCCGGCACCGATTTCTCTCGGCACACTTTAAATAACTGGCGACAGAAATCGTAGCGAGCGGACCAACATCGTGGTCGCGCAGTAGATTTTTGTCGTTACGTAAAGAAAGGTGAGCGATGAAATACAGACACTACAAAGGTGGCATGTACGAGCTGGTTTGCGAGGCCAAGCTGGAGTCGGACCCGAAAGTCATCATGATCATCTACCGGGCGCACGATGGCTCAACCTGGGCGCGGCCGCGCGAGGTTTTCTTCGAACTGGTGGAGTTTGAGGGCAGGATAGTGCGCCGCTTCGAACCGGTTAATTGAGCGGCTGCAGCAGCTCGATTTTAAGTTCGGCTTCGTAAGGCGGCACGTTGCATTCGATTATGTCGGTCGGCGCGACATCCAGCCTCACTCCCACAATATCACTGCGCACCGGCAGCTTGGTGGCGCCCCGGTCTACCAGCACCACAGTGCGAATTTCCGCAGCCTGTTTTTCCGCCAGATATTCCACCGCGCGCAGCATGGAATGGCCCTTGTACATCACATCATCCACTACCACCACCGTCACGCCGGAGAGGTCCAGCGTGGTTTGTTCGGGTGCCTCGATCAGCTCTGTTTCAGGATGGAGCAGGGTGAGATCGTCGTTATAGCGCTTGATATGCAAGTTCATCAGCGCAATGTCGGTGCGCTGCAAGTGGCCGGCAAGGCGCTGCTGCAGCAGCGCGGCAAGTGGGGCGCCGCGGCGCAGGATGCCAACTACCATGATGTGTGGTGTCATCGCCAGCAGTCCCGCAGCCTGTTGCGCCATGGTGTCCAGCACGGCTTCCAGCTGGGCGGTGGTGTAAAGGCAGGTTCTCTTGCCGGATGCTCTGAGTTCCATGTGTGCTCCTCCTGGCAGTGACAACTTTCGTGCAGTCTACGCAGGATTTACCGCAAAGTCCTGCGATGACGCCGCCGCGAAATTTCTTTCGGATGTTTTGCTGGCTTGGCGGGCAACCCCAATGCCTGCCGGCACAGCCGATCTGCGTCCCTGTTGCGGTGACGGGGCACCCAGCGCAGCTGCACGCTTTCAAAGCGGACTATCCATGCACGCGCATGCACCACCAGTGAATTCAGCTCGGCTATTGCCGTGCTGGCCGTGCCATTCACATAGCGCACCGTTACATCGCTGTCGCCAAATATCTGCAGGCGTCTGGCCCCTGCGCCATGAGCCAGCTCCAGCGCTAAGCAAAGTGCATAAAGCTCGGCCTGACTATTGCAGCCGTGATGGCCGGTCAGGGCTGATCTTTCCAGACGCTGCCCAGCAGGCGACAGCACCACAGCGCCGATGCCGATTTTACCCGGGTTGGGCAGGGCAGAGCCGTCAAACCAGGCTTGCCACACTGCTTCATTGGCAACAGCTGCTGAGGGGGAGAATTCGGGTTTAACAGGGCTCAAGTTGGTTTGCTTCCAATGTATGTCAGTACGCTTGTGTTGAAGTGTGAGCTGTTCAATAATTCGCCAGCAACATCCCCGCCCTATTTTGCAGCTGATTATCCATTACAGGAGACGCTACATGAAATTGCTTGGCACCCAGACCAGTCCTTATGTGCGCAAGGCACGCCTCGTTCTGCTGGAAAAGAATATTCCCCACACCTACATCATCGATCCACCCAATGAGCCGAACAGCCAGGTGGCGCGCGTCAATCCGCTCGGGCGCATTCCGGCGCTGATCATCGACAGCGAAACCTGCGTGTTCGATTCGAGCGTGATTGCCGAATATGCCGATACCCTGAATGATACCCCAGTCCTTATCCCGCGAAATAATGCGCTGGATCGGATGTGTGTCAAACGCTGGGAAGCGCTGGCCGACGGCATCATGGATTCGGCCGTGGTGGTGCGCACGGAAAGCACGCGCCCGGCAGACAAGCAGGAGGCCAGCACCATCAACTTGCACAACAGCGCCATCACCCGTGCACTGGCTTATGCTGCGGAGCAGCTGGGCGACAGAGAATGGTGCGAAGATAACGCCATCTCCCTGGCCGATCTGGCACTGGTAAGTGCCTTGATCTATCTCGACCTGCGCCAGGCAGAACGCAACTGGCGCGCTGCGCATCCCAATCTGGCCGCCTGGTTTGGCCGCATGAGCGCAAGGCCGAGTGTGAAAACCGCGCTGGCTGGATAATGAGCTCGCTATAGAATGGCGCTAACCGGCCACTAAGAGGCATTCTCAAAGTCGCCTTTATTATTATGCATAGGCGGACAGGATATTTTGTGATGTTTCCGATGAACCAACTGGTTATCGAAATTTCTAACGCCTTACTAATTTTAATAATACGGACCGGTGCGTCCGTCTTAACTGTGGGGCCTCATAATGCAAGGAATAGCGTTCTACGCCGAATTACTAGGCTTCCTGTTTGTTGTCTTTGGCGTTCCAGCAGCCCTGTATTGTTTACTGGGTGCATTTATCTGGCGCGACTTCAAACAAATTACCGGAGTTTTTGTGGCCCTTGGAATTTGGATAATCGTATTTATTCTACGGCTTCAAATTGTCCCTGGTGGAGAGGTGCGGTCTAGTCAATACTCGGGGACGGCAGCTTTAATGCAAATACTTTTCTTCATTGCTAGTGCCGCGCTCCTAGGCTTTTCCATAAAGACACTACGACAACAGACAAGGAAGCCAAAGTAAAATGTTTTCAAATAGCCCAACCCACGCCCTGAGGGCGACAGTCAAGTAGTTTTTACATCCACCCCTACCAAAATCAGCAGCGGCGAACCGCGGCGCCTGAGCGAATTCAAGTAAGCGGACTCGTCATAAGGCGTGTGGTTCTGCCAGCACCTATAGAGA
>JBGPPE010000053.1:0-17160 GCA_041488395.1 Gallionellaceae bacterium
AGCTGTTCTATAATCGGCAGCGGATTCATCAAACATTGGGATACGTCAGTCCAGTTGAATTTGAAAAGGCTGGCTGCTGTGTTCCCAATTAAACTGTCCGGAGAATGCGGGTTACCTCAGCCTGACCCCAATTTTCTGCCAATGGATATTCTGGCCCGCCAATTGATGTGGTTCAGACGGCTGATGGTATTGTGACGGTTGACCACACGCGTGCTGCCGTTGCTCTTGAACAAGGCCGGACAAGTATTCCGGCTACACTTCATTTGCCAACGGATCCTTTACCTGTTGATATGCTTGAACGATTTGGTGATGCCACAACTTGGGGAGAAGCCGCTGCATATAGAGCGGCAAATCAGCGTCCGCCATTAGCGCCAACTGGCACACCTACGCCACCCAAACTGCCTCCCTCGAAGAACGGGAACTGAAATGAATAGTATTTTGAGCATTACTCCGCCTGTTGGTTACCAATGGTTGGTGGATAGAAAACTTGTTGGCTTTGAGCCTTTTACTCAATTGCAGCCTTGGTATTTCATTCCTCCAGCAAAGTGTTTTTGTGCAACGGAACGTTGGCTTGGTATTACTGAGAAAAAATTGCTTGTGTTTGCGAGAAAAACATGGCGGTGTCAGGTCTTGCATTAGTAGAAAAACATGGCGGTGTCAGGTCTTGCATTAGCGCACCCACTCTGTTATTGTTTTGTCCATGGCGCGTCCTTTAAGAATTGAGCTATCCGGCGGTGTTTACCACGTCACCTCTCGTGGTGACGGGCGGGAGGACATCTACTTATCCGAGGCAGACAGGGAGATTTGGCTGGAAGTGTTCGGCGAAGTCTGCGAGCGCTTTAACTGGGTATGCCATGCCTGGTGCCAAATGACCAATCACTACCACATCCTGATCGAAACGCCGGAAGCGAATCTGGTGAAAGGAATGCGTCATCTCAATGGCGTTTACACACAAAGATTTAACCGCATCCATAGTCGAGTGGGACACGTATTCCAGGGGCGTTACAAAGCAATTTTAGTTGAACAAGACAGCTATCTGCTGGAGCTGGTGCGCTATGTTGTATTGAATCCATTGCGGGCTAGCATGATCAAGCGACTAGAATCCTGGCCATGGAGTAGTTATTTGGCGACGTGCGGCCAGACAAGCGCCCCTGTGTGGCTGCAGACGGGCTGGATATTGGCGCAATTTGGGCAGCGGCGCTCCAGCGCGATTGAGAAATATGTGAAATTTGTGCATGAGGGCGCACGTTTGCCCGGCATATGGACGCAGTTACAGGGACAAATCTATCTGGGTTCGGAAAGCTTCATGCAAAAAATGCAGGCGTTAATAGAACAAAAGCCCACCCTGGATGAAATTCCAAAGGCGCAGCGCCGGGTTATTACACAACCACTGGCTGAATTCGAGAAAAAATTTGAACGTAATGAAGGAATGGCGCGCGCGTATCTATCGGGGCAACATACAATGGCGGCGATAGCGAGGCATTTCGGGGTGCATTATTCAACGGTAAGCAGAGCGGTGAGGAATCATGAGGGCAAGGAAAATAGGTGATGTTGTGGTGCAAGACCTGACACCGTGTTTCGCAGTACTGGCTGAATTCGAGAAAAATTTTGGACGTAATGAGGGAATGGCGCGGGCGTATCTATCGGGGCAACATACAATGGCTGCGATAGCGAGGCATTTCGGGGTGCATTATTCAACGGTAAGCAGAGCGGTGAGGAATCATGAAGGCAAGGAAAATGGGTGATGTTGCGGTGCAAGACCTGACACCGTGACGTGTGTTTTACGGACACATTTTGATTGTAGACTGCTGAAATGCATCGCCGATTGATCCGTCATGTGCATTTACGGATGATGTGGGTCATTGTTCAGCGCAAATAATTCGGTCAAGTGAGTCAAACGGCGATGCAATTCAATATTGATCTGCTTGTTTGGACTTTTCATGCTAATTCCCTGATTGATTTATTTCCCGATTTTTCCCGATAATTCAATTGAAATTCTATAAGACCTCGGTAAATAAAGGCTTGTATGATGTGTAGGATATGGATTTAGGTTCCAGCGCCGCAAGGCGTGAGAGTTCGAGTCTCTCCTTTCGCACCATCTGATCAGCTTTATTCTCCACATAATTTATCCGGAATTTCCCATGGCGCTTGCTGTTTCGGCAACGCTAATCGATAGCGCCTCCTGAAGTCACACCATGACGGCGTGCATTCATCCTGGTACTACCTTGACATGGCCAGATATGGCAGCGTAAAAGATGCTGTCGATAAGCGTTTTTATTTCAACGGAATGACCCGCGTAAAAAATAAGCACGATTGATCGGAGCAAATAAATGGCAGAGAAAATCTTTCAGTGTATCGAGTTGTTACCGGAAACCAGCACAGCCAGGCAATTATTTATTTTGCTGCATGGTGTCGGGGCGAGCGCTGCTGATCTGCTTCCCTTGGCGCAGAAATTTCAGGATGCTTTTCCAGAGGCCACATTTCTGCTCCCTGAAGGTACTTCTCCGTTTGACGGTGGCGGTAATGGCCGTCAGTGGTTTTCGATAAGCGGGATCAGCGAAGAAAATCGGGCAGCGCGTGCTGCTGAGGCTATGCCCAGCCTGCATGCATTAGTGCGTTATGCACAGGATCGTTTCAATGTGTTGCCGTCAGACACGGCGCTGGTTGGTTTTTCCCAGGGCGCGATTATGGCGCTGGAGTTTAGTGTTGCTCATGATGGCGGCGTTGGGCGGGTTCTTGCCTTTTCCGGCCGCTTTGCAAAACTCCCGGAAAAGGCCCCCGAGCTGACGACACTGCACTTGCTGCACGGCGAGGATGATCCGGTTATTTCCGTCGAATATGCACATGCTGCCTATGAAAGAGTGAGGCAACTGCAGGGCGACGCGACGCTGGACACAGCATCAGCAGTTGGTCACGAGGTGCATGACACGCTGGCCGAGCGTGCCATTCATCGCCTGCGGACATGTATTCCCCTGCGCAGCTGGAAGCAGGCATTGATGTAGCAACTCAAGGCGGGAGCAACCATGGCCAGCGATATCGTTAAACGCCCACCGATCTCCCCTTGGGCACCGCTACATTACCGGGTATTCCGGATGCTGTGGATTGCATCGGTTGTCTCAAATACTGGTTCCTGGATGCATGAAGTCGGTGCTGGCTGGCTGATGACTGCGCTGGCCCCCAGCCCGTTGATGGTGGCCCTGGTGCAGGCTGCCACGACGGCACCGGTGTTCCTGCTGGCGCTGCCAGCGGGGGCGCTTGCCGATATTGTCGATCGTCGGCGCTACCTGATCACCTCCCAGCTATGGATGATGCTCACTGCGGCTACGCTGGGTGCACTGACATTGGCAGGCATGACCACAGCGCCGATCCTGCTGGCCTTTACATTTGCTCTTGGCATTGGCACCGCAATGATGATGCCGGCATGGGGTGCAATTACCCCTGAGCTGGTGCAGCGCAGCGAACTTCAGGCAGCTATCGGCTTGAATACCATGGGGATGAATGTGGCCCGCTCCGTCGGCCCTGCGCTCGCCGGCTTGATTGTTGCAGCAGCGGGGCCCGGGACGGTTTTTATCCTGAATGCCATTTCATTTCTTGCCGTGATTGCCGCCCTGCAGCGCTGGCAGCGCACGCCAACAACAAGTGAATTGCCTGCCGAACGCGTAGCGGGGGCTATTCGCGCCGGATTGCGCTATGCACGCCACTCCCCGGAATTGCGTGCAGTATTTACCAGGGGAGCGGCTTTTTTTGTATTCGCAAGCGCCTCCTGGGCATTGCTGCCTTTGATCGTTCGGCAAGAGTTGAAGCGTGGCCCCGGCACGTACGGCCTGTTCCTGGCTAGCCTGGGCGTGGGCGCGATTGTCGGTGCATTGCTGCTGCCCCATGTACATGCCCGGTTGTCGCGGGACAGGATAATCGTGGGCGCCACAGTTCTTTACTCGATTGCCTTGCTGGCGCTTGCCCATAGTTCAAACGTGTATGCGGCAGGTGCGGCAATGCTGGTGACAGGCCTGGCCTGGATCACGGTGGTATCGTCCTTGATGACGGCTACGCAGACTGCTCTGCCAGCTTGGGTGCGGGCACGCGGCCTGGCACTTTTCTGGGGAGTCTTTATGGGGGGAATGGCAGCCGGCAGTGCCCTTTGGGGGCAGGTCGCTGCATGGGTTGGTATTCCATATGCCCTGACGGCGGCAGCAATCGGTGCATTGCTCGGGATTGCCGCTACCTGGAAATTCCGGATCGGCTTGCATGATGTTGTTGATCTCTCGCCGTCCATGCACTGGCCCACTCCCATCACGGCCGATGATGTTGAAAGTGACCGTGGGCCGGTCATGGTCACCGTGGAATACCGCATCGATCCGGGACGGGTAAATGAATTCTCGATGATCATGCGCCAGCAAATGAGCAGGATACGGCGCCGCGATGGCGCGTTCATGTGGGAGCTTTTTCACGATGTTGAGGATCCGGATCACATGGTTGAATGTTTCATGGTCGAATCATGGCTTGAACATTTGCGCCAGCATGAGCGGGTTACGGTTGCAGATCGGGATGTCATCGAAAAAACGCGGGCATTCCATCTCGGTAATGGGCTTCCCAGGGTGACCCACCTTGTTGCCGGAAGGGGCTAGCCTTTCCCGTCCGCAGGCATTGCTGTGCTATTGCTGTTCCAAGCGTTTTTGATATTGATTTTCGGGGCTTGGTAAGTGCTTATGCTTGCACTATGATGTAACGCGTCCGGGATGCATTACATGCTGTTTGAGTCCGGCCGGATTGACATGTCACTTTTGCAGAGGTTTGTTGTTCAACAGAGGAGTGAGGCGATGAAATACATACGTGTTTTGCTTGGAGTGCTGTTGTTATCACTGTCTGCTGTGGTTGTGGCAGATCCTGTCGTGATCAAATTCAGTCATGTTGTTGCTCCTGATACGCCTAAAGGCAAGGCGGCGGAGAAGTTCAAACAGCTGGTGGAAGAGCGCAGCAAAGGCGCAATCAAGGTCGAGGTTTACCCCAACAGCCAGTTGTACAAGGATCGCGAGGAACTGGAGGCGCTGCAGCTGGGGGCTGTGCAGATGCTTGCTCCATCGATGGCCAAATTTGGGCCGCTGGGTGCACGCGAATTTGAATTGTTTGATTTGCCTTTTATTTTTCCCAACAAGGAAACCCTGTATCGCACCATGGATGGCGCGATCGGCAAACGCCTGTTTGAAAAGCTGGAAACCAAGGGGATAACCGGTCTGGCCTATTGGGATAATGGTTTCAAGCAAATGACCGCCAACAGGCCGATGCACACGGTGGCTGATTTCAAGGGCATGAAAATGCGCATTCAGTCTTCCAAGGTGCTGGATGCGCAAATGAAGACTCTCGGTGCAATACCTCAGGTAATGGCTTTCAGCGAGGTGTACACAGCGCTGCAACAGGGGGTGGTGGATGGCACCGAAAATCCCTTGTCGAATATCTATACCCAGAAGATGCATGAGGTACAGAAGTATATGACTCTGTCCGATCACGGCTATCTCGGTTACGCGGTGATTACCAACAAGAAATTCTGGGATGGCCTGAGCGCAGATCAGCGCAGTTTGCTGGCCCAGGCAATGAAGGAGGCTACAGCATACGAGCGCAGTATCGCCCAGGTGGAAAACGATGAGGCGCTGGCCAAAATTCGCGCTGCCAAGACCACGGATATTTACACGCTGAGCGATAGCGAACGCGAGGAATGGAAGAAAGCGCTGCTGCCGGTGCATGCCGAGTTTGAGGCCGTGGTCGGCAAGGAAAATCTGCAGGAGGTGTATGCCATAGCGGCTCAGGTTGCCCATGAGAAGTCGGCAGCAAAAGAGAAGCCGGTAGCGAAAAAGAAAGCAGTCAAAAAATAAGTGCCACCAGCCCCGGCGATGCCGGGGTTTTTTTTGAGCAAGGGGATCAGGGTAATGTTTAACCGAGTACTCAATCATCTGGAAGAAGGATTGATCGCCGCCTTTATGGGAGCCGCCACGCTGGTTATATTTTTTGCCGTGGTGCATCGCTATACCTCGAGTGTGCCGTGGCTATGGGAGTACACCCGCCATATCAATGTGAGCTGGGCGCAGGAGCTGTGCATTTACCTGTTTATCTGGATGGCTAAGTTTGGTGCGGCGTACGGCGTGCGCACCGGCATTCATGTGGGGGTAGATGTGCTGGTGCGCAGCCTGTCGCCGCAAAAGCAGCGCTTCTTTGTCATTTTAAGCCTGGGTAGCGGTGCTTTTTTTACGGCCTGCATTGCTCTGCTGGGGGCAAAGTTTGTGCACTTTATCTACAACGTGGGGCAGGTGTCGCCCGATCTGGAGATGCCAATGTGGATTGTTTATCTGGCTATCCCGCTTGGATCATCGCTGATGTGTTATCGCTTCCTGCAGGTGCTGTGGGTCTATCTCAAGACCGGGCATTTGCCCGTGCATGGCTATGCTGATGCGGAGGTGGTGGCATGAGCGCACTGATTATCTTTGCGCTGCTGGTGGTGTTGCTGCTGACAGGCATGCCGATTTCAATTGCGCTGGGCATGTCGGTGCTGGCCTTTTTGTATGCCTTTTCCACGATCCCGGTGGAGATCGTTTCGCAACGCTTGTTCACCGGGCTGGACCAGTTCGCTATTATGGCGATTCCATTTTTCATCCTTTCTGGCACCTTGCTGAGCACGGGTGGAGTGGCTGCGCGCATCGTGCGTTTTGCTACTGCACTGGTTGGCTCGATGCGCGGTGGCCTGGGCATGGCAGCGGTATTGTCGTGTGCCTTTTTTGCGGCACTATCCGGCTCTAGTCCTGCTACCGTGGTGGCGATCGGCGCCATCATGATTCCCGCAATGGTCAAGCAGGGCTATCCGAAGAAATTTGCCGTCGGCGTGCTGGCGACATCGGGTGGCATCGGTATCCTGATTCCGCCTTCCATCGTGATGATTATCTATGCGGTAAGCACCAATACCAGCGTGGGGCAGCTGTTCATCGCCGGCATTGTGCCCGGAGTACTGATGGCCTTGACGCTGATGCTGGTGACCTGGCTGGTGGCCAAAAAAGAGAATTATCCGGTCTCGCCCAGCGCCAGCGTGCGCGAGATCTGGCAGGCGTTCCGCGATTCGGTATGGGGCTTGTTCATCGTGGTCATCGTGATCGGTGGCATCTACGGCGGCATTTTTACGCCGACTGAGGCTGCGGCGGTGAGCGCCGTCTACGCGTTTGTGGTGGCGGTGTTCGTCTATGGCGACCTGAAGTTGCGCGATGTGCCGCGCGTGTTGCGCGATGCGGCCAATATGAGCGCGATGCTGCTGTACATCATCACCAACGCCATCCTGTTTTCATTTCTGCTCACCAGCGAAAATATTCCGCAGCACATGGCGCAGTGGATCATCGAGCAGGGGCTGGCACCGTGGATGTTTCTGTTGTTCGTTAACGTGCTGTTGTTCTTTGCCGGGGATTTCATGGAGCCCAGCTCCATTATCCTGATTCTTGCACCCATTTTCCTGCCGGTTGCGCTCAAACTGGGGATCGACCCGGTGCATCTGGGGATTGTCATGACCATCAACATGGAGCTGGGCATGATTACGCCGCCGGTCGGGTTGAATCTGTATGTGGCCAGCGGCCTGGCGCGCATGGGGCTGACCGAGGTCACGCTGGCTGCAGCGCCATGGATACTGGTGGTGACGGCTATCTTGCTGCTGGTGACCTATGTGCCGCAGGTTGCCCTGTGGTTGCCACACTGGCTTTACGGCATTTCTTCCTGATGGAATTTTCTGCTTTTTTCATGATCGAACGTTAATTGGTTGTGCTTGCAGGCAGGGCTGTTGCCGGCCGGCAGGGACTAGGGGACATAAGTGGCAAAGCCTGATAAAATGCTGGGTCAACTTTTTATCAACCTTTAAATTTTGTCTGGAGAAAGCACCATGGCTGTTCAACGTACCTTTTCGATTATCAAACCCGATGCTGTTGCCAAAAATGTCATTGGCCAGATTTACTCCCGTTTTGAAGGCGCCGGCCTGAAAGTGATCGCTGCACGTATGGTGCATTTGTCTCGCGCAGAAGCTGAAGGTTTCTATGCTGTGCATCGCGCACGTCCTTTCTTCAAGGATCTGGTTGAATTCATGATTTCCGGCCCGGTGATGGTGCAGGTTCTGGAAGGCGAGAACGCAGTTCTGAAAAACCGCGACCTGATGGGTGCAACTGACCCGAAGAAGGCTGACAAAGGTACCATTCGTGCCGATTTCGCAGACAGCATCGACGCAAATGCAGTGCACGGTTCCGATGCGCCTGAAACAGCAGCGGTTGAAATCGCTTATTTCTTTCCAAGCATGAATGTTTATTCGCGCTAATGGCAGAAAACCTCCTCAATTTTGATGCGCAACAATTGACTGCGTGGTTCGCGGAACGAGGCGAGAAGCCCTTCCGCGCACGCCAGGTGTTGCGCTGGATACACAAAATGGGGGAGCCAGATTTTGCGGCGATGACTGACATCGCCGCTTCCTTGCGCGCCAAGCTGCAGGAGCAGGCCTGTGTGGCGTCGCCTGAAGTGATGCGCGAGGAGATTTCCGAAGACGGTACGCGCAAGTGGCTGCTGAACGTGGGCACGGGAAATGCAGTCGAGACCGTGTTTATTCCCGAGGCTGAGCGCGGCACCCTGTGCATCTCCAGCCAGGCAGGTTGTGCGCTGGACTGTGCGTTTTGCTCCACCGGCAAGCAGGGATTCAACCGCAATCTGAGCGTTGCCGAAATTATCGGCCAGTTGTGGTGGGCCAATCGCGAAATCGGCAAGGATGCCGATGGCAATTGGCCGGTAAGCAATGTGGTGATGATGGGTATGGGCGAGCCCTTGTTGAATTTTGACAATACGGTGAGTGCTTTGCGCCTGATGCTGGATGACCATGCTTATGGTCTGTCGCGTCGTCGTGTTACGGTGTCTACCTCAGGCATTGTTCCGGCGATGGACCGGCTGCGGGATGAGTGCCCGGTCGCTCTGGCAGTGTCGCTGCATGCGCCGAATGATGATTTGCGCGACGTGCTGGTCCCGGTCAATCAGAAGTATCCTCTGCGCCTGTTGATGGCGGCTTGTCAGCGTTACCTGGAGCGCGCGCCGCGCGACTTCATTACCTTCGAATATGTCATGCTGGAAGGCGTGAATGACAGTGTGCAGCAGGCGCGGGAGCTGATCGCTTTGGTGCGTGATGTGCCATGCAAATTTAACCTGATTCCGTTTAATCCATTTCCGCAAGCGCCGTATCGACGTTCCAGTGCCGAGAATGTGCGACGCTTCCGGGATGTATTGATGCAGGCTGATATTGTGACCACGGTGCGCAAGACACGCGGCGATGATATCGCCGCGGCCTGTGGGCAATTGGCTGGGCAGGTGCAGGATAAAACCAAAAGAACGCATCGTTTGATAGAGGTTAATTCATGAGATTGTTTGCTGTCTTGCTGACCATTATTATCTTGTTGACCGGATGTGCGTCCAGTTCGGGGGGAGGGGATGTTGAAATGGACGCTTCCCGTACTCAGGAAAGTGCTCGCGTCCACACTGAGCTGGCGGGCATGTATTACGAGCAGGGGAAATACGGGTTTGCGCTGGAGGAGCTGGTGGCTGCCTTGAAAAAGGATAGCGACTATGCGCCGGCCTACAACGTCCGTGGTCTGGTGCATATGGTCTTACTGGAAGATGATCAGGCAGAGCGGGATTTCAAGCGCAGTCTTGATCTGGATGATACTAGTTCCGACGCGCATAACAATTACGGCTGGTTCTTGTGCCAGCGCGGTCGCGAGGTTGAGTCGGTAAGTCAGTTTATGGCTGCAGTTAAGAATCCGCTCTATGCCACGCCCGAAAAAGCTTTTCTGAATGCAGGTCTGTGCTCAAAGAAGGCCGGAAAAATGGCCGAGGCTGAGAGCTATTTGAAACGGGCGCTTATCATGCAACCCAGGATGGCGGATGCTCTCTTGGGCTTGGCTGAGCTGAACTACGCCAAGGCTGATTTTGCGGGGGCCAAATCATATTTCTTGCGTTTTGCTCAGCTCGCTCCGGAGATGACAGCTGCAAATCTGTTGCTGGCTATTCGCATCGAGCGCAAGCTGGGAGACCGCAATTCCGAAGCAAGTTACAAGATGCAACTGCGTAAACGTTTTCCGGACTCTCGGGAAACCCAATTAATGTTGAGTGGTGAATAATGGACAACCAACCAGAAATCAAGACGCCGGGTGAGAATAGCGGAAAATTGCCGCAGTTTAGTGTTGGCGCTGCGTTACGTGAGGGGCGTGAGCTGCTTGGCCTGAGCGTGGCTGATGTGGCTAATCGCATCAAATTTGCACCACGTCAAATCGAGGCAATGGAAGCGGATGATTTCGCGCACCTGCCCGAGATGACCTTTGTGCGCGGCTTTGTAAGGAGCTATGCGCGCTTGCTGGAAATTGATGCTGCTCCATTGCTTGCCGCCCTCCCGCAGAAACATGTGCCACTTTCCTCTGTGTCCGAGAATAAAGCGGTGGAGGTTCCATTTCCTTCGATGCTGGCTTCACGCCGTTCGAATGTAGTCTGGGTAGTTGCCACGCTCTTTGTTGTATTGGCACTGGTGGTTTTTTCCCGCATGCATGACAGCGCTAGCACTTCAGTGCAGCCTGTTGCGCAAACCAATGTTGAAACGCTGGAGCTCCCCGCGGGCTCATTAGCTGCAGCTTCGGCTCCAGTTGCAGATGTTTCGCCAGAGCTGCCCGCAGTTACAAGCGCTCAGCCTGTCGCTGACAAGCCTGTCGTGCCCCCACGTGCTCCTGTGGTTATACCGGCGGTGAAGGAGCCGGTCACCCCGACTCAGCCAGTTAAAGCCCCCGTACATGCTGGCAAGGATAAGCTTGCTGTTGAGAAATCAGGGCAAGATAAGGTAGTAAAAGAGACGCCTGAAAAAACAGCCAAAGCGAAAACAAGTCATGAGCAGGTAACACAGTTGCCCGTATCCACGGCGCAAAAGCCTGGGGCTGCATCCGGACTTGCCTCAATGCGCTTGGTGTTTGACGAGGATTCATGGGCGGACGTCAAGGATGCAAACGGAAAAATACTGTTGTCCAAGATGAATCACGCGGGCAGTCTGGTGCGGCTTTCGGGCACAGCTCCGTTATCGGTGGTGATTGGGCACGCCAGTGGGGTCCAGCTATATTTTGAAGGCAAGAAGATTGATCTGGCACCGCATACTTCTGTTGAAGTTGCGCGCCTGGTGTTGGAGTGATGATGAGTATTTCCCCCATCCAGCGCCGCCACTCACAACGAGTCATGGTGGGTAATATCGCCATAGGTGGCGATGCTCCGGTTGTGGTGCAGTCAATGACCAATACGGATACGGTTGACGCTGAGGGCACGGCCCGTCAGGTGTTTGAACTGGCCAGGGTCGGTTCCGAGCTGGTGCGCATTACGGTAAATACTTCAGAAGCCGCCGCGCAGGTTCCGCGCATACGCGAGCTGCTCGATGCGATGGATTGTGATGTGCCTTTAGTGGGGGATTTCCATTATAACGGCCATCGTTTGCTCACCGAGTTTCCTGACTGTGCACAGGCGCTGGCCAAATATCGCATCAACCCGGGCAATGTAGGGCGCAATCGCAAAGGTGAGGATCAGTTCGCCATGATGATTGCTGTTGCGCAGCGTTATGACAAACCGGTGCGTATTGGTGTCAATTGGGGCAGCCTGGATGCGGATTTGATCGTGCGCATGATGGACGAAAATGCCAGATTGCCACAACCTAAAACCGCCGCTGAGGTGACGCGCGAAGCGCTGATTGTTTCGGCGCTGAACAGCGCAAAGCGCGCGGAAGAGCTGGGTTTGGCGCACGACCGCATTGTGCTGTCATGCAAGGTAAGCGGCGTGCAGGATCTGATCAGCGTGTATCGCGACTTGGCGCAGCGCTGTGATTACCCCTTGCATCTTGGCTTGACCGAAGCCGGCATGGGTTCCAAGGGGATAGTGGCTTCCACGGCTGCACTGGCAGTCCTGTTGCAGGACGGGATAGGCGATACCATTCGTATCTCGCTCACGCCTGAACCGGGGGGTGACCGCACGCAGGAAGTTGTAGTTGCTCAGGAAATCCTGCAGACCATGGGGCTGCGTGCGTTTACCCCGATGGTGACGGCCTGTCCGGGGTGTGGCCGCACCACCAGCACCGTGTTTCAGGAGCTGGCGCAGAGTATTCAGTCTTATTTGCGCGCGCAAATGCCGCTCTGGCGCGAGCAATATGTCGGCGTGGAAGAGATGAGTGTAGCCGTGATGGGGTGTATCGTGAATGGCCCGGGTGAAAGCAAGCTGGCCAACATCGGCATCAGCCTGCCTGGCACGGGCGAATCCCCGGCTGCACCGGTATATGTGGATGGCGAGAAAACCGTGACGCTGCGCGGCGACAATATTGCCGAAGAGTTCACGAAAATCGTGGACGACTATGTCATGCGCAAATACGCGGTGCGTGAACATGCGACTGAAGATCACAAAAGAGCGCCCAAAATCATTCCAGTAAAGTCTGCCTAGTTAAGAGTTATATGAGCAATCCCCCCTTACAAGCCGTGCGCGGCATGAATGACATTTTGCCGGATGAGGCACAGCTCTGGCTGTGGTTCGAAGATACGGTGCGGGAGTGGCTGGAGGCGTATGGTTATCGCAATATCCGTATGCCGCTGGTGGAACCCACAGCCTTGTTCAAAAGGGCGATTGGCGAAGTCACTGACATCGTGGAAAAAGAGATGTACAGCTTTGAAGATGGCCTCAATGGCGATCATCTGACACTGCGCCCGGAAGGCACGGCGTCTTGTGTGCGTGCCGTGTTGCAGCATAACCTGCTGTACAATGCGCCGCAGCGTCTCTATTACAGCGGGCCAATGTTTCGCCATGAGCGCCCGCAAAAAGGGCGCTACCGGCAGTTTCACCAGATCGGGGTCGAGGCGCTTGGTTTTGCCGATCCCGAGGTGGATGCCGAGCAAATTTTGATGTGTGCACGGCTGTGGCGAAAACTGGGTATCCGCGACGTTACCCTGCAAATCAACACACTTGGCGATGCTGCGGCAAGAAAACAGCATCGTGAAAAGCTGATTGCCTATTTTGAGCAGCATACCGCGACGCTGGATGCGGATGCGACGCGCCGCTTGCATAGCAATCCGTTGCGTATTCTGGACAGCAAGAATCCCGCCATGCAGGACCTGATTGCCGGCGCACCCAAGCTGATGGATGAGCTTGATGGGGAGGCCGTTCAGCATTTTGAGGCAGTGCAGAGCATTCTTAAGCAGCATGGCGTGGCATATGAAATTAACCCGCGTCTGGTGCGTGGGCTGGATTACTACAACCGCACGGTATTTGAGTGGGTGACCACCCGTCTGGGTGCACAAGGCACCATTTGTGCGGGAGGTCGCTTTGACGGACTCATCGAGCAGATAGGTGGCAAGCCGGCTGCTGCCTGCGGTTTTGCCATGGGCGTGGAGCGCCTGTTGTCGCTGTTGCAGGAAGATGGCATGGCCAATCCTGCTGCGCCTCTGGATGTGTATCTGGTGCACCAGGGCGAACTGGCTGACGGCATGGCCAGCGTACTGGCAGAGCAATTGCGTGATCAAGGTTTGCGCGTGGTGTTGCATTGCGGTGGTGGCAGTTTCAAGTCACAGATGAAAAAAGCTGATGGAAGCGGAGCATACTGTGCGGTCATTATCGGTGATGATGAGGTGCAAAACCTGCAGGCCACATTGAAGCCATTGCGTGGTGGTGGTGAACAGGTGCGGGTAGCGCAAAATGAATTGGCAGATAAAATTAGCAAACTGATAAACAAGGGATAAAAATGTCGACTCTCGATTTGCAGGAACAGGAACAGGTAGATGCGCTGAAAGCATGGTGGAAAGAAAATGGCAAATGGCTGATCACGGTCGTGATTCTGGCTGTTGTGGCCTTTGCAGCAGTGCAATACTGGAGAACTTACCAGGCCAGACAGACTGCAGAAGCTTCAACTCTTTACCTGGAGGTGCTCAAGCAGGTGGACAGCAACGATCCCAAGCGAATTAACGATGCCGTTGATGCGCTGGTAGCCAAGTACAGCGGCACCGCATATGCACCGCGTGCGCAACTGCTGGCAGCACAAGCCAATACACAGGTGAAAGATTTTGCACGTGTCAAAACACAATTGCAGTGGGTGATTGATCACGCCAGTGAGACTGGTTTGCAGGATACGGCACGTTTGAAGTTTGCCAGTTTGTTGCTGGATGAAAAGGATTACGCGGGCGCAATGAAGTTGCTGGATGCGGCCCACCCGGATGCGTTTGTTGGTTTGTATGCAGATCTCAAGGGGGATGTGCTGAATGCCCAGGGTAAAACTGAAGAAGCGCGTGCCGCGTACAAGCAGGCTTTTGAGAAGACCGATCCCCGGAGCGTGTATCGCAATTTGATTCAGATGAAGCTGGACGCGCTTGGAGGCGCTAAATGACATTGCTTCGCAGCACTGTTGTGCTGTCAGCATTGTTGCTTTCAGGTTGTTCCTGGTGGGGGAGCAAGGCGACGGGCCTTGAGCCAGCCGAGCTGACACATTACAAGCGGACTGCCAATCTGGAGGTTCGTTGGGATTTCAACGCGGGCGATGCCGAGCGCGCCGGTTTGCAGCCTGTTGTGACACGCGATGCTGTCTATGTGGCTAATGCTCGCGGCAATTTGTGGCGTCTGAATCCCACAAATGGCAATCTTGTCTGGAAGGTGAGAAGCGGCTTTGCTATTTCCGGTGCCGTGGGTGCAGGGGAGGGGCTGGTTCTGGTTGGTGGCGAAAAAGGCGACCTGGCGGCGTATGGCGACGACGGTAGTTTGCACTGGAAAACTCGGGTGTCGAGTGAAGTGCTGAGTGCACCGCAAATTGCTGATGGCGTGGTCGTCGTGCGAACCGGTGACGGCCGCATAACCGCCTTGAGTGCCCAGGATGGCAAACGCCAGTGGCTGTATGAGCGCTCTACACCGGCCCTGATCGTGCGTAGCCACGCAGGTGTGGTCATTCAGCGTGGCAAGGTATTTGCCGGCTTCGCAGCAGGCAAGCTGGCGGCCCTTAATTTGAATAACGGTGCCGTTATCTGGGAATCAGCCGTGTCGCAACCGCGCGGAAATACCGAGCTTGAGCGCATCAGCGATATTACCAGCCTGCCCGTGGTAGACGACGAACAGGTGTGCGCAGTGTCATTTCAAGGACGTGTAGCCTGCTTCAATATTGCTCAGGGCGCCATGTTGTGGAGCCGCGAGTTGTCCAGCGACAAAGGCATGACGCTGTTACGCAAATACCTCTATATTACGGATGCAAATGGCGCCGTAATTGCCCTGGATAAGGCTAGCGGCAGCACGATCTGGAAGAATGATCAACTGTTTATGCGTGGTGTTTCAGCGCCTTATGCGCTGGATAATTACCTGGTGGTGGGAGACTACAATGGGTATCTGCATGTCTTGAGCCGTGAAGATGGCGGGCTTGCCGGCCGTCTTGAATTGCAGAAAATTGCCAGCCCGTTTGCAACGGAGGCTCTGGCAGGAGGAGTTCGCAGCCCTCTCTTGTTTGCACCAGTCGCACTGGAAGATGGCTTGCTGGTGCAGACGCGCGCCGGTGGTGTTTATTCCATCGCTATTCATTAATCGAGAAATTCATTATGTTGCCCACGCTGGTTTTAGTTGGTCGTCCGAATGTGGGCAAATCTACGCTGTTCAATCGCCTGACGCGCACGCGTGACGCCCTGGTTGCGGACCTCCCCGGCTTGACGCGTGACCGTCACTATGGTCGTGGTCGTGTCGGCGAGCGTCCCTATCTGGTGGTGGACACGGGTGGTCTGGAGCCGGTTGCCAAAGAGGGTATTCTGCATGAAATGGCCAAGCAGACACGCCAAGCCATTGATGAGGCAGATGTGATCCTGTTTCTGGTGGATGGCCGCCAGGGATTGACTCCGCAGGACAAAATTATCGCCACACAACTCCGCAAGACGGGGCGTCCGGTCTTGTTGCTGGTCAACAAAGCAGAGGGCATGCAGCGCACTCGTGTGACCAGCGACTTCTTTGAGTTGGGAATGGGGGAACCGCTGCCGATTTCCTCTGCGCATGGGGATAACATTAACGAGGTTGTCGAGCTGGCACTGGAAGAAATTCCCGTACAACCAGAAGGGGAAGAAGCAAATTCAGATCACCCCAAGCTGGCTATTGTCGGCCGCCCGAATGTCGGCAAATCTACCCTGGTTAATGCAATTCTGGGGGAGGAGCGGGTAATCGCTTTTGATCAGCCGGGGACGACACGCGACAGTATTTATATCGACTTTGAGCGTGCCGGCAAGCAATACACCATTATAGATACCGCAGGTGTGCGCCGGCGCGGCAAGATCGACGAAGCCATCGAAAAATTTTCCGTCGTCAAGACGATGCAGGCAATAGAAGATGCCAACGTCGTGGTTCTGGTAGTGGATGCGCGCGACCAGATTACCGAGCAGGACGCTCATCTGGCCGATTTCGTCTTGCAGGCAGGGCGTGCCTTGGTGCTGGCGGTCAACAAATGGGATGGTCTGGATGACTATCAGCGCGATACCGCCAAGCGCGACATTGATCGCAAGCTGTATTTTCTGGATTTTGCCAAGCATCATTTTATTTCCGCCTTGCACGGTAATGGTGTGCCTGCGCTGCTCAAATCGGTTGATGAAGCTTATGCTGCCGCGATGGCCAAACTGCCTACTCCTCTGCTGACACGCGTGCTGATCGACGCGGTCGACAAGCAGCAGCCACCGCGCGGCGGCATCTTCCGCCCCAAGATGCGTTATGCGCACCAGGGCGGCAGCAACCCGCCGCTGATCGTCGTGCATGGCAGCGCGCTGGATAAAGTACCGGAGAGTTATCGTCGCTACCTGGAAAAAACCTTCAGCGAGGCATTCAAGCTGAAAGGCACACCGCTGAAGGTAGAATTCAGATCCGGCAAAAACCCGTTTGCGGACAAAAAACCACGCCCGCTAACCGAAAGCGAGGAGCGTGCCGCACATCGTGCACGGATACGCGGCCGCCGCCTGTATGGCAGGTAAGCGCTGGTCACCAGGGATAAAATCCAGTAAAGTTACTATTCCCCAACCATAGAAGAAGAGCAAAAAATGAGCGCAAAAGGGCAACAATTACAAGACCCGTTCCTGAATGCATTGCGTAAGGAACATGTGCAGG
>JBGPPE010000054.1:0-17024 GCA_041488395.1 Gallionellaceae bacterium
GACATCCACGCCGGATTGGGTAACAGCCAGAGCCCAAGGTATTTAAAGAACAAGCCGGCCTGAGTCAGCGCACTCAGCAGATGCAACATGATTGTATTGCTCTGCACCACTCCCTGCTGCTCGAACAAGCCGGTGGCCATCGATTCGTAGGGTGTGCCGAATACCCCCTTCTGCATTAACACCACTAGCAAACCCACTGCAATGAAGCCCACCCAGGTTAATGCTAGTGCAGGTCGCGCAACCGCCAACCTGCCGCGCAGCAACAAAGTCTGCGCCAGCAACACAGCGGGCATCAACACACTATGCTCCTTGGAAAAACAAGCCAAAAAGTAGGCGACTAGTGCCAGCAACAGCCAACCTTTACGTCCTGTAAGCAAGCCGCGCAAATAAAAAATTTGCAGCAGCAGCGCAAATAGTGTTGCCATCAAAATACTTATTTGCACTACATAACCCGCCGCGTACACCGCAACCGGATGCAACGCAAACAGCATTGCTGCTACCCAAGCCCCCTGGACTAATCCCTGAACACCTTTCTGTGCTGGCAAAACCTCGCCTACCAGCTGGCGCAACAAATAAAAGAGCAGGATAGTATTGGCCGCATGTAGCAGCACATTGGTTAAATGATAAATATGCGTCAGCGCATCGCCGGCAATGGCATATATCCAGCCCAGACTTATAAAAGCAAGCCAGCGCAAATCAAAATGGAAACCAGTGTAAAAATATTGCCTCCCGGAACCGGGCAGAAAAATGGAAAGGTCATCAAAAAAAAATGGGTTGCCAATATAGGGCAGATAAACAATAGCTACCGCCAACAGTAGCGCAAGCAGCCAACCACGATCACGCTGGCGAAAATACTGCAAGAATTCTGCATGCATACACACCTCACCAAAAAACTAACCCCTCCGAAGAGGGGTCAGCATCAAACACACTTCAAGCTAACTTATGCGCACACCAGCGAAACGCCAGAATTGTTGAAGTATCTGGTAAGGACGTTATCTACAGGTGTGGTCCCCATTTTTTTGCAGCTATAGAACCACTGCAGTGCCGAACCGCCGTCCGGTATGCCTGCCACGGAACTCATCGCTACCTTTGAGATAGGTGTTATACCTGAGGTAGGCGATACAGCTACCAACTGGCCGTTAATCGAGCCTGCTTTGATATTGGCAAGCTCCAGAATCAAACCAAAAGTTGTTGTCGAACCATGGTAAGAAAGTGTCGACACCTCTGGTGGAATACTTGGATTGCTGGAGAAGCCCAGAGAAGTCCAAACAGAACCTGTAACTGGGGTTCCGGTGCCGGTGATTGATTCTGATGCAGCCGGGAAGCTGCCCTGCTCCTGGTAATACATTGCCAGCGCAGTCTTGATCGGATCGAGAGTGGAAGTCACCTTGGTCAGCTTGGCCTTGACGATATAGTCCTGGTAAGCAGGAATCGCAACGGCAGCCAGAATACCGATAATGGCCACCACGATCATCAATTCGATCAGGGTAAAACCTTGTTGAATTTTTTTCATAATTAATGCTCCTTTGGAGGTTGAACGTAACACACGAGGTGTGTAGTTTACTTAAAGCAGGATGCGTGCCAGCAAAGCCAGAAATTCCTCACTCCCTGTATTCACCGCGTTGCGAAGTTTACGCCAAGCTGGCTGGCGCCTGCAAGCGCAAACACCACGCATTTTGCGGCAGGTCAACTGACAATTTTCGTCACCTCAATCATGCCGTGCCAGATGCGGGCGCAAACCCCGGGATGCAGCGCTCATCCACGGCATCGATCTGGTCCTGATCGAGGAATTGCCGCGCATACTCCAGATAAACCTTTTCGCGCACAAACACGTCGAACAGATCCGGGTCGATGTGGCCACTTTCCTTGAACTTGCCGAGGATAACCAGGGATTCAGTCAGGGTCTTGCCGCGCTTGTAGGGACGGTCCTTGGCGGTAAGCGCCTCAAAGATGTCGGCAATGCCCATCACGCGCGCCTGCACCGACATCTGCTCGCGCATCAGCCCCCTGGGGTAGCCTTTGCCATCCATGCGTTCGTGGTGTCCTCCGGCGTATTCCGGCACATGCCTGAGATGGCGCGGCCAGGGCAGCGACTCCAGCATCTTGATGGTGACGTCGATATGGTGGTTGATGATCTGGCGTTCGGCGTCGGTCAGGGTGCCGGCACGTATGTTCAGGTTTTCCATTTCCTCCGGACTGAGGAAACTAGTCTCTGCACCCGCCTCGTTGCGCCAGGTATAGGCCGCAATACGCTGCACACGCTCCTGCTCGGCAGCTTCCATTTTTTCCGAGCCAATATTGCACTGGCGCAAAAATTCGCGGTCGGCATCGAGCTGACGCATGCGCGCATCATAGTCTGCACGCATGCGCCTGGCTTCCTCGCTAGCCGCACCCACCTTAAGCAGCCCGCGCAGGAGGGCAATTTCGGCATCCCGCTTGAGCACCTCAAAACGGGTATCGATCAGATGGATGCGATCAAAAATGGTTTCCAGCTTGGTCGATTTATCCACCACATGCACCGGGGTGGTGATTTTGCCGCAGTCATGCAACAGCCCGGCGATCTTGAGCTCGTAACGATCCCGCTCGGTCATGACGAAATCCTTGAGCGGCCCCTGCCGGGTGCGGTTGACTGCCTCGGCCAGCATCATGGTGAGCACCGGAACACGTTCGCAGTGCCCGCCGGTGTAGGGAGATTTGTCGTCGATTGCGGTGTTAATCAGAGTAACAAAGGATTCGAACAGATCCTCCATTTGCTGAATCAGGCGACGGTTGGTCAGCGCGATGGCCGCCTGCGAGGAAAGCGATTCCAGCAGGCTTTGCTCCTGCTGAGAGAAGGCAGTGATTGCTCCGCTGCTGCGATCCAGCGCATTGATCAGCTGCACCACGCCAATGATTTCGTTTTCATGGTTGCGCATGGGCACAGCCAGAAAGGAAGTCGAGCGATAGCCGTTTTTCTTGTCAAACCCCTTGGTGCCGGTAAAATCGAACCCCTCCGCCTTGTAGGCATCGGGAATGTTGACGGTCTTGCCGCTCAGGGCGGCGTGCGCGACCACCATGCTGTGGTTGGGTTTGCCGTCCTTGTACAGCTGAATGGGAAACACCGACGCCGGCACTGGCTTGCCGGTGGTGCCGCCGAGCGCCTTGCCCAGCGAGTTGGTGCGCATGATTTCGAAAGTCAGCTCGTGCCGGTCTGGATCAAGCAGGTACAATGTTCCTGCATCCGCATTGGTAATGCGCATAGCGGCAACCAGTATCGTTTCCAGCAGGCGATTGATATCGCGCTCGCTGGAGAGCGCAATGCCGATGGCATTCAGCTCTTCCTGTCGGTTTAACAAGGTATCCTGTTGCAACATAAGCTGTCCCGTATGCACACCTGGCTGGTGCACTCCTGTCTGATACTAACGGCTAGTTGATACAACCCATTACTTGATACAAACGGCACGCACCTGATGCATGTCGGTGATGCCGGCCAGAACCTTTTCCATACCGTCCTGCTTCAGTGTACGCATGCCTTCTTCCAGCGCAATGGCAAACAGTTCGGCCACCCGCGCATGGCTCTGAATCGCCTTCTTGACCGCATCGGTGCCGATCAGCAACTCATGCAAGCCGACCCGGCCGCGATAGCCTGTATTTGAGCATTTTTCGCAGCCCACTTTTTCGTACAGCACAAGTTGCTTGTTTTCGTTACCAAACAGCCTGACCCATTCTGTATACAACTTCTGCATGGATGCGTTGGGATCCTTGTTCCATGTTTCGGTATTTTTCAGCTCTTCCGCATACTCGCTCAGCATCAGCTTGATCTCTTCCGGTGTCGCCACGTGCGGTTTCTTGCAATCCTTGCACAGGCGCTTGGCCAGACGTTGCGCCAGAATACCCAGCAGGGCATCGGCAAAGTTGAACGGGTCCATGCCCATGTCGAGCAAACGAATAATCGATTCCGGTGCACTGTTGGTGTGCAGGGTAGCAAACACCAGGTGGCCGGTCAGCGAGGCTTCAATGCCGGTGGACACGGTTTCCTTGTCGCGCATCTCACCCACCATGATTACATCCGGGTCTGCACGCAGGAAGGCGCGCATGATGATGTCAAAGGTTAAACCCGCCTTTTTGTTGATCTGCACCTGGCGCAGACCCTTCTGGGTAATTTCCACCGGGTCCTCGGCAGTCCAGATTTTGGTGTCCGGGTTGTTGATGTGCTTCAGGATCGAATGCAGCGTGGTCGTCTTGCCTGAACCGGTCGGGCCGCACACGAAAAACAGTCCATAAGGCTTGCTCACTGTCTTCTTGACCAGATCGAGATTGCGCTCCGAGAAGCCCATGTTATCCAGTGGAATCGGCTCGCCCGAGGCCAGAATACGCATCACCACGTCTTCCACACCGCCTTGCGAGGGCAGCGTGGCGACACGCAGCTCAATGTCCAGCGGACCGAATTTCTTGAACTTGATCTTGCCGTCCTGCGGTTTGCGCTTCTCGGAGATATCCAGGTCGCACATAATCTTGAGGCGTGTCACCAGCGCGTTGCGATAGGTGGAGGGAACCTCGATGTAGTTCATCAAGGAGCCATCCTTGCGCAGGCGTATCAGGGTTTTTGCCTTGCCGGGCCCCGGTTCGATATGGATATCTGATGCGCCCATCTTGTAGGCGTCGATGATGATTTTGTTGACCAGCTTGACCAGCTCGTTGTCTGCCGCAGCACTGACGTCATCCTGGCTGCCGCCTTCGCCGATTTCATCTTCATCTCCTGCCATCGCGCCGAGCAAATCATCCATGGAGCCGGTATCGCTCTCAAAGCTGCCAGTCAGGTCGCCCACACCGCCGCCACCATAGAACATGTCCAGCGTGGCCTTGAATTCGCGCTGCGGACAGACCTTGTAGATCAGCCGGTTCTTGGGAAAGATGTTGTTGACCACGCGGGAGGCCTGAATCCGCTCAGGGTCGGTAGTCAGGATGACCAGGCCTTCCGGCGTATCATCCACCGGCACCCAGTGGCTGCTCTCCACATATTCGCGCTTGAGATTGCGCAACAGTTCAGATGGCTTGACCCGGTCTGACTTGAAGGGCTCATAGGGCACACCGAAGAACGTGGAAAGTGCCTTACCCAGATCGGCTGTCTTGACCTGGAATTCGTCGATCAGCACATCCTCGATGTCCACGCCTTTGCGCCGTGCGGTGCGCGTGGCCAGTTCAAATTCGGCCGCGGACATCACCGCATCGGACACCAGGTTGTCGTATTTGGTCTTGACGGTCGACCCCTGCTGCTGACGCTGACGCAGCGCAACGGACAGCGTTTGTGCCAGCTCGCGCACACCGTCTTCCACCACGGATGGAAATGGGACGCCCGCCTTGTTGTTGATGACCTGCATAACACCGACGAGTTCGCCACTGTCTGCCTCGACGATAGGCGCAACCAGCATTTGTTTGGTGCGATAGCCCGTGCGCTTGTCTACATCGGGCAGGAAACGCAACTGTGCACTGTGCAATGCCAGTTCGTTTTCGTCATACACATCCTTGAGATTAAGCAGCTTCTTGTTGAATGCCGCGTAACCCGCAATACTCTGCTCTGCAATGGGAAGTTTGAGGTCCTTGAACGAATTCAGACCGGTCTTGACCTTGGAAACCAGCGATGCCTTGTCATCCCCCACCACATAAATCGTCAGTCGGTCCGCATTGAACAGTGCGCAAATGTCCTTGCTGACATCCAGCATGATCTCGTCAATATTGCTGGTGGCATGAATCTTGTTGGTGACGTGATTAAGATTTTTGGTGAACTCCAGACGCACTCCCACCTCATTGGGATTGCTTCTGCGCTCCACGACCGGACTAGTTGTTACATTATTCATCCACAACTCCTCAAACTTCCTGTTACTACTATATACGGCGAAGCTATCGCCTGTTGACTGCTACGCAATACCGAATTTGCCTCGCCCTGACAAACAATGCTGACAAAGGGCTGCGCATTTTCCTGTCTTGCCACTAGAATTCAAACACCTGCCCATTTTGCAACATTTTCGGCCGGGTACCATGCACACACTCCTCGATTTCCCGCATGGTCAGCTCCACCTCCCCCGGCTTGAGGTGGGTAATGTAGATCTCCGGATTATGCTGCAGCTTGAGCAGGTCTTCCGCCAGCAGGCTGGGGCAGAAGTGTTTGGACCGCACCGCCAGCTCTTTTTCCGCGTTGGAAAAGGCCGTTTCGATAATCAGGTAACGCATATTTTCAATGCGATTCACCACTTTCCACAAGGCGTCATTGGTGGTGGTATCGCCGCTGTAAACCAGGCTGGCCGCGCCGCTGTCCAGCTGAAAGCCCACCGCAGGCACGACGTGATTGGCCGGCAACGGGGTGATCTTGCGGCCGTTGAGGTTGACGGCGCGCCCCAGCTCGATGCTCTGGAAACGCATAAATGGCTGCTGTACGTTGGGTATCTGGGTGAAATCGGGCCAGATTTTCCAGTTGAAAATATGTTGCTGCAGCGTTTCCAGCGTTGCTTGCGTGGCATAAACCGTCAGCGGTTTGTCGCGCATGAAGCTGACGCTGTCGACCAGCAGGGGGATGCAGGCAATATGATCGAGGTGCGAATGCGACACGAAGACATGGTCGATCTCGCTCATCTCGGCAAGACTCAGCCCGGCCACGCCCGTGCCCGCATCGATCAGCACATCCCGGTCCAGCAGCAGTGAGGTGGTGTGCAGATTACCGCCTATGCCACCGCTGCAGCCCAGCACCCTAAGTTTCATCGTCTACTATCCATATCTCGGTTATCAATCACGCCAGCCACTGGCACTTCATTTGCCGTTACTTGGTTTGAAACACAAACACACCATCCCAGTCAGGTCCGGGCGGGTTGTTGCGGAAATAGGCCACGCGTTCGGCATAGACTGCATACAGCCTGGTCTCGGGCGACATGCGCTGCAGGTTGAACAGATCCAGCTCAGCCTTGTCCCATTCCTGCTTCCGATAAGCCCGCAACACCTGGTGAAAAATTTTCAATTCATCCAGCGCCTCCTGCCCTACCTGTCCGTGCAAACCGAGGGGCTCAAAAATCTTGATCGGGTGATCTTTGCCTTTCACCCGCACCAGATCCAGTTCGCGATAGACAAAGTCGGCCACTGCCTCTTTGGTGTTCTCGCCGACAATAATGCCGACGCCATACTGCTTGGTAATGCCTTCCAGCCGCGACGCCAGGTTCACTGCATCGCCCATCACGGTATAGGCCACGCGCACCTCGGAACCCATGTTGCCGACACTGACGCGGCCGCTATTAATACCCACGCCTACATGTATTTCCGGCCAGCCGCGCTCCCTGAAATGGGGCTGCAATGCCTGCAGGGTTTGCTGCATCTCGATTCCGGCCAGGATGGCATGGCGCGCATGCCGGGTATCCGGCAGCGGCGCGCCCCAGAACGCCATAATACAGTCGCCCATATATTTATCAATCGTTCCGCGGTGTTTGTATACCACGCGCGAAAGCGGGGTGAGGAACTCATTCATCAACTGCGTCAGTTCTTGCGGCTCCAGCCCCTCCGAGATCGTGGTAAAGCCGCGCACATCCGAAAACAGTATGGACATTTCGCGGCTGTCACCCGCCATCGAGACCTGTTCCGGATGCTCGCTCATTTCATCCACCAGCTCGCTCGGCACATATTGCCCGAACAGGCTGGTAATCTGGCGCTTGGTGCGTGCCTCAACAAAGTAGCCGTACGACATGTCCACTGCAAACAGTGCCAGTATCATCAGCAGACTACCAGCCAGTGGCATGGCCAGATTGGCATATTGCCACAGCAGCACATTGCCCAGCACCGTGCACAGCAGAACGGTCAGCGTTACCACCGTTGCCCTGACCGGGCTTAGCAAGGGCAGCACCAGACTCAGCGCAACTCCCGTCAGCAACAGCAGCAGCACCTCGGCACCCAGCACGTATGGCGGACGTTGGCGCAGGTTCTGGTCGAGTATCCCGCTGATCATGTTGGCGTGGATTTCCACCCCCGGATAGACCTCGGAAACTGGCGTAGCACGCATATCCAGCAAGCCTGGCGCCGAGGTTCCGATCAGCACAATCCTGTTTTTCAGCTGCTCGGGCTGCACCCTGTCATGCAGGACATCAGCCAGGGACAGGTAGCGGTAACTGCCCTGCGGCCCGCGGAATGGAATCAGCGTGCTCACGTCCTGATCCACCGGAATGCGCAAACTTCCCTGCGGCAAGTTCAGCTCCAGCCACTCCAGCCCTGCATAATTCTTGCTTCCCGGTTTCTCATTGCCACCTGCCTTATCACTGCCTGATGCGCCTGCATAACCGGGCAATAACGGTGGCGAGCCGAGCAGAGCACGCACGACTGCCAGAGACAGCGCTTCGTAATATGCCCCGTTATATTCAACCACCATGGGCACGCGCCGCACCCTGCCATCCGGCTCGATTATCGGGTTGAAATGTCCGCCACTCAGCGCATTCTTTTGCAGTTCCGGCAAGTTGGCACCATAACTGTCCCATTTCAGGAAACCAATTGGCTTGCCACGGAAAGTGCCCGCTTGAAACACCGGTGGCGGCAACTCGCCGGAAGCACTCTTGGCCGCGCCATTGGCATTGCTCAGGTAATAACCCAGTACCACATTGCGATTCCTGATTTTTTGCGCAAACAGGTTGTCGTATTCCAGCTGCGGCGTGATCTGCGTGAGCGCAGTCTGGAACTGCGGCACATTCCTCAGCTGGTTGCGCCCCAATTCCTGCAGGGTTTTCAGGCCGGAGCTGTCATCTTTTTCGGCAAACACGATATCGAAGCCGACCACGGCTATCGCGTATTTGTCGAACAGCTTGTCCATCAGCACAGCGAGTTTGTCCCGGCTCCACGGCCAGCGCCCCTCTTCCTGCAGGCTTTTTTCGTCGATGTCGAGAATGACGATGCGCTCATCCAGCGTTTGCGGCATGGCCAGGCGCAAGCGCAAGTCGTAAAGCTGCGCATCCAGGGTCTGGATGAAACCGATTTGATAAAATTTGGCGGCGTTTCCCAGAAACACAAGAACCAGCGCCAGACAGAGACCGATAAGAAGTGCGTGTTTTTTCACCAGCATCTTCCTTGCATGAACGGCTGGGTTAAAGCTGCGCAAGCGTCTGCGCAGCTCTCCCAGCAAATCAGGACTTGAAATAAAACTCCATCTTGACGCCTGCCAGCTCAATGATATCGTGGTCGTTCAGCTGCCTTGGGTGCTCACCCAGTGACTCGCCATTGACCACCGGATAGCTGGTGCCTTCGACATGGGTAATAAAGAAACCATGCGGGCGACGCGCAAGAACTGCAACCTGCACGCCCGGCTTGCCCAGGGTGGTGAGGTTCTTGACCAGCTCCAGTTCTTTGCCGGAGTTGGGGCCATTCAGAATTTGCACCACCGCCGCCTGACCGGCAGCCTTGTCTGTCGCAGCCGGTGAGCCGGTTGAATCGAACTTCCCTGTTGCATCGGTCTGCGCGGCACGAATCACAGACTGGATGCCAACCTGGGTATTGGTGATGCCGCCGATATCGGGTTTGGCGGCAGCCTGCTTCACCGGTGCGCGCAAAACCATGGTGCGCTCAAAATCGGCCGCAGTGGTCTGTGTCGGCTGGTCGTTCAAATACTTCAGCTTGTATTTGCCGATTTCAACCACATCGTTGTTCTGCAGGAAGTGTTTCTTGGTCGCAATGCCGTTGACCGTCACACCGTTGGTGCTGTCGAGGTCCTCCAGAAACGAGTCGTTCTGGATGGTTACGATCGCTGCGTGCTCACCACTCACGGCCAGGTTATCAATCACGATATCATTGTGCGCCTTGCGCCCTATCGTCATGCGCTCCTTGTTCAGCGCATATTCCTGCAGCACCACGCCGTCCATGCTGAGTATAAGTTTTGCCGGCATATCTTTAATCTCCGTATTTAGCTCTTAAACCAAGACAGTAATTTTGCGAACAAACCTCGTTTCGCAGCAAACTCACCATTAATCTTCACCAGTATCACCGATACGTTATCGCGCCCGCCATTGTCATTCGCCATCTGTATCAGCTGGGAAGCTGCCAGCGGCAAATTGGCCCGGAGCATTTGCACTGTACTGCCGATGTCGTCGTCCTCGACCATGTCATTCAGGCCATCCGAGCACAGCAAATACACATCACCGAGGTGCACGTCATACACGTGCACCTCTGCCTCTACTTCGGCATCGATACCTACCGCACGCGTCACCAGATTTTTGTTCTTGGAATTGCGCGCGTCCTCCTTGCTGATCATGCCGCTATCGATTTGCTCCTGCAGCAGCGAGTGATCGCGCGTAACGCTCTCAAACGTATCACCGCGCAAGCGGTACATGCGTGAATCGCCTATATGGGCAACCGCCACGCGATTGTCATAAAACAGGCTGGAAACAATTGTGGTCCCCATCCCTGCATACTGCGGCTGGCTTTGCGCAGCATGATAGATCGAAGCATTGGCCTTTTGCACATTATCGCGCAGCAGCACCACGGCCATGTCCTCACCACTGGCCGTATCCTTGTCGTCAGGACGGACGCTGGCCAGGTAATGCTTGATTTCGGTGGTCACCACAGACACCGCGATGCCACTGGCAACCTCGCCGGCATTATAACCGCCCATGCCGTCTGCCAGCACGACCAGTCCGCATTCAGCATCGTAGGACACACTGTCCTCGTTGTGCGACCTCACCATGCCCGGATGTGTCAGGCTGACTATTTCCAGCGCGTCTTGTATTTCCATAGATCCCTACCCTTGCAAGCTTGCCGCACATTGGCGGATTGCATCAGCCATTTCAGCACCAGTCTGGTAACGCTCGGTTACCTTCTTGGCCAAGGCCTTGTTGATTATCTTTACCACACAGGGTGGCAGGTCAGGCCGTATCGTCAATATATCCACGGGCGGCTCATTCGCTATCCTGAACATCAGCTGCGCCATGGAGTCGCCGTTAAATGGCAGCTTACCACATGCCATCAAATACAGACTCACGCCCAGCGAGAACAGATCGGAGACCCCTTCAATTTTCGTTCCTGCCAGTTGCTCGGGCGACATATAGGATGGCGTGCCCAGCACCATGCCGGTTTTGGTCTTGGACGAGTCGGTAATGCGCGCAATGCCAAAGTCGGTCACCTTTACCATGTCTGTTGCCGGGTCATACATGATGTTGGCCGGCTTGATATCGCGGTGCACGACATTGAGGGAATGCGCATATCCGAGCGCATCGGCCACGCGCGCCACGATGCTCAGCACCTTGGGCAGCGGCAGCAGGTTATCCGGCTTGGTATAGGGTGCCAAGTCCTGCCCCTTGAGGAACTCCATCGCGATATAGGCAAGATCATGTTCCTCGCCGGCATCATACATATTCACAATATTCGGATGGTTCAGGCGTCCGGCCGTTTCAGCTTCGCGGAAGAAGCGTGCCTTGACGTCTTCCAGCTCGTCCGGCTCAAACTCCTGCGACAAGGCCATGGTCTTGATGGCGACGACGCGGCCTATCTTGGGATCCTTGCCCAGGTACACCACGCCCATAGCCCCCTTGCCCAGCTCCTTTTCGATTTCATAGCGCCCCAGCATGGGCTTGCTCACGCCCGCCCGGTCCAGCACCATGGTGCTGGCATTGGTCTTGCCGGAGTTCCCCCCGAGGATGATGGTTTCCGACATCGCCCTGGACTGCACCAGGCGCTGCTCCAGATCGCGAAACTTGGGGTTGTACTCCGCCATGTACTTGAATACGGACTCAGCCTTGTTGAACTGGCGCTTGCGCTCGAAATCCAGGCCAAGGTTGTACAACACCTCCATCAGACTGTCGTCTAGCGCCACCTTGCGGAATTTGTCGAATGCAATATCCAGCTGCCCTTGCCCCTGGAACGCCAGCCCCAGCATACGGTTGCTTTCGGCAGAATCCGCATCTGATTTCAGCTTGCCCTTTTCGGTCAGGAAGAAATGCTTGCTGGTCAGCAGCAAGTGCCCAACCAGCAGCATGGTCGCCGGCAGCATCAGGGGCAGCCACATGGCTTGCGCCGTCATCAGCACAAAATGTGTTACCAGCAGTGCTGCAAATATTCCGCCAGTCAGCAGACCTCCAAGCAGCGCACTCAGGCGCGGCAATAACAAAATCAGATACAGCGCAACCACTACGAATACACCAATCTGAGCCCAGGTGCTCCAGCTCGGCACGGTAAAGTAGTCCTGCTTGAGGATACTGGAAACCGAGTGTGCCAGTGTCAGCACTGGTGCCATGCTGGCCGAGATTGGCGTCACCATGGGCGCCCCTACGCCGGCGGCAGTCGCCCCGATCAGCACGATTTTGTCGCGGTATTTTTCCGGCGGTATTTTTCCACTTAACACATCGTAAAAAGAATCCACCTGAAATGCCGGGCTGCCGCCGCGGTTCTTGTAGAAATAGGTGTGCATGCGCAACGACGCATCCGTCGCGATATTCAGGTTGCCCAGCTTGACCCCCTGCCCCATATTCACCTGGATATCCTGAACACCAAGATTCAGGCTTTTGGCCGCCAGCAGCAAGGGAAGAGATGGGTACAGCTGGTCGTAGTAAGCCACCACCAGTGGCTCGACGCGCACCGCACCATCCACATCGATCAGCGTGTTCAGGTGCCCGATCCCGGCAGCGCGATCACCCAGAAGCGGAATGGGATATTGCACCGAGGCTGCTGACAGCGGCAGCACCCCCGCCATTCCCAGCCCGGCCGGATCATTGATGTTGGTCAGGTTGTTTTTCTGCACATACGGCGGCAAGGGGCTATCTGGGCGCCCCTGCGGATCACCCAACTCAAAATACATGGCCAGCAATACATCGTTTGCCTTGGCCATGCTTTCGCTGAACTGCTGGTCGTTATTGAGATTCTGCACCGCTTCCAGCAGCAGACTGTCTACCGGGGAAAGTTCTCCCGGGTGTGCTGCAGAGGCATTATTGATCAGATCGGACTTGCCGAGCGCCGCGGCGATCTTGTTGATGTAGACCAGCCCCGGATCAACTTGCGCCTCGAAGAACAGGGCGGTATTGCCCACCACCTTGGCATGCCCTTGCGCCAGCAAATCCAGCATTTTGGCCTGTGTTGCCCGCGGCCAAGGCCAGCGGCCAAGATTGGCGATACTCTGATCGTCAATCGCAATCACGGCCACTTTATCACTGGGAGTTCGCGTCGATGCCAGCACACCCAGGTCATAAGCCTTGCGCTCCAGGCTTTGCATCAGGTCGCTATTTGCGCTAAACAGGAAAAATAACGCGACCAGCAGACCGACCAGCCAGTCCGCTTTCCAGAGCGACATTTTTTTCATGTTTGCCACGTTTGAGTATTCTTATCTTCTATTTTTAGTCGGCTTACGGGCGAATACTAAAACATTTTTCAACAGCAAGCCATAACTCGCTTTATTTATTACAAATTATCGAGTTATTGCATCCAGTTACGCCTACTTGACCAGCACTACCGGCATCGCCGCGAGATGCACCACTTTGCCGGCGACCGAGCCCAGCAGGAGGGTGGACAGCTTGCCCTGACCCTGCGCTCCAATGACGATCTGGTCAACTTGCTGCTCCTGTGCATACTGCACGATAGCCTCGGCCGGCGTTCCCACACTGACATGATAGGCATACGCCAGCCCGGCTGCATCCAGCTTTGCGCGGGCCGCTGACAGGGCTTCCATGCCCTGCTCACGGTAATAGTCATTGATGGTTTCCTGGCTGATAAACATCTTCACATTGCCCGAAGCCAGCTTCCATTGCACATTCAGCAGAAATAGCTGCGGCGCTTCTTTCAGCCAGGCCTTGCTGGCGATGACATGCTCAACCGCGCGGTTTGCCCCGGCGGAACCATCAACAGGTATCAATATTTTCATCTTGTTATCCTTGAGATCAATGTGTATCGGTTGTATGGGCTGACACCTTCTCATCCACCAGATCAACCACCTCAGCCGCTACTGCACGGCGTGCAGCCAGCCATTTACCGGTCACCACCACCAGCACCGCACCCATGGCGGGCACCAGCCAGTGCAGCCAGTGCGGCAACGTCTCGGTCCATGCTTTTACCAGCATATCGGTCAGCAGCATCTCGCCCGCAACAAATCCCAACAGCGCGCCTCCCAGCACGATAATGACCGGGAAACGATCCATCAGCTTGAGGATGATCTGGCTGCTCCACACGATCATCGGGATGCTGATCAGCAAGCCAAACACCAGCAGGCCGAAATGTCCCTTGGCCGCTGCCGCCACGCCGATCACGTTATCCAGGCTCATGACAAAATCCGCCACGATAATGGTTTTTACCGCCCCCCACAGATGGGTGTCAGCCTTAATATGGCCCCCCTCATCTTCATCTTCCGGCAATAACAGCTTGACGCCAATCCACAGCAACAGCGCCGCGCCGACTATCTTGATATACGGCAAGGTGAGCAAACCAACCGCAAAAAAGGTCAGCACGACGCGTAGCGAGACCGCGCCAGCCACCCCGAACAGCACCCCCTTGCGGCGCTGCTCGGGTGGCAAGTTGCGGCATGCCAGCGCAATGACCACAGCGTTATCCCCGCTCAGCAGCACGTCGATAGCAATAATTTGCAGTACGGAAATCCAGAACTGCGGTGTAACCAACATCTCAAGCATCAAATTTGTCCCTTTAATATTTTTTGCATTACGCGCCCCATTTCAGCCGGGTTGCGCGTGATATGGATACCGCTTTCTTCCATCACGGCCAGCTTGTCTTCCGCGCCGCCCTGACCACCCGAGATGATGGCACCGGCATGCCCCATGCGCTTACCCGGAGGGGCAGTGACACCGGCGATAAAGCCGACCACCGGCTTCTGCATATTTGCCTTGATCCAGCGCGCGCACTCCTCCTCATCGCTGCCGCCGATTTCACCCACCATAATTACGGCATCCGTTTCCGGGTCGTCATTGAACAGCTGCATTACGTCCAGATGCTTCATGCCATTGATCGGGTCGCCACCGATACCCACGCAGGAAGACTGTCCGTAGCCCAGCTCGGTCAGCTGTCCTACCGCCTCATAGGTCAGCGTGCCCGAGCGCGACACCACGCCGACACGGCCCTTGCGGTGGATATGCCCCGGCATGATGCCGATCTTGATTTCATCCGGAGTAATAATGCCTGGGCAGTTCGGGCCGATCAGGCGCGTTTTCTTGCCCTGCATCTTGTAGCGCGTGCGCAGCATGTCGTGCACCGGTATGCCTTCAGTAATACAGATCACCAGATCCAGCTCCGCATCTACCGCTTCGTCGATCGCCGCCGCAGCATAAGCAGGCGGCACGTAGATCACCGAAACCGTCGCCCCGGTCTGCTGCCTGGCTTCCAGTACGCTGTTGTAGACCGGAATGCCTTCATAGCTTTGCCCGGCCTTGCCCGGCGTTACTCCCGCCACGAAGCATTCCGCGCCATTCGCGTAGTTCTTGCAATGCAGGGTGTGGAACTGGCCGACCTTGCCGGTCATGCCCTGCGTCATCACCCTGGTGTTTTTATTGATCAGAATCGACATTACGCCCCCTGCGCGGCGGCAACGACTTTTTGCGCCGCATCTGCCATGTTGTTTGCTGCAATAATCGGCAAGCCCGATTCAGCCAGAATCTGCTTGCCCAGATCGACGTTGGTGCCCTCCAGGCGCACCACCAGCGGCACCTTGAGATGCACCTCGCGCGCAGCGGCCACCACGCCTTCGGCGATCACGTCGCATTTCATGATGCCGCCGAAGATGTTCACCAGAATCGCGCGCAGCTTCGGGTTCTTCAGCATCAGCTTGAATGCCTCGGTGACCTTTTCCTTGCTGGCACCGCCGCCCACATCAAGGAAGTTGGCCGGCATGCCGCCATACAGCTTGATGATGTCCATGGTTGCCATGGCCAGACCAGCGCCGTTTACCAGACAGCCGATATTGCCGTCGAGCGCGATATAGCTAAGATCGAACTTGGACGCCTCCACTTCGGCCGGATCTTCTTCATCCAGGTCACGCAGCGCCACAATTTCAGGATGGCGGTACAGCGCATTGCTGTCGAAATTTATTTTTGCATCCAGAGCAATCACGCGCTGATCCGCGGTCAGCACCAGCGGATTGATCTCGGCCAGCATCGCATCCTTCTCGACAAAGGCGCGATACAAGCCCTGCAGACAGGCACGCGCCTGTGCTATGGCAGCCGCAGGAATACCGATCTGGCGTGCGACACTGTCAGCTTCGGCATCGGTCAAACCGGCCAGCGGATCTATCCACACCTTGTGAATCTTCTCCGGCGTATGCGCGGCGACCTCTTCGATCTCCATACCGCCCTCACTGCTCGCCATCAGCACGACGCGCTGTTTGCTGCGGTCGATCACCATGCCAACGTAATATTCCTTGGCGATGTTCGCGCCCTCTTCGATCAACAGACGCTTGACCGTCTGTCCGTCCGCACCGGTCTGGTGGGTAACCAGCTGCATGCCCAATATCTTGCCGGCATGGTCGCGCACTTCTTGCGCCGAGCGGGCAACCTTTACTCCGCCTCCCTTGCCGCGACCGCCGGCATGAATCTGTGCCTTGACCACCCATACCGCACCGCCCAGTTCGCGCGCCGCTTGTTCAGCCTCTGCCACGGAAAAACAAGCGTGACCGCGCGGTGTCGGCACACCGAACTGGCGCAGGATTTCTTTTGCCTGATACTCATGAATTTTCATATTCGCCCTTACACTTTAGCGCGCGCAAGCACCTGCGCACGGCACAGGCGCAATGTTACCGAATAATGTGAATATACGCGGAGGATTGTGCGCATCCACCAAGCCAAAGCACGCTAAACAAGCAAAGGAAAACGCACATCCGCTGGATGCCGTATTTTTTCAGAAGGGGATTTATTGCAGAGGGATGGTGCCGCCTATCGGATTCGAACTGATGACCTACCGCTTACAAGGCGGTTGCTCTACCAACTGAGCTAAGGCGGCGGTAAAACAGTACGCGAAGTCCAGATTGCAACTACACGTTTTGAAAATTGGTGGGTCGGGCGAGATTCGAACTCGCGACCAACGGATTAAAAGTCCGCTGCTCTACCGAC
>JBGPPE010000055.1:0-16390 GCA_041488395.1 Gallionellaceae bacterium
ATCAGGGCGGCAGCAACCCGCCGCTGATCGTTGTACATGGCAGCGCCCTGGACAAGGTGCCGGAGAGCTATCGTCGCTACCTGGAAAAAACCTTCAGCGAAGCATTCAAGCTGAAAGGTACACCGCTGAAAGTGGAGTTCAGATCCGGCAAGAACCCGTTCGCGGACAAAAAACCCAGGCCGCTAACCGAAAGCGAGGAGCGCGCAGCACATCGTGCGCGGATACGCGGCCGTCGCCTGTACAGCAGGTAAGCGCTGGTCACCAGGGATAAAATCCAGTAAAGTTACCATTCCCCAACCATAGAAGAAGAGCAAAAAATGAGCGCAAAAGGGCAACAATTACAAGACCCGTTCCTGAATGCATTGCGTAAGGAACATGTGCAGGTGGCTATTTACCTCGTGAACGGTATCAAGCTGCAGGGCCAGGTGGAATCGTTTGACCAATATGTCGTACTGCTGAAAAATACCATAACCCAGATGGTTTACAAGCACGCCATTTCTACTATCGTCCCCGCACGCGCAGTCAATATCCCGTACGACGCTGACTGATGCTCGAATCAACAACTGCTCCGAATACGGCGGTATTGGTCAGTCTCGATTTCGGCGCACCGGATTACGCAGAAAGCCTGGAAGAGCTACGCCTGCTGGCCGAGAGCGCTGGCGTTCAAACTGTTGCCCTGATAGAAGGGAAGCGGCAGAGGCCTGATGCATCCACCTTTGCCGGGAGCGGAAAACTGGATGAAATTGCGGCCATTGTTGAGCAACACGAAGTTCCTCTGGTGATTTTCAATCACGATCTTTCTCCCGCGCAAATGCGCAACCTGACCGCCAAACTGCAAGCACGTGTTATCGATCGCACCATGCTGATCCTGGATATCTTTGCCCTGCGTGCCCAAAGCCACGAAGGCAAGGTTCAGGTTGAGCTGGCCCAGCTTAAATACCTGTCTACCCGCCTGGTCGGGATGAATATGGATATGGGGCAGCAGAAATATGCGGTAGGAGCGCGTGGGCCTGGTGAAACTCAGCTGGAGCTGGACAGGCGCAAACTGGACAGGCGTGTACAGCTGCTGAAAGAACGGCTGGAAAAGCTGCGCCGTCATCGCCAGATACAGCGACGTGCCCGCAATCGTTCCGATGTCTTTTCAGTTTCTATCGTGGGCTACACTAATGCGGGCAAGTCGACCTTGTTCAATCGCCTGACGCATGCCAATGTATACGTGGCAAACCAGTTGTTTGCCACGCTGGACACGACCGCGCGCAAGGTGTTTATTGAGGGGTCAGGGCAAGTGGTGTTGTCGGATACCGTAGGGTTTATTCGCCACCTGCCGCATGGCCTGGTGGCTGCATTTCGCAGCACGCTGGAAGAAACGACATTTGCCGATTTGTTGCTGCACGTGGTGGATGCCAACAGCCCGGAACGGCATGACCAGATTGCCGAGGTGAACAAGGTGCTGCATGAAATTGGTGCAGACAAGATTCCGCAAATAGTGATCTTTAACAAGATTGATTTGCAGGGTTTGCCTGCAGCCGTTAAGCGGAATGAGTATGGTAAAATAACCAGCATACATTTGAGCGCAAAAACAGGCTCCGGTATGGATGAATTGAGAACAGCCCTGGCAGAAGCGCGTGATGTGCAGGCGCAAAGCGTGCAGCCACAGGAATGGCACCCCCTTAATGACTGAATTTATTGAAGGCAGGATGGATTATGGGATTGAATGACCCGCAGTGGGGCAATAAAAATAGCGGAGGCCCGCCGGATTTGGACGAGTTGCTGAGAAACTTCAATAGGAAAATTGAAGGTCTCTTCGGCAAGAAGGGGGGCGGCTCCTCAGGCGGCAATGGCGGAAAACCCGGCAACCTTGGCGGGATCGGCCTGGTCGTGCTCATTGTGGCCCTGATCTGGGTTGCCAGCGGCTTCTATATTGTCGATGCGAGCCAGCGTGGTGTTGTGCTGCGTTTTGGCAAATATGTCGAGGCGACGCAACCAGGCCCGCGTTGGCATATTCCTTTCCCTGTCGAGACTGTAGAGGTAGTTAATCTGAGCCAGGTGAGAACGGCTGAAGTAGGCTACCGCGACAATGTAAAAAACAAGATTTTGAAAGAAGCGTTGATGCTGACTGACGATGAGAACATCATCGACATCCAGTTTGCCGTTCAGTATTACCTGAAGGATCCGGGTGATTACCTGTTTAACAACCGTGCTCCTGATGAAAATGTGCGTCAGGCAGCCGAAACGGCCATCCGCGAAGTGGTTGGCAAGAACAAGATGGACTTCGAGCTGTATGAGGGACGCGAGAAAGTTGCAGCGGATACCACCAAGCTGATCCAGGATATTCTTGATCGCTATAAATCCGGGATACTGGTGAGCAAGGTAACGATGCAGAATGCGCAGCCACCTGAGCAAGTTCAGGCAGCTTTTGATGATGCGGTCAAGGCAGGACAGGATCGTGAGCGCCAGAAGAATGAAGGGCAGGCATATGCGAACGATGTGGTGCCCAAGGCCAAAGGTGCTGCAGCGCGCCTGATGCTGGAAGCCGAGGGTTACAAACAGCGTGTGATTGCCAACGCCGAAGGTGATGCCAGCCGCTTCAAGCAGATATTGGTCGAGTACGAAAAGGCTCCCGGTGTAACGCGTGAGCGCATGTACATCGACATGATGCAGCAGATCCTGACCAGCAGCAGCAAGGTATTGGTGGATCAAAAGAGTGGGGGCAACAACTTGCTCTATCTGCCGCTGGATAAACTGATACAGAGCACTTCCCCAGCTGCGGCAGCCGCCACAGAGGCTGCTACGGCCAAGCAGGCAGAGCAGACTACCGGCCAGGCGGCAACCGATGCGGGCGCGGGGCATATGCGCGAATCGTTGCGTGGGCGCGACAGGGAGGCACGTTGATGAATAGCAAGATGGGCAATATTCTGGTGGGTGTTATTGTTGTTCTGGTTCTGTTGAGCATGAGTGTGTACGTGGTTGATCAACGCCAGACAGCGATCGTGTTCCAGCTGGGTGAAATGGTGAGCGTAAAGACCAAGCCTAGTCTTTATTTCAAGCTGCCGCTGGTGCAGAACGTGCGCTACTTTGATTCGCGGATTCTGACTCTGGATAGTGCGGCTCCAGAAACCTTTATTACGGCAGAGAAGAAAAATGTTCTGGTCGATTCATTCGTGAAGTGGCGTATTGCTGATGTCGAGCAATATTACGTCAGTGTGGGCGGAGATGAGGCGCGCGCGCAAACACGTTTGACACAGACCGTGAACGCCAGCATGCGTGAGGAGTTCGGCAAGCGCACCATACACGAGGTGGTTTCGGGGGAGCGTGACAAGGTGATGGAAGTGTTGCGCGAGAAAGCCAATGCTGATGCGCACAAAATTGGCGTAGAGGTGCTGGATGTACGCCTGAAGCGCGTGGATTTTACTCCTGAGATCAGCGACTCGGTATATCGCCGCATGGATGCGGAGCGCAAGCGCGTAGCCAACGAATTGCGCGCAACCGGTAATGCAGAAAGCGAGAAGATCCGTGCCGATGCGGATAAGCAGCACGAAGTGACTTTGGCGGTGGCTTATCGCGACGCGCAAAAGATCAAGGGTGAAGGTGATGCAAAGGCTGCAGCAATTTATGCTTCTGCGTTTGGCCGCAATTCCGAGTTCTATGCCTTTTATCGCAGTCTGGAAGCCTATAAACAGAGCTTCAAGAATAAGAGTGACGTAATGGTGCTGGATCCCAGTTCCTCTTTCTTCAAGTATTTGAAGAGCTCGAATAAATCGGGCAAATAATTGAAATGACGGAATTTTGGCTGACGGCTTTTGGTTTGATGTTAGTCATCGAAGGCCTGATGCCATTTCTGTTTCCCGCAATTTGGCGCGAAGCACTACGCAAGCTGATTCAGTATCAAGACGGTCAGACGCGTTTTATCGGGTTGACCCTGATGTTGAGCGGCCTGTTGCTGATTTACTGGGTGAAATAATGCCGAATTGGTTGTTGCCGGAATACATACAGGACATGCTGCCGGATGAGGCATGGCGCATAGAAGACATGCGCAGCAGCGTGCTCGAGCTGATGCGTCGCTCCGGCTACCAGTTGGTGGCGCCTCCGCTGCTGGAGTATGTGGAATCTTTGCTGATCAACGACAGTCAGGACATGGATTTGCGCACCTTCAAGCTGGTTGACCAGCTGAGCGGTCGCACCCTGGCATTGCGTGCGGATATTACGCCGCAAGTTGCACGTATCGATGCACACCTGCTGAACCGGCAAGGGGTTGCACGCCTGTGCTATGCGGGCAGTGTATTGCATACCCAGCCTGCCGGCCTGATGCGCACGCGCGAGCTGCTGCAGATAGGTGCCGAGCTGTATGGTCACAGTGGCCTGGAGAGCGATCTTGAAGTGCAGCGCCTGATGCTGCAGGCGCTTGCCTTGCTGGGGATTGAGGGTGTACATATTGATCTGGGTCATGTGGGCATTTTTGGCGCCTTGGTCAGGCGCGCGGCAATTGGCGCAGAGCTGGAAGCTGCGCTATTCGGCGCGCTACAGCGCAAGGATGTGCCGAGCTTGCGCAGCATGCTGGCCGGCTTGCCGCAGGACGTACAAAATGGCCTGTTGGCCTTGCCCGAGCTGTATGGGGGGATGGAAGTGCTGGAACGTGCACGCCGCACCCTGCCGGATTGCCCGGAAATTCGCACGGCGCTGCATGAGCTGGAACAAGCCGCCAGCCATTTGCAGCCATTGGCCCAAGATGTAGGCATAGACTTGGCGGAACTGCGTGGCTACCACTATCACAGCGGCATGGTGTTTGCCGCGTACCATGCGGGTAGCCATGATGCGATTGCCCTGGGCGGGCGTTATGATGACGTCGGCAAAAGCTTTGGCCGTGCACGCCCCGCCACAGGATTCAGCATGGATCTGCGCCAGTTGCACGGATTGCTGGCCAAGCAGGAACAGCCCAAGGGCATCCTTGCGCCGCACGGCAAGGATGCAGCATTAAACGCGTCAATTGCCAGACTGCGTGACGAAGGGCATATAGTAGTGGTGGATCTGCTTGGTGAAGTATCATCGCGTGGAGAGTTGAATTGTGACCGCGAACTGGTCTTGCGCAATGGCGCGTGGGGCGTGGTTGAACTTAAATCTTGAAGCAATATCTTCAAAACTGAAAATCAGGGATCTGCAATGGCAAAGAACGTCGTAGTAATCGGTACACAATGGGGTGATGAGGGCAAGGGGAAAATCGTCGACTGGCTTACCGACCATTCACAAGGTGTGGTGCGTTTCCAGGGCGGTCACAACGCCGGTCATACCCTGGTTGTGAACGGCAAGAAAACCGTATTGCACCTGATCCCGTCCGGCATCTTGCGTGACCATGTGATGTGCTACATCGGCAACGGTGTGGTGGTGTCGCCAGAAGCCCTGTTGAAGGAAATGGACAATCTCACCGCAGCGGGTATCGATGTATATAACCGCCTGAGAATTTCGGAAGCGTGCCCGTTGATTCTGCCTTATCACGTGGCACTGGATCAGGCGCGCGAAATCGCCAAGGGCGCAGCCAAGATTGGCACCACCGGACGCGGCATAGGCCCGGCATATGAAGACAAGGTTGCACGACGCGGTGTACGTATTCAGGATCTGTTCCATCGCAAGCGTCTGGCCGCCAAGCTGGGCGAGATTCTGGATTATCACAACTTTGTGCTGAAAAATTATTTCAACGCGGCGACGGTAGATTTTCAGAAAACGCTGGATGACGCTCTGGCATTGGCGGATCGTGTCAAGCCATTGGTGATGGACGTGCCGCGCGCGCTGTATGAAGCAAACAAAGCCGGTCAGAACCTGCTGTTTGAAGGTGCCCAGGGGGCCTTGCTGGATATCGACCATGGTACTTATCCCTTCGTGACTTCCAGTAACTGTATCGCTGGTGCTGCCTGTGCCGGTAGCGGTGTAGGTCCGCAAACCTTGCACTATGTATTGGGTATCACCAAGGCCTATACCACACGCGTTGGCTCGGGTCCGTTTCCGACCGAGTTGTATGATGCAGTAACCAAGCAGGATCCGGCCGGTAAACACATGGCCGAAAAAGGACATGAATTCGGTTCCACCACGGGGCGCGCTCGTCGCTGTGGCTGGTTCGACGCCGCAGCGTTGAAACGTTCGATCCAGATCAATGGCGTATCCGGCCTGTGCGTAACCAAGCTGGACGTGCTGGATGGCGTATCAACACTACGCTTGGGCGTAGGTTATAAAATTGACGGGAAGTTTACCGACATCCTGCCGGTTGGTGCTGATGCGCTGGAAGGTTGCGAGCCAGTATATGAAGATATGCCGGGCTGGAGTGGCAGTACGGTGGGTGTAAAGCGTTATGAAGACCTGCCAGTGCAAGCGCGCAACTATCTGAAGCGTATAGCGGAGATTTGCGAAGTGCCGGTGGATATGGTTTCTACCGGCCCTGATCGTGATGAGACGATCGTGCTGCGCCACCCGTTTGAGGCTTAAGCACAATTGTCCAGAATTGCAAATGCTGTCGTAGCAAACAAAAACGCGCACTGCCCAACAGGCAGTGCGCATTTGTTTTTAACAATGAACTCGAGTGAGTTTGAAACCGAATTTTTTAGTGCTGAATTCAGTAAATCTGAAATCGGGGCTATTAAAGCCGAGAGTGCTGCTAAAGAATGGTGCCCAGAAGAGGACTCGAACCTCCACACCTTGCGGCACACGGACCTGAACCGTGCGCGTCTACCAATTCCGCCATCTGGGCATCTGTATTGCTGAGGGCGCGTACTTTAATTGCTATAGGATATTCTGTCAATGACAAATAAGAAAAAAAATATTCGCACGCTTGATCCCTTCCTGGAACGTGAGCGCGAACAGTATGAACATCCCTTGCCTAGCCGCGAGTACATCCTGCAGATACTGGCAGAGCAGGGCATGCCTATCGATCAGGAAGATCTGTGCAGCCTGCTGGAGATTGAACTGAGTGAAGAGGAATTGTTCCTCCGTCGTCTGCGAGCCATGGAGCGTGACGGGCAGATTATGCGCAACCGCAAGCGCGCCATCTGTGTCATGGAGAAGCTTGATCTGATCAAGGGCAAGGTACAGGGCCATCCAGATGGCTTTGGTTTCCTGATTCCGGAGGATGGCAGCCCTGATCTGATGATCAGTGCCAAGGAAATGCACAAAGTGCTGCACGGAGATACGGTCATGGCGCGTGCCGGCTCGACCGACCGGCGCGGCAGGCGCGAAGCCAGCATCGTTGAGGTGCTGGATCATGCTACCAAGCGTCTGGTCGGACGCTTGTATGAGGAGCACGGTGTCCTGTTTGTGGTGGCGGAGAACCGCCGCATCAGCCAGGATATCCTGGTGGCGCCCGGCGAGCATGGCGGTGCACAGCCGGGACAGGTGGTGATGCTGGAGATATTGCAGCAGCCGAGCAAACATGCGCAGCCTATCGGACGTATTGTGCAGGTAGTGGGAAACTATGCCGATCCAGGTATGGAAATCGAAATTGCCTTGCGCAAACATGACCTGCCCAATGAATTTCCGGCAGATACCCGGCACCAGGCCGAGAGACTTTCCCCTGAGGTGCAGCCTGCCGATTTCGCAGGGCGTGAAGACGTCCGCCATCTGCCGCTGGTGACCATAGACGGTGAAACAGCCCGCGATTTTGACGACGCCGTGTATTGCGAGCCCAATGGCTCCGGTTTCCGTCTGGTGGTAGCCATTGCCGACGTCAGCTCCTATGTCCAACCTGGCGACGCATTGGACCGTGAAGCGCTCAATCGCGGTAACTCGGTGTATTTTCCGCGCCGTGTGATTCCGATGCTGCCGGAAGAGCTGTCCAATGGCCTGTGCTCCATTAATCCCAATGTGGATCGTTTGTGCATGGTCTGTGATATGCAGATTAACAGCGTGGGCGATATCGAAAAGTACCGCTTTTATCCTTCGGTGATGTACTCGCATGCACGCCTGACTTACAACCAGGTGGCGGACATGCTGGCCAACCCGCAAGGGGAAGCTGCACAGCAATTTGCTGCGGTATTGCCACACATCAACCATCTTTACACCTTGTTCCAGACCTTGCTGCAGGCTCGTGAGAAGCGCGGCGCAATCGATTTTGAGACCGTTGAAACGCAGATGATCTTCAATGAGCAGGGCAAGATCGAGCGCATTATTCCGGTAGTGCGCAACGATGCGCATAAATTGATTGAGGAATGCATGCTGGCTGCCAACGTGTGTGCGGCCGATTTTCTGCATGAGCACGAGCATCCGGTACTGTACCGCGTGCACGAGGGCCCCACACCGGAAAAACTGGAGGCCGTGCGTGAGTTCTTCAAGGAGTTCGGCTTGCAGCTGGGGGGTGGTGAGGAACCGGAGGCTGCAGACTATTCCAAACTGCTCAAGCAGATTAAAGGCCGTCCGGATGCCGGGCTGTTGCAAACAGTCATGTTGCGCTCCCTGCGTCAGGCTCGCTATTGTCCGGACAATGTCGGCCACTTTGGTTTGGGATATGAAGCCTATACTCATTTCACCTCACCGATACGCCGCTATCCTGATCTGCTGGTGCATCGCGCCATCAAGGCTGTGCTGCACAGCAAGCAATACAAGCCTGGTGAGAAATGGGATGCCCTGGGTATCCATTGCTCAGAGACCGAGCGCAGAGCTGACGATGCAACGCGTGATGTTGAGGCATGGCTGAAGTGCTTCTACATGCGCGACCATCTGGGCAGCGTCTTTGATGGCACGATTTCCTCCGTTACCGGTTTTGGCCTGTTTGTAGCCCTGGATGATCTTTACGTTGAGGGCTTGGTGCATGTTTCTGAACTGGGCTCGGATTATTTCCATTTTGACGCGGCCAAGCACCAGATGCTCGGCGAGCACACCGGCAAGCGTTACCGTCTGGGCGATCGCGTACGTGTCCAGGTGGTCAGGGTCGATATGGAAAGCACCAAGATCGATTTCGTGCTGGAAAGCGTGCCAGGAAGCCCTGAAAAAGGCAGTCATGAAAAGGTAGAGGCAAGCCGTGCGGGCGCATGGGGTGATCATGCGCCCAAGAAGGCCAAGAAAGACAAAAAACATCATGGCTGAAACCCGCATCATTCATGGATTTCACGCGGTAATCGGGCGCATTCGCCAGCATGCGGACAGCGTGCTGGAAGTTTATGTGGATGCGCAGCGCCGTGACCCGCGTGCTCGCGATCTGCTCAAGCTGGCAGAGGCACATGACGTGCGCGTCGTGCCGGTAGATGGCAAACGTCTGGATGGCATGGCAGGCAATACCCGGCACCAGGGGGTAGTGGCACGTGTGGATGCCGCTCAACGCGTGCAGCACCTGGATGATGTGCTGGATACGCTGACGGAGCCGGCCTTGTTGCTGGTGCTGGATGGCGTGCAGGATCCGCATAATCTGGGGGCCTGCCTGCGCAGTGCTGACGCCTTTGGCGTGCATGCCGTCATTGCTCCCAAAGACCGTGCTGTGGGTATCAATGCCACAGTGGAGAAAGTTGCCTGCGGCGCTGCGGAAACCGTGCCCTATATTACCGTCACCAATATTGCGCGGACTTTACGCGAGCTGAAAGAACGCGATATCTGGGTGGTTGGGGCAGATGGTGAGGCTGAAACGGACCTGCACAGCTTCCGCCATAGCGGGGCGCTGGCATGGGTTCTCGGTGCAGAGGGAGAAGGGCTGCGTCGCCTGACCAAAGAAACATGTGATCAGCTTGTGCGTATCCCGATGCTTGGAAGCGTAGAAAGTCTAAACGTCTCGGTCAGTACGGGGGTGTGCTTGTATGAAGCCCGCAGGCAGCGAGCAGGTGGCGGCTAGTTGCCACTAGCCTGAAAGGTAAATCAGGCGTCCTGATTCTGGATGCCCGCGGGCTCCGCAGCTACCACGCAGTTTCCGCCAGCCTGATGTGCCTGTTGTAGCGCTAGTTCTGCGCGTTGCAGCAGTTTCTCGATGTTGTCAAAGCTGCCCTGAAGTGTTGCTACGCCTATGCTAATTGAAATGGCAATCCTCTCCACTTTCTCATTCTCGGCATGCAGCAGCGGTTGTGCCACAATGCGTTGACGTATCCGTTCTGCCAACAAGTGCGCATCATGCATGGAAGTGTTGGAAGCGATGACCAGGATGGCACCCTGATCATAATGTGCAACCTCGTCTGATTCGCGCACATACTCCAAAAGTAACTTGGCCAAATGAATCAGGATAAGATCTGCTATGCGACGGCCATACGTTGTATTTATTTTCTCGGATTGGTCAATATCAAGAAGAAATACGGATAAAGGCAGCGCATAACGCTGCGCACGCACAATTTCATCGGCTAATCTGTGCTCAAGATATCTGCGGTTGTAAATTCCCGTCAATGGATCGGTAATGTTTCCCTGTGCCAGCATATAGCGGAAGGTGGGCTGTAAAGACATTTTGCAGGCAAGCCATAATGAACAGGCTGATACGAAGAGAATGGCTGGCGTGATCAAATCGTGCCAGTTATGTTGGGCACGCCAGAATGTAATCAGGTAGCCAAAATATCCGAGGGAAGAAAGCAGGATGGGTATGCTCAGAAAATATTTTTTTGCACGGATATCACTGTGCGCCAGGCTATTGAATAGGCGCTGTATGATAAACAGCGTGCTGATCAATATGGCGCTACCCGCAATAAGCAGAATATTGGCAAGCAGAATGAATATATTTGAAACCTGCACTGAAGCCTCCTGTAAGCAGATTGCCCAACCACAGAGTCTGGGTACAGTTTGAATTTCACACTCTGGCTAACAGTAAAAGCATTTAGAAACTGAGTGCTGTACATCGCCAGTGTGCCTGCCAATTGGGATTTCATCAACTTTTACGAAGTGAAACTTGTCAGTACAAACGTGCCTTATTACACTTATTCGACCTGCTGCCAGGGCAACTTGGAAAAATGGCCTTTTCAGCAAGAGAATATGCTAGTGTGGCGACCTGTCGATGGATATAGGTCGCATGCGAATGCTGCGGGGGATATATGCTGAAATTTGAATGTTCAATAAGAACCCGAAATGGGCAAAAGATTGACAATCTGCTGATCGGCGGACGCGATCAGGCAGAGGCTGAACGCAAGCTTAACCAGATGTACCGCTATTGTGAAATTCTACGCTGTGAGGTCAAGCAGGGCGATGTACGGCCTTCTGATACTGCTTCTGTTGAGGACATTTTGTCGCTGATTTCAAAATAGCCTGTTTATTCTATGACCCCATCCGCCAGCAATTCCTCCAGTAATTCATCGTAATCATGTGCGCCGCGGCTGCTTGGCGCGTGCTGAAATACCGTCTTGTTGAGCGCAGGGCTTTCAGCCAGGCTGACGTTTTCTGCTATCCGGGTGCGGCAAACATCCTCACCAAATTTTTCTTCGGCCATTCGTAGTACTTCTCCCGACATATTGCGACGGCTATCGAAACGGGTGAGCAGATAGCGACGTTTGACGCGACGCTTCAGCACTTGCTCCAGCGCTTTAAGCGTTTTGTCGATTTGCACCGCCCCCTTCGCCGACAAATAGTCGGCAGAAATGGGAACGATCAGGCAGTCACAGGCAAATATGGCATTGAGCGAGAGCACTCCTATCATGGGGCAGCAATCGAGGATCAGCGGTGAGTCCTTGGTGCCTAAGTGTTCGGCTTTCAAACCGGTATTGAGGCGATTAACAACATTAAAACCTTTGCCAAACAGGGCGTCCACTTTTGAGAGCTCGGAGTGTGACGGGATGACATTAATTCCACTGGATGACTCGCGAATTAATTCACGCAATGGGCGATTGCGCTGGAACAGGCTCAGTACGGTTTCATCCCCTGAACCTGCCGTAATTCCGGCAATAGCACTCAACTGTGCCTGCGGGTCTAAATCCACTCCATAGGTCAAACGCCCGCTACGTGCAAGGGCCGCGGCGAGATTGAGTGCAGTCGTGGTCTTTCCGACCCCTCCTTTTTGATTAAAGACGGCGATGATGGTCATAACAGGCGGAGATTGTAACTTAAATTCCTGCGCAGGTCGGCCTCGCTCCTGATTGGGCTTGTGCAGAATGGGGCTGTATCAAATTCCCTTAGGTAATAGTTCACGCATCAGCAGGCCGGTAGTGGAGACTCGTAATTCAAGTTCGGCGGACTGAGTTACAGCGATGAAGGTAGCGGAGCCATATTTGGCATCCAGCAAGGGAGCCAGGAAAGTGTGACGTTCCCGCAACCCGAACAGGTCCACTTTTTTAGGCTGGCTGAGTGAGTACAGGGTGCGTTCGGCAGTACGCTCCTGTTCAATCTCCCGATAGCGTCCTCCCACACGGTCAAGTTCATAGGCAGTATGCAGGCCGAAGAAGTTTGCCAAAGGCTGCCATTTGAGTATATGTGCATCCACATAAATCTCATCTCCGGCGATAGTGAATACTGCCGTGTGACCATCTGGAAAGTGGAATGTGGCGGAAAAATGCTGGGGGCTGATCGGGACAACAGTAATCCGCGCTGCAACCTCTTCTCGGGTGAGCGTCGAATAGCCCTGGATACCGAAGGAAACCATACCTGATAGGCCGCCGAGTGCCAGCATTAACAGGCCCGCCAGGGTTTGTACAGTAAAGGAGAGTATATGCGCACGTGCCAGTGCCACAATGCCGGCAATCACTAATATTGCGCCCAATATTCCAAACACCAGAGCGGCTAGAAGATAGGGGGAGTTACTGAGCTGTTCGAACATGGTTGATTCCATCGGATATCAGGTTGGCAATCGCATCTAACGACTGCCATGCGTATGGTTAGTATCGTGTTGAGAAACGAAATCGAGCCCAACAGAAACAGTATGGGCTCGATTTCCTTGTTCCGTTAGCATTTGAAAATGTAATTTTCCAATGTTAACGGCGCGCTACAAATGCTAACTGGTTAACAGTATCAATTGCGTGTGTAAACAATGTTTTTGGTTTCATTGTCGCAGTTGCCTACGATTTTACCGCTGGCCGCTTTGGGGGCTGCAACACCAGAGGCCGCTGCTGGTGCGTCTTTGGCTGGGACGATCTCTAGTGTGTAGGAGGTAATCCCTTTTGCCTGGAGTTTTGCGTCAATCTTGGCTTTCACATCCTCGCAAGAGGCCATGGACTGGATGGAAAATAAGGACAAACAAGCTAGAAGTGCATATTTCAACATGTAAAACCCCTTTATTTGATTGAGAAAAAAAACACCAAACCTAACCAGATTTAGAACAATACTCCAGATCAGGTTTCTGTCCTGCTTGCGCCGTTAAGGCAGCGGTGCCAGTGTGCCTAGCAATTTTATTTTCAGCAAGTCCATAAGTATCGATTATGAAAAGTGTAATTACGTATATTGGCTAAAAGCTACATTTCTATGATTTTGTAAGTGCTATTTTTGAATTGTGGCATGGCCATTCCGGCATTGGCATTAATATAGGTCGGATCAGCTACGGTAAATGTCTTTCCTTTGTAGATAACAGCGTCTCCATCCACCTTGCCAGAAAAACTAACCGCTGTGGCCAGATGCCCCGGGTAGTGCAGTGCAATTACAGGCAGGTCCAGCAGGTTTCTGACCAGGTAGGCGAAGAGAATGGCGCGATCTTCACAGTCAGAATAAGGGTAGAACAGGGTTTCCTCTGGCAACATTACTTTTTCGTACGAAAATTGCTGCTCATCTGTCTCATATGGAAAAGAGGTCTGCACAAAACGCAACAGCAGATTCACGGCCTCCTGCTCGCTTTTACCCTTGAGCAGAGGGGCAAGCTGAGCAAGCAGGGAAGTCATGGCAGGATCATTTATGTTCGCGCTGAAATAAATGGGATATTCCGACTGTGGGTAAAACTGGTAATAGCTGATTAAAGAGGGAGAGTATTGTGCAGTGATGTCGTGTTGTGTGTTGTTGTAGCGAAACGACAATTGCCGCTTCTTTGCTTCGCCCGCAAGCAGTGGATTGGATCGAATTGTGAAATTGAGCGCTCTGGTGGCGTCAGGATAATTGCCTTTGTAGCTATACAGCTTGCCAACGTCGTGTACTCGCCCTGAGTTTGACAAGCAGTAATAGGTCTTGGGCTCATCCTTGAAGAATGCAGTTTGATAGACAGTGTGACTGACGACGACCATCAGATACACAGTTTTGTCGTTATAGCCAACTTTGCTGTCATAGCCCAGCTTGGACAACAGAAACCAGCTCAGCAATACCGATTCATTTTCCTGATTCTGATTAATGGTACGCGCCAGCTTGTCGATCAGAATGAATGTTCCCCAGTCATTGAGCTGCATATTTTTTTGATACATTTTTAGCTGCTCAAGCAGCGGGTCATAATCTGCTTTGCTCAGCGCACTCCAATAATTACTGATCCCGTTCTGATCGATGACCGCAAGCGGCTGCCTGATTTTCGGGTCATAAGGAAGCTTGATGGGCACACCAAAATAGTCCAGTGTGGCAATTTTTTTGGAAGGGTCAGCGGGAACGGCCGGGGGAGTGAAAATGCTGACTGGCGCTGGTGACAAAACAGGGCGAGCCGGCTCAGTAACGATCCTGGCAGGTTCTTTCTCTTTGATCCTGGGTGGTTCTTTGATGTCGGCCGGCTTGGCCTTGGCTATGGGCATCACTTTGGGCTTGGGCTCCTGATAAAGCGGCAAGCCCTTGTACCCCTGAAATTCGGACCACTGTTTTTTCAGAAAATCGACAAACTCACGGTCACGCTTGTCTTTGTATTCCTGATATTCGCTGGAGACATGGCGTTTGTATTCTTCGAATGTTTCCGCATGTGACAGTGGAGCGGCCAGCATTGCTGCAAATAAGAAATAAACAGAACGCATATTCAATCCTTATATCCAGATAGAAAGAGCGACAGCGTGAGCTCAGTGATGAATGCGCTTTTCGTCATTAGGCCAACTGACCCAGAAACTCAAAAGACGCAATTCCGCTTGGAATACTACCCCAAAATTTGCCACACGTGCATTTGCACAGGGGGCTCTAGCGACTGGCGTGGTGCAGCAGCCCGAGCAAATGGGATGCACACTGGATGCCGCTTATCACAGCGCCTTCCAGCGTAGCCGGATAGTCATTGGCCGTGTAGTCGCCAGCCAGCAGAACACGAGGGAGCGGGGTGGGGTATCCCGGGCGGTGCAAGCCCACTTCACAGGCGAATGTTGCGCGTTTTTCAGCGATCACTTTGTGCCATAACGGCTGGCTGTTGATGCCCAATTGCTCATGCAGTTCTTGCATGACCTTGCGCGCAAGTTGACCCTGCGTCAATTTCTGGTGCATGCCTTCGGCGCTGATAACAGCGGCAATCAGGCCGTGCTGTGCTGAGATTCTTCCTTTGTCGAATAGCCATTGTGCATAACAGCGATCCAGGCCGAGCATGGCGTGTGGCAGGGTGACCTGCGCAGGGTACTGCAGGTATACCGTGTAGATGGGCTGATAGGGAATCGCCTCGATCTGTTCGGCAATGCCGACAAGTTCAGGCACGCTACGGAACAGTCGTGCACTGCTGGCAGGCGAGGCGGCGCAGATGACGTGGCTGAAGTTCTTGTTTCCCTGTGAGGTGGCCAGCTCGATGGCATCAGCGTGTGGAATAAGCGTTTCCACACTGCAGGAAGTGAGCATCTCGCCCCCACACTGAGCGATGTATTGCGCTGCATGCTCCGGAAAAAGCGCCGAGAAATTTATGCGCGGCAACAGCATGTCGCTGTCGGCGCGCGAGCCGTTCAGGCTGTCGCGCAATACATTTAGCAACACTTGGGCAGAAGCTTTCTGTATGGGTGTGTTGAGTGCCGAGATGCAGATCGGTTCCCATAGCAGGCGGATCAGCTCATCACCCTGCTTGTGTTCGTGCAGCAGCTGATAAGCGCTGATGTCGTGTGGCAGCCTGAAATTATTTCTGCGCATGGCCAGCATGAAGCGTGCAGCGCGCAGGCTGGCCGAAAAGGGTAAACCCTTTGCGCTCAGCAGGGCGATCAGTAGATGCAGCGGAGCGGGTAGCCGCGGTGCCTTCAGCTCAAAGCGCTTATGCAGGGTAAGCTGCAGCGGCAGGCGCAGGAAATCCTGCCCGATATTGCCACCGGTCTTTTCGATCAGATGCAGCGTGTGACGGTAGCAGCCCAGCAAAATGTGCTGGCCATTGTCGAGCTGGGTGTCGTTATGCCAGACACCGCGCGCCCGTCCACCCAGCTGACGCGCACTTTCCAGAACCGTCACCCTGACGCCATGAGAAGCCAGGGTAACAGCGGCAGCCATGCCGGCGTAGCCACCGCCGATAATGGCAGGGTTTAAAGTCTGTTTTTTACTCATCTGTTTAGACCGGGCACATGAGTAACGGGTGTTCGGAGACATAGGTAACAGTTTACTCCTTCACTCTTTCTGTTGTCGCAAATCCAATTTTCCAATTCGTTGATGGCAGAAGTAAAGATCGTATACACCTTCTTCTGCGTGA
>JBGPPE010000056.1:0-16146 GCA_041488395.1 Gallionellaceae bacterium
GCCTGCAAGCCGGCGCGCACGCGGGTGATGGTGCTGTGATGGTCGGCACCCTGCTCGTTGATCACGCGCTCGAAACCGCGCCGCCACTTGTCCAGGTGATAGGCCACGTCCGGCACAAAGTAGGTGTAACCGCCGTCGCTCTTGCGCATCACGCGGTCCTTGTCGTCGCCGAAGTCCGTGGTGCGCAGCCACAGCGCATCGTCCTGCTCGTAGGTGTGGCCGCTGGCGATCAGCTTGTTGACGGTTTCTTCAACCTTGCCGTCGGTGTAGAGCGCGGATTCCAGCGAGAACACGTCGAACTCCACCTCAAAGGCGCGCAGATCCAGGTCCTGCTCGCGGCGCAGGTAGGCCACGGCGAAATGGCGGATCGCCTCGCCATCGTCGGGGTCGCCCTTGCCGGTAATGTGCTGGTCGTCGGCTTCCACCGTTTCCTTCGCCATGTAGCTGCGCGCCACATCAATGATGTAATCGCCGCGATAACCTGACTCCGGCCAGGAAGGATCGTCCGGCGTAATGCCCTTGCAGCGCAACTGTACGGATAAGCGCAGATTGTCGATCTGTGCACCCGCATCGTTGTAGTAAAACTCGCGCGTCACATTCCAGCCGGCTGCATGCAGCACATTGCACAGGCAATCGCCCACCGCCGCGCCGCGGCCGTGGCCCACATGCAAAGGGCCGGTCGGGTTGGCGGAGACGAACTCCACCCCCACCTTGCGCAGGCCGCCGATGTGGATGTGGCCGTAGCCGGCGCCGGCGTGCAGGACTGCGTGCACCACTGCCTGTTTGGCTGCCGCGGTGATAAACACGTTGATAAAGCCGGCGCCGGCGATTTCAACCTTCCCGATCACGGCGGAGGCGGGCAGCGCCGCGATCAATGCCTGGGCGATCTCGCGCGGCGCCTTGCGCAATGGTTTGGCCAGCTGCATCGCCAGGTTGCAGGCGTAATCGCCATGCTGGGCCTGCTTGGGGCGTTCCAGCAACACGGAAAGTTGCCCGGCCTGCTCGGGGGCAACCGTGCGCATGGCTTGTGCAAACAGATCGGAGAGATGGATTTTGAAATTGGAAACGGCAACAGTCATCACGAAACACCTGCAAAAGAGGCGCGGATTATAGCATCCTGAGGCGGCTTCCATGCTGGGCTCGCCCGCAGCGGGCTGTATGCCGCTCCGCCAGCTGCCGGCTGGGGCAATCCCGCCGCTGTATCTAGACCCTGCGGCATATGGTGCTATTCGGAAAAGGCTGCTAGATTGCTGCCCCAGCGTTATTGGGTGGCAAGCCTGCGCTCTGGTGTGCAGTAACTGCGCAGTATATTTATCATGGGGACGCGTCATGAATTTCCGTTGGGGATCAGCCGGGCCGGAGCTGTCGCACGCCTCGTTCATCATGCGCCTGATCGCCGGCGCGCTACTCATCAACCTGTTTATTGTCGGCATGATTGTCGTATCGCTGCGGCAGAGCTATCTCCATTATGTTGAAAAAGCCGAAATTTCCAGCCGGGGTTTCGCCGATTTGCTGGATGAAGAAATTGGCAGCGATTACGACAAAATCGACATGGTGCTGCTGAGTGCCGCCGATGAGGTTTCCCGACAGATGGCCGCAGGAGGCATCAACGGCAAGGTGCTCAATGCCTATCTGCAGCGCCAGCTGGAGCGCTTGCCCGAGGCAATCAGCCTGCGTGTGGCGGATGCGCAAGGGCGGGTGAAATATGCCCGCGGGGTGCTGGGGACGGCGGAAGTCAATGTTGCTGACCGTGAGTATTTCATCCGCCAGCGCGATGCTGCAGCAAGCGGGCTGGTGATTGCACGCCCCCTGTTTGCGCGCATCAGCAAGGAGTGGACAATCCCCGTCTCGCGCCGCATCAGCAAGCCGGACGGTTCCTTTGCCGGCGTGGTCTATGTCAATGCCTCGATGGGCCATCTGTACATGACATTCGCAAGCCTGGAACTCGGTGCGCATGGTTCTGTCGCCCTGTTTAACCAGGAGCGGGAGATTTTTTCGCGTTACCCCGCGCCCGACGAGGGTGGTGCGATCGGCAAGAAGTTAACCATCGAGCGTCTGCAAACGCTGCTGCAGGCAGGCAAGGATGCGGCCACCTACAAGGCGAGCTCGATGTTTGATGGTACGCGGCACATTTATTCCTATCGCAAGCTGAGTGACCATCCTCTCTACGTGATTACCGGCCTGGCCGAGGCGGACTACCTTGCCGACTGGTGGCGCGAAGTAAAGAAAATGACGCTGTTGGGCGTGCTGTTCCTGCTGGTGACGTTATGGCTGACCTGGTTAACCAGCCGTGCATGGAGGAGCCAGAAACAGGCGGCACTGTCACTGCGCAATAGCGAGGAACAGATAAAATTCATGGCAACCCATGATGCGCTTACCGGCTTGCCCAACCGCATGCTGGCCAGGGATCTGTTTGAGCTGGCGGCTTCCTTTGCCGATCGCGCCGATTTCCGGCTGGCGGTTATTTTCCTGGATCTGGACAATTTCAAGACAATCAATGACTCGCTCGGCCATAGCGCAGGTGACACCCTGCTCAAAGTCACTGCCCAGCGCCTGCGTGATTGCATGCGCGACATGGATACCCTGAGCCGGCAGGGCGGCGATGAGTTCCTGATCCTGCTGTCAGATTTGGGCGATGTAGATGCGGTGAGCGTTGTCGTCGAAAAAATACTGCGCTGCCTGGCGGCCCCACTTGAAATCGCCGGGGCGGAGTTCACCACTTCGCTCTCCATGGGTGTGGCAATTTATCCGGAAGACGGCAAGGATTTCGATACCCTGCTCAAGAAAGCCGATACGGCCATGTACCAGGCCAAGGCGGCAGGCCGCAATACCTACCGCTTCTACGCGGAACAGATGAATGTGGATGTGACCGAGCACCTGCGCCTGCGCAACGGTTTGCGCCTGGCGCTGGAACGTGATGAGTTTGTACTGCACTATCAGCCGCAGATCAATCTGGCCAGCGGTGCCATCATCGGTGTCGAAGCGCTGATACGCTGGAACCATCCGCAACTGGGCATGATCCCGCCTGACCGCTTTATCCCGATTGCCGAGGACTGCGGCCTGATCGTGCAGATGGGTGACTGGGTGCTGCTGGAAGCCTGCCGGCAGGCGGTGTTATGGCGCAAGGCAGGCCTGGCCGAGATGGTAATGGCGGTGAATGTTTCCTCGGTGCAGTTTAATAAGCACAATCTGGAACACAGCGTGATCCAGGCGCTGGTCGATTCCGGCCTGGAGCCGGCCTGCCTGGAACTGGAGTTGACCGAATCCATCCTGATTCAGGATGGCGAGAGGGTATTGCATTCAATTCAACGGCTGAAATCACTTGGTGTGCAACTGTCGATCGATGATTTCGGCACCGGCTATTCCAGCCTGTCCTACCTGAAGCGATTTGCGGTGGACAAGCTGAAAATCGACCGCTCCTTCGTGCGCGATATGGCCAGCAACCCCAACGATGCCGCCATTGTGCTGGCAATTATTCAAATGGCGCGCAGCCTGGGCCTCAGAACGATAGCCGAAGGGGTGGAGGACGAGCAACAACTGGCGATCCTGGGGCTGCAAAAATGCGATGAAGTGCAGGGCTATTATTTTGCGCGCCCACTGCCGGCGCATGAATTTATGCGTTTCGCCCAGTCCCGCATGGAATAAAACTACCGTTTATGCCGTCTGACTGACGATCGTCTGTTATGGCGTGCAAAAGATGGCGTGCATGACCTACAATGCGCGCCATCTTTTGCTGGATGCCGCACGCATTGGACCAATGAAAAAAACTACGTTTCTGCTTTGCCTGTGCCTGTTGCTGCTTTCAGCAGCGAGCTGCGCAGATGAGCGCCACGACGAAGATATTGTGGTGCAGGTGCAGATTGAGGGCGAGAACGTGAGTGCGGATGTCAATATGCCGGTTGATGCCAGCCGTGAGCAGGTGTGGGTGGTGCTGACCGACTTTGCGCACATGGCCAGCTTTGTGGCCAATGTGCGCGAGAGCAAGATCATCAGCTCGCAGGGGGATGTGTTGATGATCAGTCAGCGCGGCACGGCCAAATATGGGCCGCTGAGTTTCCCGTTCGAGTCCACGCGGGAAATTCGCCTGACCCCCTGGGAGCGCATCCAGTCGCGCCTGGTCAGCGGCAATATGCGCAAGATGACAGGTTTGACGCTGCTGTCCGACCTGGGTGCTGGGACGCGGGTTGTTTATCACACGGACAGCATCCCCGGTGTGTGGATCCCCCCCCTGGTGGGCAAAACCTTTATCGCGCACGAGATGCGCGAGCAGTTCCAGCAAATGCGCGACGAGATCATGCGCAGGAAGCGGGCGCAAACGAAGTAAAGCAGGCAGCAACAAAGTAATGCAGAAATCAATATAACTACAAAAGAAGCACTGGAGGAAGGCTGTATGTACCAATTCATTGGCCGTTTGGTTGTTTTCGTATTTTGTGTGCTGCTGCTCAAGCCGGTGCTTGCCGCCGACGCCGCTGCCGTAACCGCCATTGCCGGCTCCGGCAGCCAGCCCTTGGCGCGCCTGTATGTGCAATGGGCTGATATTTATTCCGCGCGTCACGGCATTCCGGTCAGCTACACCATTACCAACGTCGTGCAGGGCATGCTGGATCTGGAAAACAGGAAATCCGATTTTGCCGGCACCGAACTTCCGCAGCGGATAGGCGAGCTGAAAAGGAAAGGCCAGTTCCAGTTCCCCACTGCGCTGGTTGCCTTTACGCCCGTCATTAACATCCCCGGTGTGCACAACAATTCGCTGGTGCTGGACTCCGACACGCTGGCCGGCATTTTCCTGGGCACCATCAAAACCTGGGACGATGCGCGCATCCGTGCACTCAACCCCGCACTGAATTTGCCCGAAGCCGCAATCAAAACCGTGCATCGCAATACCGGCAATACCATTACCTATGCATTGAGCAGCTACCTGACCAAAACCAACCCCGAGTGGGCGACACGGGTGGGCGAGGGTTCGAAGATCAACTGGCCGACAGGGCAGGAGGTGGATACCAATGAAAACCTGATTGCCTATGTCAGGGACACACCGAATTCCATCGGTTTTACCATGATGTCGCTGGTGATCAAGAACCGCCTGGATACGGTCAAGGTGAAAAACCACAACGGCAATGTCATCAGCGTAACCCCTGAAAACATTATGGCCGCGGCCAACAGCGCCAGGTGGGACGCCAATGATGGTTTCTACAACATCCTGATGGACATGCCGGGCGCGAACACCTGGCCGTTTGTCATGACGGGCTATATCACCCTGAGAGTGCCGCAGGAAAATCCGCAGAAACTGAAAATGCTGGTCGAGCTTTTTGACAGCTCATTGAAATCCAGCCAGTTGCAGGCAGTCATCGCCGATCTGGTGCCGCTGCCAGACAGCATTGCCAATACCATACGCAGCGCCTTGAAGGCGCAACTGGCGGTGCCTGCGGCAAATTGATGGGTGAAACAGGCAAAAGGCGTTATTCTATGCAACTCGAACTGTGGGGTGGCCGGGTTCGTGTGTCACAGTAGACGGCCGAAGACAAGAGAGTGTTCAACCAAGGAGATGAGTATATGAATAAGTTAGTGAATAAATCATTGCTTGCATCGTTGTTGTGTCTGGCTATTTCCTCCCAGGCTTATGCCGAAACCACCCTCAAACTGGCCATTACCGGGCCTTTCAGCGGCGGCTCCGCGCCGATGGGTGCCTCCATGCGCGATGGCGCCAAGCTGGCGATTGCCGAAATCAACGCGGCCGGCGGTATCAAGGTAGGCAAGCAGAAAATGAAGATTGAAGTCATCGAGCGCGATGACGAAGGCAAGAATGATAGAGGCGCGCTGGTTGCCCAGGAGCTGGCTTCCATGGATGGCTTGTCCGGTGTGATCGGCACGGTCAACACCGGTGTGGTGCTGGCTGGCGACAAGCATTTGCAGGAAAAAGGCATCACCAAGATCATTACCCCTGCAGCCGGCTCTGCATCGATGACGCAATGGGGCAACAAGGCGGACAAGCCCGGCGTAAAAGATTTGTCGATTTTCCGCTTTGCCTCGCATGACGGCATCCAGGCGGCGATGGTGGTGGAAGACGCCATCAAGCGCAAATTCACCAGGGTGGCGATGCTGCACGACTCGACCAACTACGGCGTATCCGGACGTGACGACCTGCTCGACCAGATCAGGAAGCAGGGCAACAAACTGGAAGTGGTCGCCACCGAAAAATTCAACATCGGCGACAAGGATATGACTGCCCAGTTGCTGCGTGCGAAATCCGCCGGGGCACAAGCCATCCTGATCTGGGGTATCGGTCCCGAGCTGGCCGCGGTGGCCAACGGCATGGACAAGATTGGCCTGAAAGTGCCGCTGATCGGCGGCTGGACGCTGTCGATGTCCAACTTCATCGACAATGCCGGCAGCAACGGCAACGGTACCCTGATGCCGCAGACCTTTATCGAAGAGCCGATCACCCCGCGCGTAAAAAGCTTTATCGATGCCTATCACAAGGCCTATAACGTGGCGCGCATCCCTTCCCCGGTGTCGGCCGCACAGGGCTATGATGCAGTGCTTATTTTTGCCGCTGCGGTAAGCCAGGCACAGAGCACGGATACGCACAAGATCAAGGATGCGCTGGAAGATTTGCGCGAGCCGGTCAAGGGCGTGATCGCCACCTGGCAGCATCCTTTCAGCAAATGGGACCCGGCCAATGAACAGACTCATGAAGCCTTCCGTCGCGAGCAAACCGTGATGGGCATGGTGAGTGATGGCCGTGTGGTGTTTGCCGACCAGGCCGACCGCGCACGCCTGATCAAAAGCATGAAATAATCCGCAAGCGGGCTCGTAATGACAAGGGAGGGTTCGCCCTCCCTTTGTTTTGTCTAACCAATACTTCACAGCACAATGGCATCGACCGTAATTATCCAGCTGATCGTGAGCGGCGCCCTGATGGGCCTGGTGTACGCATTGATCGCATACGGCTTCCAGCTCACCTACTCCACCAGCAAGAGCATCAATTTCGGCCAGGGCGAACTGGTCATGCTGTCGGCATTCTTCAGCCTGACATTGATTGATGCGGGGCTGCCCTACTGGCTGGTGGTGCCGGGCGGGCTGCTGTTCGGTGCGCTGCTCGGCCTGTTTGTGGAGCGCGCCGCCGTGCGCCTGGCGCTGGAGCAGAAAGGCGAGGGCTGGATACTGCTGACGGTTATTTTCGGCCTGCTCGGTTTTTCCGCCGCAGAAAATATCTGGGGGCGCGATGACCGTCCCTTCCCGACCCCGATCTCCGCCGAGCCGCTGCACTTCTTCGGCATCGCCGTTACCCCGCTGGAAATTTCCGTGGCCATCGGCGTGCTGGCAATCATGGGGCTGGTGGAGCTGTTCAAGCGCAAGACCCTGCTCGGCAAGGCGTTTGAAGCGGTCGCTGCCGATCGCGATGCGGCCGAACTGATGGGAGTGTCGGCCACCCGCATCATCATGCTCTCGTATGCCTTGTCCGGCCTAGTTGCCGCGATGGCGGGCATACTGGTGGCGCCGATCACCACGGTGGGCCCGACCATGGCGTCTGCGCTGATCCTCAAGGCGTTTTCCGTGGCGGTGGTGGCCGGCCTCGACTCCGGCTTCGGCGTGGTCGTCGTCGGCCTGCTGCTGGGCGCGCTGGAAAGTCTGGCCAGCTTCTATATCGGCAGCGGCTGGCGCGAGGCGCCGGGGCTGATCCTGTTGATCATGGCACTTGCTCTGCGCCCCAACGGCGTGTTCGGCAAAGCCAGCATACGCAAGGTGTAAGCATGAGTGCGCTGATGTGGAAACGCTTTTTGCTGATACGCGGTGCCGAGCTGGCTACCTTCGCCACGCTCGCCGCCATTCCCCTGTTCGTGAGCAGCTCCTATGCACTGGGCCTGCTCACCCTGCTCGCCATCTACGGCATTTTGCTGATCGGCCTGGATGTCAGCGTCGGCTACCTGGGCCAGGTCAACCTGGGCCAGGCCGCCTTCCTCGGTCTTGGTGCCTATGCCGCCGGGCTGTCTGTGTCCCTGCTGGGCTGGGGTTTGCCGGCCGCGCTGGTGGCGAGCGCGCTGACCGGGCTGATCATCGGCGCCTTGCTGGCCTTGCCTGCGCTGCGTCTGGAAGGGCCGCAGTTTGCCCTGGCCACCCTGAGCTTCGGTGCGCTGACCGTCACCGTGCTGAACGAGTGGGAAGGGCTGACCGGTGGCGCACAGGGGCTGCAGCTCGACCGTCCGCCCTTGCTTGGCATACGACTCGACGCGCCGGCTTTCTACTGGCTGTGCATGCTGTTCCTGGCACTGGTGTGGATGCTGATGCGCAACCTGCTGTCCTCGCACTGGGGCCGTTCTTTCGAGGCCTTGCGCGACAGCCCGATCGCCACTGACGCCATGGGTGTCGGCACTTACCGCCACAAGGTCGCGGCCTTTGCCATCGGCTCGGCGCTGGGCAGCTTCGCCGGCGGGCTGTACGCCTTCAATTTCCAGTACCTGCAACCGCACAGCTTCGTCTACGAACTGATGGTGATCCTGCTGCTGGGCGTGGTGCTGGGCGGGCGCAAGAGCCTGTGGGGCGCCTTTGTCGGCGCGGCGCTGATCGTGCTGCTGCCCAACCTGCTGTCCAACCGCATGCTGTTCCAGGTGTTCTCCGCGCTCGGTCTGCTGATGGCCGTGCTGGCCGGCGTGCGCGGCCTCCTCAACAAGACCACCAGGCCGTTCCAGGCGCTCGCGCCCATCGTCGCCATGGGCTCGCTGGTAGTGGGCGGCTTGCTGGTGGCCAACACCGAAGACTGGCGCAAGGCCATTTTCGCGCTGATGCTGTTTTCCGTGGTGGTCGGCCTGCCCGAAGGCCTGATGGGTTTTGTCACTCCCTTGCTGTCGCGCCTGTTGCGCATGGCGCCGCCGGCACTGCCTGCGCCAGCCGCACTGGATGAGGTGCTGGCGACCAGGCAGGTGCATGGCGAGCTGCTGCTGGAGCTGCGCAACCTGAAACGCTACTTCGGTGGCGTCAAGGCGGTCGATGATGTTTCCATGTGCGTGTGCGCCGGCCATATCCACGGCCTGATCGGGCCCAACGGTTCCGGCAAGAGCACGGCGGTGAACGTGATTTCCGGCCTGTATGCGCCCAGCGGCGGTGCCATGCTGCTGCACGGCAAGGCGCTGCCGCAGGGCAGCCTGTATCGGGCGGCACGTGCCGGCATCGCGCGCACCTTCCAGAACCTGCAGCTGTTCGGTGAGCTGTCCGCGCTGGACAATGTCATGGTGGCGCTCAAGGGCGTCTACCGCATGCCATTGCCGCTGCTGCTGCTGGGGTTTGCGCGGCGCGAAGAAAAGCGCGCGCAGGCAGAAGCGCTGGCATTGCTGCAATTGGTCGGGTTAACACAGCAGGCGCGCGCACGCGCCAGGGATCTCACCTATGGTGCACAGCGCTTCCTCGAAATTGCGCGCGCGCTGGCGTGCAAACCGGAGCTGCTGATTCTGGACGAGCCGGCCGCGGGCCTGGCGCAACCGGATGTGGCGCAGCTGATCGAAATCATCAGGCGCATCCATCAGCGCGGCATCACCATCATTCTGATCGAGCACCACATGGACGTGGTGAGCGAGCTGTGCAACGTGGTGACCGTGCTGGATGGCGGCAAAATCATCGCGCAAGGCAGCGCGGCAGAAGTGAAGCGCCACCCGCAGGTGATCGCGGCCTATCTGGGTGTGGCACCCGCGGAGGCAGAACATGCGCAGCCCTAGTAATACGGGAGAGAGACAACCATGCTGCTAGTCGAAAATCTGCATGCAGGATACGGCGCGAGCGAGGTGCTGGCGGGCGTGTCGCTGCAAGTCAAACAGGGCAGTGTGGTTGCCTTGATCGGCGCCAATGGCGCGGGCAAGACCACCACCATGCGCAGCATTTCCGGCATGCTCAAGCCCAGCCAGGGGCGCGTGCTGCTGGATGGCCAGCCGGTGCAGGGCTACACGGCGGCGCGCATCGCCAGGCTGGGACTGGCGCACGCGCCGGAAGGGCGCAAGGTGTTCGGGCCGCTGTCGGTCGAAGACAATCTGCTGCTTGGCGCCTACGGCCGCCTGCCGGCATTTTTCGGCTTCCGCAGCCAGGCCGCGCAGGATCTGGCGCGCATCTACGAGCTGTTTCCGCGCCTGCGTGAGCGCTCACAACAGGCTGCCGGCACGCTTTCCGGCGGTGAGCAGCAAATGCTCGCCATCGGCCGCGCACTGATGGCCAAGCCCAAGGTGATGCTGCTGGATGAGCCTTCCATGGGGCTGGCACCGGTGATCGTGCAGGAAGTGTTCCGCATCATTACGCGCCTCAAGGAGGCGGGCATTACCCTGTTGCTGGTGGAGCAATTCGCGCGCAGCGCGCTGGAAGTGGCGGACTACGTTTATGTGATGGAACACGGCAAAATCGCGGTAGAGGGCCTGCCCAGCGAGATGCACAAGAACCAGCGCGTGCTGCAGGCCTATCTGGGTTGAGGCAAAGCCCCCGCAATTGCCGGCAGATTGCGCTGCCATTCAGCCGGTATCCGTATGTTATGCTTGAGCACAGTTTATTTTGGTGCGCGCCGACGGCGGCGCACTGCTGATTTTGGTGTTATTTCCATGAAGTATTTTTTGTTCGCGTTACTACTGCTGCCCTTTGCGGCTGCGGCGGATCAGGATGCGGATTTTCTCGCGGCGCGTGAGGCTTTCCGGGTGGGCGACAGCAGCCAGCTGGAGCGCATTGCCGAGCGCATGAAAAACAGCCCGTTTGAGCCCTATGTCACCTATTACCAGCTGAGTCTGCACCTGAACGCGCGCGACACCGCGCCGATCAAGGAGTTTCTGGCACGCCCGGACGACACCCCGGTGATCGACCAGCTGCGCAGCGACTGGCTGAAACTGCAGGCCAGAAAACAGCAATGGGACGAATTCAACGCAGAATACCCGCGCCTGATCGAATCGGATGACGAAATGATCTGCTATGCGCTGCAGGCGCGCCGCCAGAACAACGAAGACCTGGTGCTGCACGAGGCAAGAAGCCTGTGGTTTAGCGGCAAGGGGCAGCCGGAAAGTTGCGTGACCATGTTTGATGCGGCGCTGGATGCCGGCGTCATCAGCGAAGAGGATGTGTGGCAGCGTTTGCATCTGGCACTGGAAGCGAACAACATTGCGCTGGCCAGGCAGCTGTCGGCGCGCCTGCCAGCCGGGCGCAGGTTGCCGGGGGCAGCCCTGGAACAGGCCTCCTCACGGCCCGAGCATTATCTGAAAAAGCTCAAGCTGAACAAGGCGACGGAAGGACAGCGTCTGGTGGCCCTGTTTGCCCTGATGCGCCTGGCCAAGCAGTTGCCGCAGCTGGCATACCGGCAATGGGCGGGGCTGGGCGATGCGTTCGAGAAAGATGAGCAGCAGTATTTTTACGGCTGGCTCGCTTATGAGGCAGCGCGCAACCTGGATGAGCGCGCGCTGCTCTGGTTCAAGGCCGCCGGCGACTCGCCGCTGAATGATGCACAGCTGGCCTGGCGTACCCGCGCCGCACTGCGCGCGCAAAACTGGCACGAAGTGTGGGCGAGCATCACCACCATGTCGCCCAGGCAGCAGCGCGAGGGCGCCTGGCGGTACTGGAAGGCGCGTGCCTGGAAAGTGCTGGGGCGCGACGCGGATGCGGAAGCGCTGTTTACCGAACTCAGCCGCGAATACAATTTTTACGGGCAGCTGGCAGCGGAAGAACTGGGCTCTTCGCCTGCGGCAGGATTGATGACCGTCAGCTACCAGCCCACGGCGGACGAGATTGCAGCCATGCTGGCGCAGCCGGCCATGCAGCGTACCCTGGCGCTGTACCAGATGGGCCTGCGCACCGAGGCGGCAAAAGAGTGGTCGTGGGCCGTGCGCAAGCTGGACGACAAGCAGTTGCTGGTTGCCTCGGAGATTGCGCGGCGCAATGAGATGTACGACCGCTCCATTCACGCGGCCGATCGCACCATGCGCCTGCATGATTTCAACCTGCGTTACCCCGCACCCTACCGTGACAGCCTGCAGGGCCGCATCCGCGAAAACAATCTGGAAGAGGCCTGGGTATACGGCCTGATGCGCCAGGAAAGCCGTTTTGTCACCGAGGCCAAATCCGGCGCCGGCGCCGCCGGCCTGATGCAGATCATGCCCACTACCGCGCGCTGGGTGGCGAAGCGCCTGGGCATGCGCGACTACCGCAAGACGCTGATCAGCCAGGTGGATACCAATCTCAAACTGGGCACCTATTACATGAAAAATGTACTGTCATCGCTCGACAACAACCCCGTGCTCGCTTCGGCCGCCTACAATGCCGGCCCGGCACGCGCGCGCCAGTGGCGTGCAGAAAAGCCGCTGGAAGGCGCTATTTACGTGGAGTGCATCCCCTTTGACGAGACCCGTGATTATGTGAAGAAGGTGATGAGCAACACGGTTTACTACGCCAAACTGTTCGATGAGTCGACACTCACGCTCAAGCAGCGTCTCGGCACCATCGAAGGTCGTGGCAAAGACAATTAGCATAAAACCTGTTTTCCGCAGATTGCACAGATTATCCTCGATTAAACAATAAGCGGGAGATGAAACCGGATGGCACTATGTGTGAAGAGCCAATCTCTGCAACAGCCTGACAATCTGTGTAAATCTGGGTAATCTGATAAAACTACTAGCCATTCGACTAAGGTTGGTAAAACCACCAACCAAGTCGCTGGTTATGCGGATAAAAGATTTTTTAATACCCGGCAGCCATGACAACTTCCTCCCTGAAAATCTATTGCGTCGGCGGTGCAGTGCGCGACGGCCTGCTCGGCCTGCCGGTGCAGGACCACGACTGGGTGGTGGTGGGCGGCACGCCGGAGCAGATGGAAGCGCTCGGCTACCAGCCGGTGGGCAAGGACTTCCCGGTGTTCCTGCATCCCGAAACGCACGAGGAATATGCGCTGGCGCGTACCGAACGCAAGACCGCGCGCGGCTACAAGGGCTTTGCCGTGTATGCCGCGCCGGATGTGACGCTGGAGCAGGACCTGTCGCGGCGCGACTTTACTGTCAACGCCATTGCGCAGGCTGCCGATGGCACCCTGATCGACCCCTATAACGGGCTGGCCGACCTCAAGGCGGGCGTGCTGCGCCATGTCAGCGCCGCCTTCAGCGAAGACCCGGTGCGCATCCTGCGTGCCGCGCGCTTCGTGGCGCGCCACGGCTTCTCCATTGCAGCGGAAACGCTGGTGCTGATGCGCAGCATGGTGGAAAACGGCGAGGTCGATGCGCTGGTGCCCGAACGCGTGTGGCAGGAGCTCGCGCGCGGCCTGCTGGAAAAAAATCCTTCGCGCTTTATCACTACCTTGCGCGAGTGCGGCGCGCTGCAGAAAATTCTGCCTGAAATCGATGCCCTGTTCGGCGTGCCGCAGCCGCCGCAATACCATCCCGAGATCGACTGCGGCGTGCACACCATGCTGGTGCTGGATGACGCCGCCCACCACGGCTACGCGCTGGAAGTGCGCTTTGCCGCGCTGATGCACGACCTCGGCAAGGGCAACACCCCGGCGGACATACTGCCGCGCCACATCGGCCATGAGGCACGCAGTGTCGATCTGTTGCGCGGCCTGTGCGAGCGACTGCGCGTGCCGGGCGAATGCCGCGATCTTGGCCTGCTGGTGGCGCGCTATCACGGCGATGTGCATCGTGCCGAGCAGCTGCGCCCCGACACCATCGTGCGCCTGTTCCAGAACTGTGATGTCTGGCGCAAGCCCGAGCGCTTCAGCCAGATACTGCAGGCCTGCATGGCCGATGCGCGCGGCCGCAGCGGCCACGAGCAGGACGATTACCCGCAGGCGGCCTACCTGATGCGCGCCCTGCACGCCGCACAGGCAGTGAATGCCGGCGCGATTGCGCAGCAATGCACAGACAAGAACCTCATCGCCGAACGTGTGCGCGAAGCGCGCATCGTGGCCGTGGAGCATGCAATCCGGCGCTGACAAGCTGGAGGATTTGCTGCGCAAGGTGCGTGCCTGCGCAGTATGCGCGGCACACCTGCCGTTCCCGCCGCGGCCGGTGCTGCGCGCGGCCAGCAGTGCGCGCATCCTCATCGTCGGCCAGGCACCGGGGCGGCGCGTGCATGAAAGCGGCATTCCCTGGAACGATCCTTCCGGCGATCGTTTGCGCGAGTGGATGCAGCTGTCGCGTGACGAGTTTTACGACGCAAGCCGCATCGCCATCATCCCCGCCGCTTTCTGCTACCCCGGCACAGGCAAGATGGGAGACCTGCCACCGCGCCCGGAATGTGCGCCGCTGTGGCATCCGCGCCTGCGTGCGGCATTGCCCAATATCAGGCTTACCCTGCTGGTGGGGCGCTACGCGCAAGCTTATTACCTGGGCAGCAAGGCGCAGAAAACGCTGACAGAAACCGTGCGCCACGCGCCCGACTATCTGCCAGAATTCCTGCCGCTGCCGCATCCCAGCTGGCATAACCAGCAATGGCTGCGGCGCAATCCGTGGTTTGCCGAGGAAACATTGCCGCTGTTGCGCGGCTTGCTGCATGAATATTTATAGCTGACTAGATACTTTGGCATATTGACCGGGATGGCGGAATGCAGATACCGTGCGGGCAATTAGAAAAATACTTTTTGGGGGGAATTTGAAAACTGCTTTCCTGATGCGCAGCTGGCAAGCCATTTTGCTGTGCGCATGCTGCATTCCTGTCGCAGCCCATTCCGCAGCCGCCGAGCGTGACGGTCGCGCACAGGCGGTGTTTGCGTCGGTCAAAAATTCAGTGGTGCAGATACGCACCCTGCTCAAGGGCAGCCAGTCGCAGAACTCCACCGGTTCCGGATTTTATGTGAGCGATGACGGGCTGATCATCACCAATTACCACGTCGTTTCCAGCCATGCGCTGGAGCCCAAGTCCTACGAGATGGAGTACGTGGCCAGCAACGGCGAGCACGGCGAACTCAAGCTGCTGGCAATTGACGTGCTGCACGATCTGGCGCTGTTGCAGCGCCAGGGCAGCCAGCTGCCCTGGCTGCACTTTCATGCGGGGGCGCTTGCCAATGGCGTCAAGCTGTATTCGCTGGGAAACCCGAATGACCTCGGCATGGTCATCGTCGAGGGTGTGAACAACGGGCTGCGCGAGCACTCCTTTTACGACTCCATTCATTTCACCGGGGCGATCAACCCCGGCATGAGCGGCGGGCCGGTGGTCTCCAGAGCGGGCGAACTGGTCGGCATCAATGTCGCCACGATGGGCGAGTCGCGAGGCTTCCTGGTGCCGGCACAGTTTGCCCAGGCCTTGCTGGCGCGCTGGCGTGCTGCGCCCGAGGTGGCGGCAGATTTTCAGCCGGAGATCACGCGCCAGTTGAAACTGCATTCGGCCGCTCTGGCACAGCGGCTGACGCGCAAACCGTTGCCGGTGCAGATGGATTCCGGCTATGCCGTGCCGGATGCGGCCGATCCCTACATGCGCTGCTGGGCCAGTGAAAGTAACGAGAGCAAGTGGTTTTTCAAGGTGAGGTCATACAACTGTTCCGGTGATTCGGACCTGTATGTCGGCGAGGGGATCAATACCGGCAGCGTGCTGTTCGAGAGCATGCTGTACCAGAGCGACAAGCTGGATTCATTCCGTTTTGCGCGGATACTGGAAAGGATATACGGCAGGCAGGGTGAATCCAGCGATGACATTCCGCGCAAGCACTTCAGCAAATATGCCTGCACCGACTCCGTAGTCGAGCTGAACGGCATGCCGGCCAAGGTGGCGCTCTGCATGCGCGCCTACAAGAAATTCGCCGGCCTGTATGACTTCAAGCTCAGGGTGGTCAGCTTGCGCGAGAGCAAGCGTGCGTTGATCACCAAACTTAATTTGAGCGGTGTCACCCATGAGGATGGCATGCGTCTGGTGAAACACTATATGGGGGCGCTCAAATGGAACGGCTAGCCTGGATCGAGATACTGGATCGGCATGGCGATGCGGCTACCCGCCATGCCGTGCGAACCTGGCCGTTGCGGCTGGGGCGTGCTTACAGCAATGATCTGGTGCTGGATGACCCCTTTATCGCCGCCCATCATCTGGAAATCAATCGCGCTGAGGATGGGCGTTACCGGTTGACCGTGCTCGACAGCATCAATGGCATGACGATCGATACGCAACGCGGCAAGCAGACGGAGGCCACCGTCTCGGCCGACGATGTGGTGCGCA
>JBGPPE010000057.1:0-15961 GCA_041488395.1 Gallionellaceae bacterium
ATGATCGGCTGGTACGGCACCGCGATGCTGTGCTATGTGACGCCGAAAGAACACCTGGGTTTGCCGAACAAGGCCGATGTCAAGGACGGCATCATCACCTACAAGATTGCGGCGCACGCGGCTGACCTGGCCAAGGGCCACCCCGGCGCGCAGATCCGTGACAACGCCCTGTCCAAGGCGCGCTTCGAGTTCCGCTGGGACGACCAGTTCAACCTCGGCCTCGATCCGGATCGTGCACGCTCTTTCCACGACGAGACGCTACCCAAGGAATCCGCCAAGGTCGCGCATTTCTGCTCGATGTGTGGCCCGCATTTCTGCTCGATGAAAATTTCGCAGGATGTGCGTGACTTTGCCGAAAAAGAGGGCATCAATGAGGCCGAGGCATTGAACAAGGGCATGGAACAGAAGGCGGTGGAATTCGTAAAACAGGGAGCCAACCTTTACCGCAAAGCCTGATGGCAGCCCCCAATTTACGTTTGAGCATGTCCTGCAACATTAATCTGAAACCCGCTAGCGCAACTGCTGAATGCCCTTGTACCGGACATTGCACCACTGCGCTGGGTGATGATGTATGCCGCAGCTGTCACCGCACCTTCGAAGAGGTGACTCGCTGGCCCGAACTATCGGACGAGGAGCGCATCCGGATCAACCTGCGCATCATGAATGAAACACGCAACAATGCTGCCTGCGCCGACAATAGGTAGCGATCGCTCTCCCATTTAATCTTTCACTCTGCATAGATCACTAACAAATTCATGGAAACTTTACTCCTAGTCAAAGCCGCTATTCTGGGCGTGGTCGAAGGCCTGACCGAATTCCTCCCCATTTCCAGCACGGGCCATTTGATTCTGGTCGGCGACCTGCTCAATTTCAACGATGAAAAGGGCAAGGTGTTTGAAATCGTCATTCAGTTTGCCGCGATACTCGCAGTATGCTGGGAATATCGCGCCAAGGTACTCTCCGTCCTGCTCTGTTTGCCGCGCGAACAAGCCGCACAGCGCTTTGTTGGCAACCTGATCCTTGCATTTATTCCTGCAGCTATTCTGGGACTGCTGTTTGCCAGCGCCATCAAGGCGCATTTGTTTGCGCCCATCCCGGTAGCACTGGCGTTCATTGTGGGTGGCGTGATTATCCTTTGGGCTGAAAAACGTGAGCACAGCGTCACCGTGACCAGCGCAGATGACCTGACCTGGAAGGATGCGCTGAAGGTTGGCCTGGCACAATCGCTGGCGCTGATTCCCGGCACTTCGCGCTCTGGCGCGACCATTATTGGCGGCCTGTTCTTTGGCCTGTCGCGCAAGGCGGCCACAGAGTTCTCATTTTTCCTCGCCATACCCACGCTGTTTGCCGCGACGGTATATGAAGTGGTCAAATATCGTCATCTATTCCACGCCCAGGACTGGAGCCTGTTTGCGGTGGGCGGCATCGCGTCCTTCATCAGTGCATTCCTGTGCGTGCGCTGGCTGCTGCGCTACATCAGCCGCCACGACTTCACGCTGTTTGCCTGGTACCGGATTGCGTTTGGCCTGGTGGTGCTGGCTACTTATTACAGCGGCGCGGTGGACTGGTCGGCCACTTAACAGCTAGCTTTGCTGCCATGGCAAACCCAGCCCGCGCCAGCTGTTTGGCACATTACGGCGCTTCTCGGCATTCAAGTCTCCTTCACAGCCGATCAGCACGTTGTAGCAATCGCTATATCCCGCCTGGGTTGCGACGTTGGCGGCAAAATGCGAGCGGTGGCCGCTGCGGCAGATAAATAGCACCAGCGCCTCTTTCTCGACCTGCTGCTCCAGCGCAGCCATAAAATTCGGATTCGCCTTCATGCCCGGATAGAGCGCCCATTCGATTTCCACTGCGCCCGGTATGCGCCCGACAAAATCCATTTCCGCACGCGATCGCACATCAACCAGCCTGGCCCCCGGCGCAGCCTGCAAAATCTCATAAGCTTCTTGCGGCATTAAAGCCCCTTCATACGGCAAGTTCATTTCTTTAGCCCGTTGTTGAGCTACGTTCAGAATTTCTGTAATTTTGCCCATGATGTGCCCTCGCTCTTGTTCATAAGATGGCCTGCTAATGCTATTCTTCGCGCCATTGCTTAATACTAGCGCAAGCCCCATGAAAAATCCTGGCCACTCGCACTCCCGCAACAAACCAGATGTTTTTGAGCCAGCTCACCCTGTGCGATTTGCTGCCGCGCAAAAAAGCACTTGGGTAAGCATCATCATCAATATGCTGCTGACTGTGTTGCAGGTGCTGGCTGGGTTTTTTGGCAAATCACAATCCTTGATGGCCGATGGCCTGCATTCTTTTTCCGATCTGGTAGCAGATGTGCTGGTGCTGTTTGCCAATCGCCATGGCAATCGCCACGCCGATGCCAACCATCCTTACGGGCATGCGCGCATAGAAACAGCCGCCTCCCTGATTCTGGGCGTCAGCCTTGCCGCCCTTGGTGTTGGATTGCTAATCTCCGCAGGCTTGCGCCTGCAGCATCCTGAAAACGTGCAGGCTGTGCACCCGTTCACTTTCTGGATTGCCCTGATTGCACTGGCCGCCAAGGAAGGCATGTTCCGCTACATGCTTGCGGTTGCGCAACGCGTCCGTTCACAAATGCTGGTTGCCAATGCCTGGCATGCACGTTCTGATGCGGCGTCTTCACTGGTGGTTATGATAGGCATTGCCGGCAACCTGCTAGGCTATATCTTCCTTGATCTGGTTGCAGCGGCTGTTGTGGGCGGCATGATTGCGCATATGGGCGCCAAGTTTGCGCTGGATGCGCTCGCTGAGCTGGTGGATACCGGCTTGTCCGAAGAAGAGGTCAGTGAAATTCGCAGCACTCTTCTGGATACACCCGGCGTCATCAGCCTGCATGAGCTGCGCACACGCAAAATGGCTGACAACGCGCTGGTTGATGCACATATCATCGTAGACCCCAAAATCAGTGTATCCGAAGGCCATTACATTGCCGAAACAGCACGACAAGCCGTGTTGCGCCACCACCACGTGCTTGATGTGATGGTGCACATCGATCCCGAGGATGACGCCCATGCCAAACCCAATATTCATTTGCCTGCCCGCGATATATTGCTCGCTCATTTAGCTCAGCGCCTGGGAGAGCAGCAGCTGCCCTTCAAGCGGGTGGTATTGCATTACCTGGATGGCAAGGTGGACGCTGAGTTATTTTTTGATTCCGCTTTTGCAGGCGACTCCGGCAAAATGGACGCTCTGTTGAGCAAGCTAGATGCGATCTGCGCTGATGACACCTATTTCCGCCGGATTCATACACACCTCAGAGCCGCACCAAAATAGTGCGCAAGACGCCATTCTCGCCCCAAATTGGGGCGCATAATTTTACCCAACGCCCTGGGTGGTTATGGCAAAATGCCCGCTTTGGCACTATTTTGGCCTGGCACACTTTGTGCTCACGTTCGCAGTTGCGGTTTTTAGTTTAGTTTACGTTTATTGGGAGAGCGATAATGTTCAAGTCAGTAGCAGAAGCAATGAAATTAATTCAAGGCGGCGAAATCAAATTCGTCGATTTGCGTTTTACCGACACTCGCGGCAAAGAGCAGCATGTGTCCGTTCCAGCCAAGTATTTTGGTGAAGACAAATTTACCGATGGCCATGCTTTTGACGGCTCTTCCATTGCTGGCTGGAAAGGCATTCAGGCTTCCGACATGATTCTGCTGCCGGATCCTAGCAGCGCGTTTGTCGATCCATTCATGGACGAGCCTACGCTGGTGATCACCTGCGACGTCATCGAGCCATCCGACGGCAAAGGTTACGACCGCGACCCACGCTCCATCGCCAAGCGCGCTGAGGCCTACCTGAAATCTTCCGGTATTGGTGACACTGCCTACTTCGGCCCGGAGCCAGAATTCTTTATTTTTGATTCCGTAAACTGGCATATTGACATGTCCGGCTGCTCCCTCAAAATCAACTCTGAAGAAGCTGCATGGTCCTCTGCCGAAGAATACGAGAGCGGCAACACTGGCCACCGTCCAGGCGTTAAAGGCGGTTATTTCCCCGTGCCTCCAGTTGACTCTCTGCATGACATCCGTGCAGCGATGTGCCTGGCACTGGAAGAAATCGGCATCGAAGTTGAAGTGCATCACCACGAAGTTGCAACCGCTGGCCAGTGCGAAATCGGCACAAAATTCAGCACGCTGGTAAAGCGCGCCGACCAGACTCAGGCACTGAAGTATGTGGTGCACAACGTTGCGCATCAGTATGGCAAGACCGCCACATTCATGCCCAAGCCTATCGTTGGCGATAACGGTTCCGGCATGCACGTACACCAGTCCATCTGGAAAGGTGGCAAAAACCTGTTTGCCGGCAACGGCTATGCTGGGCTGTCTGAAACCGCCCTGTTTTACATCGGCGGCGTTATCAAGCACGCTCGTGCACTGAATGCGATCACCAACCCAGGCACCAACTCTTACAAGCGTCTGGTTCCTCACTATGAGGCGCCGGTTAAACTGGCTTACTCTGCCAAGAACCGTTCTGCTTCGATTCGCATTCCTCACGTAGCCAGCGACAAGGCTCGTCGTATCGAGACACGCTTCCCTGACCCGACTGCCAACCCATACCTGTGCTTTGCTGCCTTGATGATGGCTGGTCTGGACGGCATTCAGAACAAGATTCACCCAGGTGACGCTGCTGACAAGAACCTGTATGACTTGCCACCTGAAGAAGATGCAAAGATCCCAACCGTATGCTCCAGCCTGGATCAGGCCCTTGAGCACCTCGATAAGGATCGTGAGTTCCTGACTCGTGGCGGCGTATTCTCCAACGACTTTATCGATGCCTACATCGCCTTGAAGATGGAAGAAGTTAATCGCATCCGCATGACGACTCATCCGGTTGAGTTTGACATGTACTACAGCATCTAATCTGTTTTATCATCAAGCAAACGGAGCCCTCGGGCTCCGTTTGCTTTTGTGGCAGCGCGCGGCAGTTCCACCTGTGTTTGTCAGTACACAAACCTTGTCCTATACTTGACCATCCGATATTCGAGTTCAACCATGAAGCCTATCTATCTGTTTGTTCTGTTGTGTCTGGGCACCACCGGCTTGGCACAGGCCGATATATACAAACGTGTCGACGCTAACGGCCACGTTACCTATTCCAGTGAACCGCTGAAGGGAGGAAAAAAACTTGATCTGCTGCCACTGCCCACCATGCAGTCACCGCGTTCAGGCCCTGAAGATTTCCCCAAAGTTGATTCACAGACTCAAAAGAACCGCGACAGCACGCGACGCACCATACTGGAAGATGAACTGGCTTCTGAAGAAAAATTGCTGAACGAGGCGCGCCAAAAACTGGAGGAAGCCGAATCAACTCCAGAGGTATATCGTAGCGGTGACGGCAAGACTTATCGCAATGTCGCCAAGTTTGAAGAGAAGGTCAAAGCAGCCAAGGATGACGTCGATACCCATGAGCAGAATGTCAAGGCGCTTAAAACCGAGCTCTCTAATCTTCGCTAGTCTGCGCCCTTACCGCCACTTTTCTGTTTCTGGCATGTTTTCTGCTTTATAGATTTACATGCCCATCCCTAACTTACCCACCCTGGAACATCTGACGACAGCAATCATCCTGCTGGATGAGCAGTCACGCGTTGCCTATCTCAACCCGGCAGCCGAAAATCTTTTTGCCCTGAGCAGGACCAATCTGCTGGGGCACCCGCTGCAGCATGCGTTCACACATACCGAACAGTTATTCGGCACAATACAGTCAGCGCTTGCCAATCATTCCAGCCATATCGAGCACGATATGACGTTAGGCACCCACACTTCAACCAGCAAGTTCCACCTGAGCTGCACCGCCACCCAGCTGCAACTGGGGCATTACGCCTTGATGCTGGAGTTCCACACCATCGACCGGCCGCTTAAGCTGGCGCGCGAAGAGCAGATGATCGACCAGACCCAGGCCAACCGTCTGCTATTGCGCAATCTCGCCCATGAAATCAAGAACCCGCTGGGGGGCATACGCGGCGCAGCCCAGTTGCTGGAGCATGAGCTGGACAGGCCTGCTTTGCGCGAATATACCCAGGTTGTCATTCAGGAAGCGGATCGTTTGCGTTCGCTGATGGAAAATTTATTGACGCCGCAGCATGAGCCCCATTTTAGTGCACTGAATATTCATGAGGTGCTGGAGCGCGTGCGTAGCGTCGTATTGGCTGAATTTCCCGCGGATCTGCGCATACAGCGCGATTACGATATCAGCCTGCCCTCGCTGTTGGGTGACAAGGAGCAATTGATACAGGTTATTCTGAATATCGTGCGCAATGCCGCCCAGGCCATGCAAGGCAAGGGCAACATTATTTTGCGCACGCGCATCTCGCGTCAGGCCACGATTTTAAAGAAGCGCCACCGTCTGGCCATTATGGTGCAGATTATTGATAACGGCCCCGGTGTTCCCGGCCATCTGCGCGACAAGATTTTTTACCCTCTGGTCTCTGGGCGTTCTGACGGACATGGGCTTGGACTTACGCTGGCACAGGATTTCGTCAGCCAGCACCAGGGCAGCATTGAATTTGAAAGCGAGCCGGGACGTACCTGTTTTACCGTGCTGCTTCCCCTTAAATAACGGTGACCCCCTATGATTAAGCCTGTCTGGATTATTGATGATGACCGCTCCATACGCTGGGTGCTGGAAAAAGCGCTGGCGCGTGAAGACATTGACTATAAAAGCTTTGTTTCTGCCGATGAAGCGCTGGCCGCCTTGCAGCATGAGACGCCCCAGATAGTAATCAGCGATATACGCATGCCCGGCAGCTCCGGCCTGGATTTGCTGCAGACATTGCGCGAACAGCATCCCAATTTGCCGGTTATCATCATGACCGCCTATTCTGATCTGGAAAGCGCGGTGTCGGCCTTTCAGGGTGGCGCCTTTGAGTACTTGCCCAAGCCTTTCGATATTGACCACGCCGTTGAGCTGATACGGCGTGCACTGGAGCAAAGCCAGCGCAAGAATGCGCCTGCCGATGAGCACGTCGCCACGCCTGATATTCTGGGACAGGCGCCCGCCATGCAGGAAGTATTCCGCGCCATTGGACGCCTCGCTCACTCGCACGCCACCGTGCTGATCACGGGCGAATCCGGCACAGGTAAAGAGCTGGTGGCCCATGCATTGCACCGGCACAGCCCCAGAGCGGACAAACCCTTTATCGCCATCAATACCGCCGCCATCCCCAAGGACTTGCTCGAATCCGAGCTGTTCGGCCATGAGCGTGGCGCCTTTACCGGTGCGGCAGCCACAAGGCGCGGCCGCTTCGAGCAGGCGGAAGGCGGCACGCTGTTTCTCGACGAAATTGGCGATATGCCCGCCGAACTGCAGACGCGTTTGCTGCGTGTGCTGTCTGACGGCAATTTCTATCGTGTCGGCGGCCACCAGCCGATCAAGGCCAATGTGCGCATCATCGCTGCCACTCACCAAAATCTGGATGAACGCGTCAAGCAGGGGCTGTTCCGCGAAGATCTGTTGCACCGCCTCAACGTGATCCGCCTGCGCCTGCCGCCGCTGCGTGAACGCCGCGAAGACATCCCACTGCTGGCCAAGTATTTCCTGCAGAAGAGTGCGCGTGAACTCGGTGTTGAGCAAAGAACATTAAGTGATGCCGCGCTGAACTATCTTGCTGCACAGGATATTCCAGGCAACGTGCGGCAACTGGAGAATCTGTGCCACTGGCTGACCGTAATGACGCCCAGCCAGCAAGTTGAAATTGCCGATCTGCCCCCGGAATGGCGTGACACCCAGGCCGCCAGCACTCCCGCAGCCGACTGGCGCGGCGCTCTCCGCGCCCAGGTGGCGCTCGCGTTACAGCGTAGCGATCCCCATATACTGGACACCTTTAACCAGCAGTTTGAACGCACTCTGATCACTCAGGCACTTCAGCACACCGGTGGCCGCCGCATCGAAGCCGCCGCCCTGCTCGGCATGGGACGCAATACCCTGACGCGCAAAATTCAGGAACTCGGACTGGACAGCGATAACGCCTGACAGGCCATTCCCGCTTGCCTCATAGATTAAAACCGGAAAAACTGCGAGAATCTGCCAGCGCGCAAAGAGTGCGTGAAGCAGTTCTGCGTTTTATGTCTATTACAGGGAGTGTTATGAAAAAATTTTTTTTGTTGGGCGCATTATGCGTTGCCATGCCGCTCAGCGCACATGCTGAATCTTCTGGCGCCAAAGCTGATATCGACCTGCATGCCTCTACCATCGGTGCTGGTGTGGGGATTGCCATTCCACTCAGCGAAAACGTCGCCGGCCGCCTGAGCCTCAGCAAACTAAACTACAACTTCCAGACCACCCAGGACCAGCTCAACTACGACGCCACCTTTAAACTTGGCAGCGTAGCAGCATTGGCCGACTGGCATGTGTTTGGTGGCTTTACCCACCTGACCGCCGGTATCATCTTCAACAACAACGACTTTACGATGACTGCAGTGCCAGTGGGCTCCACCTTCACCATTAATGGCACGGTCTACAATACCAGCCAGATTTCCAGTCTGAATGCCACTGTGACCTTCAACAAGGTTGCGCCGTATCTTGGTTTTGGCTGGAGCGGTCGCGCCAGCAAGACCGGCTTCTCGTTCAAGTCGGACATCGGTGTGATGTTTATCGGCTCGCCTAAATCCGAACTCTCAGTGACAGGCTCCGGCGCCGGCGCAGCTGCCAATGACGTGGCTGCAGCCCAAGCCAAGCTGGATCAGGATCTGGAGAAAATCAGAGTTTACCCCGTGGTTTCTTTCGGTGTCGGTTACGCGTTCTAAACAAACAGCTTGATCGCATCCACTGGGGGAGCAGGCCTGTGCCTGCTCCCTTTTCATTTTCAGCTAATCTCGGCAATGACGGGGGTATGGTCGGAGGGCCGCTCCAGTTTGCGCGGCACCTTGTCTATATTGCTGGCAGCGCACTGCAATGCCGGGCTGATCAGGATGTGATCAATGCGCAACCCCATATTGCGGCGGAACGCCATCATGCGGTAATCCCACCAGCTGAAAGATTTCTCCGGCTGTTCAAACAGGCGGAATGCATCGCGCAAGCCGAGCTGCTGCAAGCCTATGAATGCGGCGCGCTCGGGCTCACTGACCAGCACACTGCCAGCCCATGCGGCGGGGTCATGCACGTCGCGATCTTCCGGCGCGATGTTGTAATCGCCCAGCAAGGCCAGCCTGGGGTAGCGTTTTAATTCATCCTTGAGCCACGCTTGCAGCGCGTTGAGCCAGGCCAGTTTGTACTGGTACTTGTCTGAATCCACACTCTGCCCATTCGGCACATATACGCACACGATGCGCACCCCCTCAATGGTTGCGGCAAGCACGCGCTTCTGTTCATCCGCAAAACCCGGGATACCGTATTGCACATCTGTCGCAGCCTGTTTGCTGATAATGGCGACACCGTTGTAGGTTTTCTGGCCGCTATAAACCACCTGATAGCCGGCTTGCTGAATTTCTGCCAGCGGAAAATTCGCATCCTCGGTCTTGGTTTCCTGCAAGCACAGCGCATCCGCCTGATGCTCGGCCAGCCAGGCCTGGACCTGCTCCAGGCGAACCTTGAGCGAGTTTACATTCCAGGTCGCAATTTTCATGGGGCGGGTGCCACCGGCGCTACTGCTGACTCTGCTGGCACCGGCTTGGGCGGCGGCACCATTGGTTTTACACCATATGGGGCGACCTTGGGGTAGCCGGCAACATCCAGCTCATTGCCCCACTGACCCTGTTCAAAGCCCTGCAGGTAGGTCTTGCCTATGGCCACGGTCGGGATCGAGTTGCCACCCGATATTTTCTTGAACGATTCAACTTCTTCCTGCGTCACCAACAACTTCTCGTCAAACGGAACACCACGCTTATTCAGGAATGCTCTGGCCTGCGCACATATGTCACCACAGGACTCTTGTACAAACAGCGTTACCGGAAAGTTCTGCCGTGCCTGACGGGTTTCATATGGAAACAGGTCTTCATCACCTACATTGGGCACAACAAATTTCTTTTGTTCTACCTTGGCAGCGTCCTCTTCGGGTCGGTCGCCATAATGCACCTTGCCTTCACTATCCACCCAGCGATACAGGGTGTCGGCCAGTGCACTCACATTGATGAGTACCAGCATGCTTGCGATTAACAGTGTCTTTTTCATATTCTCCCGCCTGTTGATCTGTTAGGCATCAGCCCCGGTATCGACCAGCCCGCTGTGCCGCAGCAGCGCATCAATATTCGGTTCACGCCCGCGAAACGCGATGAAAGACTGCATGGCATCGCGACTGCCGCCGGTAGCCAGCACTTCTTTGCGAAAGCGCTGACCGATTTCTGCATTCAGAATCCCATGCTTTTCAAACAGGCTGTATGCGTCGGCCGACAGCACCTCCGCCCATTTATAACTGTAATAGCCAGCGGCATAGCCGCCGGAAAAAATATGCGAGAAGCTGTTGGGGAAGCGGTTGTAGGAAGGAGGAATCAGGACAGCGACTTCCTGACGCACTTCATCCAGCAACTGCATGACAGTTTTAGCACTATGCACATCGAAATCGCTGTGCACGCGCATGTCAAAAATGGAGAACTCAACCTGGCGCAGCGTTTGCATGCCCACCTGGAAATTCTTCGCTGCCAGCATTTTATCGAACAGTTCGCACGGCAATGCTGCGCCAGTGTCTACATGTCGTGTCATGCTGCTCAGCACCTCCCATTCCCAGCAGAAATTTTCCATAAACTGGCTGGGTAATTCAACCGCATCCCACTCCACGCCGTTGATTCCCGATACCCCCAGATCCTCGACCTCGGTCAACAGGTGATGCAGACCATGGCCAAACTCGTGAAATAAAGTAATGACCTCATCATGCGTGAACAGGGCGGGCTTGTCGCCAACAGGCGGCGCAAAATTGCAATTCAGATAGGCAACCGGTGTCTGTATGCCGGCCGGCACATGGATGCTCGGTGCAACACTGCGCCGCGTAATGGCATCGTCCATCCAGGCACCACCGCGTTTGCTGCTGCGCGCATAGAGATCGACATAAAACTGGCCGATCAGCTTGTTGTCTGCGTCATGTACATCAAAAAACCTCACTGACTCATGCCATACCGGCGCACTGGAGAGGCGCATGCGCAAACCGTAGATGCTTTCAACCACCTTGAACATGCCCGATAGCACGACGTCTTCGGGAAAGTACTGCTTGACCTCTTGCTCTGAAAAGGCGTAGCGCTGCTGGCGCAGCTTCTCACTGACATAGGCCACATCCCAGGCTTGCATGTCAGCCAGGCCGAGCTGCGCGTGTGCGAATTCGCGCAATTCGGCCACATCTTTTTCGGCATAGGGGCGAGCGCGCTGGGCCAGTTCGCGCAGGAATTGCATAATCTGTTGCGGCGTGTTGGCCATCTTGCTGGCCAAAGATAGTTCCGCATAGGTGGCATAGCCCAGCAGCTGGGCTTCCTCCGCACGCAGTTTGAGAATTTTTCCTATCAGCGGGGTGTTGTCCCATTCCGTCTTGCCAAATTCACTGGCACGTTTGCCATAGGCCTCATACATTTTTTCGCGCAATGCGCGGTTATCTGCGTATTGCAGAACAGGCATGTATGAAGGGGCTTTCAGGGTAAACAGCCAGCCGTCCTTTCCGGCTTTCTGGGCTGCCTCTGCCGCCGCTTCCACGTCGTCTGCCGGCAAGCCGGTGAGCTCATCACTGCGCTCAACCAGCAGGGTGAAGTCGTTGGTCGCATCGAGCAGGTTGTCGCTGAAGCGCGAAGTTAAGACGGACAGCTCCTCCTGGATTTCCAGAAAGCGCGCCTTCTTGTCATCGCCCAGTTCAGCGCCGCTGAGGCGAAAGTCGCGCAATTCATTTTCAATGATCTTCTTGCGTGTCACACTCAATGTGGCGAATGCCGCGCCTGCACGCAGTACCTTGTATTTTTCGTAGAGCGCCTGATTTTGTCCGAGTTCCGCGTAGTACTGCGTGATTGCAGGCAAATTCGAGTTGTAAACCTCGCGCCACTCCGGGCTGTTCATCACCGCATTCAGGTGCCCAACCTGACCCCAGGCGCGTGACACCTGTTCGTTTGCATCATCCAGTGGCAATACAAAATTTTCCCAGGTCGGAGTTGCCGGATCGGCCAGCAATTTCTCGACCACTGCGCGGTTATGTTGCAGCAGCTGCTCCACCGCGGGTGTAACATGCTCCGGCTGCACCTCGGCAAAGCGTGGCAAGCCGGAGAAATCTAGCAATGGATTCATGAAGTATTAACCTGATTAATTTATAACTGCATGGGAGTCGCCAAGACTGCTGCAGCACATCCCGGAATAACTATTCGCCCTGAAACACCACCTGGCCGTTAACCAGCGTATAGCGCACCTTGCCTTGCAACTCCATGCCGATGAACGGCGTGTTCTTCCCCTGGCTCTTCAGTGCGGCAGGCTCAACTTTCCAGTATCTGTCCGGATCGAAGATGCAAATGTCTGCTGCCGTCCCGATCGTCAGGTGTCCGGCATCCACAGCAAGAATGCGTGCCGGCTGTATGGTTACCTTGGCAATCGCATCGCTCAGGCTGATTTTCTCCTGCGCTGCCCACTTCAGCACCAACGGTAGCAACAACTCCAGCCCCGTCGCACCCGCTTCTGCCTCGGCAAACGGCAGCTGTTTGGCATCTTCATCTACCGGAGAATGATTTGAGCACATGGCGTCTATGGTGCCATCCTGCAAAGCAGCACGCAGCGCCTCGCGATCGCGCTGGCTGCGCAAGGGCGGGATCAGGTGGCAGTTGGCATCGAAGTAGCCGATATCCATATCGGACAGGTGTGTGTGGTTCATCGACACATCGCAGCTCAGTTGCAACCCTTGCTGCTTGGCCTGACGTATCATCTCCACGCCTTCGGCGCTGGAAATGCGGCAGATGTGCAAACGCACGCCGGTTTCGCGTGCCAGCTTGAGCATGGTGGATAGCGCAATAGTCTCGGCGCAAACTGGAATGGCGGGCAACCCCAGACGTGTGGCAATCTCGCCGTCATGCGCCACGCCATTGCGCGCCAGAAAACTGTCTTGTGGACGCAGCCAGACGCAAAAGCCGAAGGTGGCCGCATATTGCATCGCACGCATCAGCACGCGTGTATCAACCAAAGCTGCATCTGCCTGGCTGAATGCCACACAACCCGCATCGGCGAGCTCGGCCATTTCCGTCAGCTCGGCCCCCTTCAGGCCATAGGTAAGCGCCCCTACCGGATAGACATGCGCCTGGTTCAGGGCGCGGGCACGGTGTTTCAGCATCTCCACCAGACCCGGCTCGTCCAGCGGCGGATCGGTATCCGGCGGGCAGGCCAGCGTGGTAATGCCGCCGGCAACTGCCGCATCCATTTCGGACTCCAGCGTGGCCTTGTATTCATAGCCCGGCTCGCGCAGCCGTGCGGAAAGATCGATCAGCCCCGGCACTACCACCAACCCGCTCGCATCAATGGTCCTGTCCGCGGTAAAACCTGCCGGCGCCTTGCCCAGCGCGATTATCCGGCCTGACGCAATATAAATGTCCTGCTCTGTGTCGAGCTTGTTCTTCGGGTCGATCAGGCGCCCCTGTTTGATGTGTATATTCATTGCGCCCCCGCCAGTTTGCTCATCACCGCCATGCGCACCGCGATACCGAAAGTAACCTGCGGCAGGATCACCGAGTGACTGCCGTCGGCCACGCTGGAATCAATCTCTACCCCCCGGTTCATCGGCCCTGGATGCATCACGATGGCATCTTCCCTGGCCAGCGCCAGTTTTTCCTGGGTCAGGCCGTAGTATTTGAAGTACTCCTGTGCCGAAGGCAGTGCCGCTCCCTGCATGCGCTCGTTCTGCAGGCGCAGCATCATCACCACGTCCACATCGCGCAAACCCTGCGTCATATCGTGGTACACCCGCACACCCATTTTCTCGACACCGGTCGGCAACAGCGTCTTGGGAGCAATCACGCGCAGTTCCGGCACTCCCAGCGTGGTAAGCGCGTGTATCTGCGAACGTGCCACGCGCGAATGCAGGATGTCGCCGACGATGGCCACGCGCAGATTGTGGAATTCTTTCTTGTAGTGGCGGATGGTAAACATGTCGAGCAGTGCCTGAGTCGGGTGAGCATGCCGCCCATCGCCAGCGTTGATGACGTGAATTTCCGGCGCCACATGTTTGGCAATCAGGTGTGCTGCACCGCTCTGCGAGTGGCGTACGACAAACATGTCGGCATGCATCGCACACAGGTTGTCGACAGTATCTAGCAGCGTCTCGCCCTTGCTGGTCGAAGAGGAGCCGATGTTGAGATTGACCACGTCGGCTGACAGGCGCTTGGCTGCAATTTCAAAGGTGGTACGCGTGCGCGTGCTGTTTTCGAAAAACACGTTGAATACCGACTTTCCGTGCAGCAGCGGGACCTTCTTGATTTCGCCCCTTTCCGCCACGTTCAGGAAACCGGCCGCCCGGTTCAGAATGTCATTCAGAATGTGCGCGGGCAAACCCTCTGTCGTCAGCAGGTGTTGCAGCTCGCCCTGCTTGTTTAATTGTGGATTGTTCATGCGATAAGCCCCATCGTGGGTTCGTCAAAATAGGCTTGTAAAATGGTTTGCGCTGCAACCTGGTCGAGCAAGGGTTTCTGCTTGATACCGCGCACCCCCATCTCGTTCAGCTGCGCGCTGGCGGCGGCGGAAGTATAGCGCTCATCCACCAGAATTACAGGCAAATTAAAGCGCCCTTTCAGGCGGTTTGCAAAGCGCGTGCACAGCCTGGTCATCTCGTGCGGTGCTCCGTCTTCATTGCATGGCAAGCCCACCACCAGTGCGACGGGCTGCCATTCCTGCAGCAGTGCCTGAATCTCGGCAAAACGCTTGTCATTCTGCTCGCCATGCAGTGTGGTCAGTGCCTGTGCTGTACACAATATGGAGTTGCCTACGGCCACACCAATGCGTTTGGTGCCGAAGTCGAAAGCCAGTAACGTACCCTTGGGAATCGCACCAGGTACGCCCTCAGGCATGTCCGCTTTCCTCGGACAGCGAGGCGTAGTCTATCCCCAGCAGCGCCATCGCCGCGGCCAAGCGTTCTTCTGCCGGCAGCTCAAACAGGATATGCTCGGTTGCCGGAACGGTGAGCCAGGCATTCTGTGATATTTCATGCTCCAGCTGGCCTTGCGACCAGCCGGCATAGCCCAGCGTTACCAGTATATTTCTCGGCCCTTTGGACTGCCCCACTGCTTCCAGAATATCTTTGGAGGTAGTCAGTGCAACCTTGCCATTGATGTTCAGGGTGGACTGCCAGTCACCGGCAGGTTCATGCAGAACAAAGCCGCGATCGGTTTGTACCGGGCCGCCAAAATGCACCGGCACGCTTTTCAGTTCCGCCGCATCGAGCGGCAGCTTGATCTGCTCGAACAGCTCACCCAGCGTCAGGCTGACCGGCCTGTTGACCACGATGCCTAATGCACCCTGCTCATTGTGCTCACACACATAGGTGAGTGATTTGACAAAAAACGGATCAGTCATCGCCGGCATGGCGATAAGAAAGTGATTACTGAGATCGAGCTGGGACATGGCGCTATTGTAAACCTGCAGGACTGCGATAACAATTTGCAGCCTGCGTGTTCACACCCGTTTCCGGGAATGCCTTCAGGCTGGCTGGGGCTCGGCCGTCTGCTGTAGCGTAAGCAGGCGCGCAATGTTCTCCAGCAGCTCTTCTTCCTGATACGGTTTGCCCAGATATTCGTCCACGCCCAGCTCCAGCGCATAGTTCTTGTGTTTGTCGGCCGTGCGCGAGGTAATCATGATGATCGGCATGTGCAATGTCTTGACGTCTCGGCGCAGCTGCTTGGTCAGCTCAAAACCGTCCATACGCGGCATTTCCACGTCGAGCAGCATCAGGTCTGGCGTCATATCAACCAGCTGTTCCAGCGCATCCACGCCGTCTTTTGCGGTCACTACCTGGTAGCCGGCGCGGCTCAGCAAGCGCGTGGTAATCTTGCGCACGGTCAAC
>JBGPPE010000058.1:0-15725 GCA_041488395.1 Gallionellaceae bacterium
CGGTGATCTGGCCGGTGCGTTGACCATGGTCGACAAGGGGGGCGAGTTTATCCGGGTTTCAAGCGAAACGATCGATGCCATCATGACCCTGAAGAAAGAGCTGGGGATGTAAGGCGCTGCTCGGCGATAAGGAAGCTGCAGGGCGTTGTGGGTTTGTCCTGGTGTTTGGCTGTGTGATATACAAGTAACCTGTTACGGGTACTTCCAATTCCATGAAAGTGAGCTCCCATGAGTGATTTTCACCGGATCAGCTTGCACGATATTGTGGTTGGGCAGCCTTTGCGCTGGGATGTGATGGACAGCAGCGGGCATCTGTTGCTGCGCGCAGGATTTGTGGTCAGCCATATCTCTCAGGTCGAAGCCCTGGTTACACGCGGCATGTATATCGATCAAGCGCACTTTCACCATGCCCGCAGCGAGCCGTCCACTCCAGCCAAAGCCGAAACACCGTCGGTGCTGCGCTCCATCAATATGGCCGTCAAACGGCTCGAAATCGTATTGCGCGACCTCCATCTGTTGCCGGATGTGCGCGCAAAAATCCTTGAAATCGTCAAAGTGATCCATAACGCCGTTCACATGAACGAAGATCTGGCGCTGGCCAGCATTCAGCTGATCCCGCCTGATGGAAACTATAGCGTGCGCCACAGCGTGGATAGCGCAATCCTGTCCATTCTGGTGGCACAGGCGATGAACAAGTCGGCGCAGGAGATTCAGGATATTGCTGCTGCAGCGCTCACCATGAACATTGCCATGAAGGGCATGCATGAAAAGTTGCAGCGCACCAAGGAGGCGTTGTCTGCCGAGGATAAAGCCAGCATCCGCCACCATCCCATGGCCAGCATGGAAACACTTTACGATGTCGGGGTTGAGGATGCGGCCTGGCTGCTGTACGTGCTGATGCATCATGAGCACGAGGACGGCTCAGGCTATCCGGCAGGAAGGCTGAAGGCGGAAATTCCGCAGAATGCAAAAATCCTCGCCATTGCCGACGGCTACTGCGCCCGAATCTCGGTGCGCGGTTATCGCAAAACCATGTTGCCCCATATGGCACTGCGCGACATCTTTGTTGAAAATGGCGCACAGGTAGACGCTACGCTGAGCAGTTATTTCATCAATGTGCTTGGCTTGCATCCGCCCGGCACTTTCGTGCGCCTGAAGAACGGCGAGGTCGCTGTCGTCTCGCATCGTGGCGACAAGCCCGGCGTCAGTGTGGCTCATGCGCTGGTCAAGCCTAATAACGAGGTGTTCAGCACTCCCGTCAAGCGCGATACCAGTATGGCTGCTTTCAATATCGTGGAAGCCTTGCATCCTGGCGCAGCAGCCGTGCAAATCAATATGCAGCAGATATGGGGGCCGCAAGCATGCCTGTAAGTTTGCTCTTTCCGTAACGGCAGCAACCCAGTCATGGGATGGCCCGCTTCCTGTTTTTTATGGGGCAGGCAGCAGCGGCAACTCCTCATAGCCGAAAAAATAAGGGGATGCCCGGAAGTCCATGACGATGCCGCCTTCCTCGGGTGTTTCGCCCAGGCGTTCCATCTCCTCCGCGCCCAGCGCCACTCTCCTGGCAGAGTCGCGCGAGGCGCTGAATACCCCATGGCGCCACTGGTAAACCTGATCCATTTTTTGCGCGTAGTTATAGGCGTGATGGTGATCGTTGAAATAATCGGAAAACTTGTTGCGTCCCAGGTAAATCGGGTTGGAGCCTTCATAGCCGGTTTTTTCATGGCTAAGCGGGTCTGTGTTCAGAAAATAAACCCAGTCGCCGGGTACGAAGTTTTTTGGGGCAACCTGGCGTGCAAGTCGCAGAAGTTTTCCGGGACGATTGAGTTCGCGCGGCGAAGAACCTTGTTCAAAACTCCACATTGCGCCGGGCTCGATATTGAGCAGGGGGTCATGATCGGCATACAGACGTTTTTCCAGTTGTTGCAGCTTTGCCGGGTTGTTCCTGATACGGCGATAGTAATCCAGTGTTCCCTGCACAATCACCATTTTGGCCGAGGTATAACAGCCAAATGAATAACTTTCCGGATTCAGAAATACATCATTGAGTGCTTCATGCAGGGGAATGCCGTTCAGTGGTGTGCCGCGTTTCCAGTAGGATTTATTCCATTCTGCATAATCACCGTCAGGCCAGACCCAGTTCAGGTTTTCCGCCCATGCCGCCGTATTTTGGCGGATGCCAACGTGATCTTCCAGTGCTTCTACTGCGCAGGCGTCGTCTTTAAATTCGGTCAGGCGGCCGTGCTGCAGCAGCGCCAGCACAATTTCCTTTTTTGACACGACGGGTATCTTCTTTTCTTTGCCGTATTTCGTGGGGAGGCTGGCCATGTCGTCATGGATCTTGAGTTCTGCCCTGTCGGCAAGATCAAGCGTGCTGTCGTCATTTTCGGGCGTATTCAGGGTGTAAAGCAGGGTGCCCTGCTGCGGATCCACTTCTTTTATGAATAAATTCGGGCTGATGCCTAGAGCGAGCAGATACGCATCCATGCCGGATTCGATGGCTTGCACTTGCTCCGGCCGGCAGGAAAAACGGATGCCTTCATCAGCAGCGGACTGGCTGGCTTGTGCAGTGCTGCTTTGTGCAGGATCGGCCTCGGCGAAGGGAGGGAAGTACAAAATGATGAACGACAATAGCGCGGGGATGAATTTTTTGAATAGCATATGAGTGTGGTGCCAATGTGTCTTTTTGCGAGTGCTTGAGCGTAACACGTTAAGCTGGCCAGGCTGTCACGATAGGGACTTCACACATTGCCAGCCAGAATATAGCTCTCTGCTTCTTTAGCCGGCAGCGGTTTGCTGAAGTAATATCCCTGGATGGTGTCGCAGCCGAGTTCTTTCAGGTACTCGTATTGCGCCACGGTCTCTACCCCCTCGGCCACCACGTCCAGCCCCAGATTGTGCGCCAGTCCGATGGTGGCGGAGCAGATGGCCGCATCGCTGGGGTCGGTTTCAATATCCTTCACAAAAGAACGGTCCAGCTTCAGAGTGTTCATGGGGAAACGCTTGAGATAGCTGAGCGAGGAGTAACCTGTGCCAAAGTCGTCTATGGCCAGCTTGACACCGAGGCTGCACAGCATACGCATGGTCTCTATGGTTTCCTGCGGGTTGTCCATCGCCATGCTTTCGGTGACTTCAAATTCCAGCATTTCCGGGGCAACGTTCTCGATTACCACGATGGCAGAGACTATCTGTGCCAGATCCTTTTGGCGGAACTGCCTGGGGGAAAGGTTGATGGACATCTGGATATCCGTCATGCCTTGTCTCTGCCATAGACGCAATTGACGGCAGGCTGTGCGTATCACCCACTCGCCCAGCGGCAGCATCAGTCCTGTTTCTTCGGCAATGGGAATGAACATGCCCGGCGGCACCAGGCCTTTTTTGGGGTGCTGCCAGCGCACCAATGCTTCCACGCCACTGACACGGCCGCTCGCAATGTTGATCTTGGGCTGGTAATGCAGCACGAACTCCTCTCGATCCAGGGCGATACGCATGTCGTTTTCCAGTGCCAGCCGCTCCATGGAGGCTTTGTTCATGGCTGGTTCAAAGAACTGGTAGTTGTTGCGGCCTCGTGATTTGGCGTGATACATCGCCACGTCAGCATGTTTCATTACTTCCTCTACCGAGGCTCCATCCGCCGGGTACATTGCAATACCAATACTCGGGCTGGAGTGCAGCTGGCTCCCCTCGATGGAATAAGGCTGTCCCAGGGCGCGCAGAATTTTGTCGGCCATTTCGAAGATGGGCGCGTTGTTTTCCAGTTCAGGCAGGGCCACTACGAACTCATCCCCGCCCAGTCGGGCGACGATATCGCTGTTGCGCACGCAGGCTTTGAGGCGCTGTGCGACCTGGATAAGCAACATGTCGCCGGTGTGGTGGCCGAGGGTGTCATTGATCGTCTTGAAACGATCCAGGTCGATAAACATCACCGCCACCCTTTTGTTATTGCGCTGTGCCGAGTTGATCGCCTGTATCAGGCGTTCGACCAGGGTAAGGCGGTTGGGCAGATCGGTCAGGGTGTCATGGTGTGCCAGGTGGCTGATCTTGTCTGCAGCTGCCTTGTGCTCGGTAATGTCAGAGAAGCTGGCGATGTAATTGGTTACTTCGTTTTTCTCGTTGCGCACAGCGGTGATGGTCAGCCACTTGGGGTAGGCACGTCCGTCCTTGCGTTTGTCCCACAGCTCACCCTGCCAGAACCCCTTGCGGCTCAGCTCATCCCACATTCTCTGGTACACGGATGCATCTGTTTTGCCGGAAGACAGCATGCTTGGGTTCTGTCCCATTACCTCGTCCTGACTGTAGCCGGTGAGCTGTTGGAATGCCTTGTTTGTAGCAATGATGCTGTTGCGGGCATCGGTAATGATGATGGCCTCGCCGCTGTGTTCAAACACGGAGGCGTAAAGCTGCAGCGCAGCTTCAGCCTGTTTGCGCGCCACGATGTCCGCTTTCAGGCGCTGGTTGATATGGTCGAGTTCTGCGGTACGACTCTCTACCTTGGCTTCCAGATTGTGTTGCGCATCGGACAAGGCATCGGTCATGCGATTGAAGGCATGTGCCAAGCGTCCCAGTTCATCGCTGCCTCCCTGCGGCGCTCGCTGGGTGAGATCACCCGTTGCGATATTTTCGGCCACCCGGGTGAGGGCACCAATCGGACGTGACAGGCGGCGCCCAAGGAAATAGGCCATTGCGCCGGAAAGCAGCAGGAAAATTGCCAGCGCGATATAGGTGATGTGGCGCAGACGGGTTGCCGGTGCCAGCGCTTCTTCGGCATCAATTTTCACCACCATGCCCCAGCGCAGGGCGGGCAGGAAGCGCCAGGCGGCGACGCATTCAAAACCTGCATAGTCGCGGATCATGCCGCGCTCATGGGCGCCAGCCAGCGCTTGCTGCATGGGCAATGCTGCGTTCCGCATGGGCACGCGGTAATGGAAGGGGGCATCGGGGATGTGCCGGAGCGGTGCAGCGTAATAGGCATCGTCGCCATCGCGCTGCGCCAGCACGGTTTCGCCGCTGCGTCCCAGGCCGATGCGGTCGGCGACCACGGCTTCCAGCTTGCTGACATCTACCTGCAATGCCAGGGCGCCGATAATTGCGCCATGCTGCAGCACGGGGGCCATGAGAAATGCCGAGGGGCGATTGTTTGACGGTGCGTAAGGGGCAAAACGGCTCAGGCGTGCCTGCAATGTTTGGGTCACCAGGTCGAATCCCCTTGCCAGCTCGGTGGTGCGATAAGGACCGCTGTGCAGATTGGTGCCGAGATCTTTCTCTTGCGCCAGCGTGAATACCACGTTGCCGGCGGCATCGACCAACAACAGGTCGTAATAGTTGCTGATTTCGGTATGGTTGCGCTGCAGGTTTTCGCGCAGTTCGCTTGCGGCGGCGCGATATGCGGGTGAGTTCAGGCCTTGCTTGCGCAGCATGCTGCCCAATGAATTTACTGCAGCGATGATGTTCTGTCGTTGCGTGAGCTGGCGCACATCTGACAGGCGCTCGAAAATATAGCTATCGATCTCGGTGGATTTCTTGTCGGCAATGATTGCCATGTTGTCCAGCACAGTCGTGCGCAGCGAGCTCTCAAACTCATTCAGGTAAAACATGGCGAGCCCGCTTAGCGGCAGCACGGCTACCAGCAGGTAACTCAGCAGCAGGCGCGTGGAAATCGGCAGCGCATTCATGAACCGGTTCCGGATTGAGTGTCCAGCAAATGCTGCCATTCTGCTGTACGGCGATGGTCGGGAAATGGAACGGGGCGCAAGGTGTCATGCGTACTCCATAACAACTCGAATTGCCCGTCGGCCTGGGCTTTGCCGATGTAAACCTGTTTCCACATGTGGCGGGTGGCATGGTCAACAGCGGCGATGCCGGAAGGTGCAGCGATGCTCTGCAGCAACATGGCGCTGTTAACGGCTTGCGCTTCTTCCGTGCCGGCATCGCGCACCGCCTGTGCCCACAAACGCACGCCGACATAACTGGCTTCGATCGGGTCGCTGGTTACCCGCTCCGCGCCAAAGTGTGTGCGGAAGCTGGCTACAAAACGCTGGTTGGCCGCATCCGGTATGCTCTGGAAGTAACTCCACACGGCATAATGTTCGGGGTGAAAAGCGTCCTTCCCGATAGCCTGCAGAGCCACTTCATCGACGCTGAAGGACATCACCGGCACGCTGCCGAGGCCGGCTTGATGCAGGGCGCGAAAGAAATGGGTGTTGCTGTCGCCATTGAGGGTATTGAGCACGACGTCAGGTTTCAGTCTGCGCAACTCATTGATGATTGCGCCAAAATCGGCATCGCCCAGAGGGCGGTAGCGTTCCGCCAGCACCACGCCATGATTGGCTTTGAGCATGTCGCGGATGATGAGGTTGGCGGTGTGTGGATAGATGTAATCCGAGCCCAGCAGGTAAATGCGCTTGCCCAGTTTGTCCAGAGCCCAGCGGGTGCCGGGAATGATCTGCTGGTTGGGGATGGAGCCGAGGTAATAAATATTCGGTGATTGTTCCAGCCCTTCGTACTGGAGCGGGTAAAACATCAAATGGTTGTGTTTCTCCACCAGCGGTTTCAGGGTTTTGCGGCAGGCGGAGGTCCAGCAGGCAAACAGTGCGCTGACCTTTTTCTCGCTGATCAGGCGTTCCGCCTCGGCGGCAAACACGCGATCGTCGGAACGACCATCCGCCACCACCATTTCCACCGGACGCCCCAGCAAGCCGCCGGCAGCATTGATTTCGTCCACCGCCAGACGCACTGCGTCCACCAGTGGGCGCTAGTCATTGGCCATGGTGCCGCTGAGAGAGTGCAGTACGCCGATACGGATGGGCTGTGCGGTCTGCTGCTGTGACAGCAGCGATGCCAGCGGGACTGCCAGCACAATAAGCAGGGGCGACCACAATCGGCGAATTAATTTCATAAGACGTTCATCTGTTGTCCATTACTAAACATAGTCAGGCGCCAGCCTTTACACACACGTGATGAACGCAGCAGTTCTTATGCTTGATGTTTCTGCAATGAGCGCAGCCCGATTTTATGGGGTATTCCAAAAATTAACAATTAAGTTTTTAGCCACTCTTGCTGGTGCTGCTAGCGCCAGCATTGTTGCTGCAAACTGTGCCTGCGATGCTGGCGTATCGTCGCTATAATCGCAGTCATTGCCGATTTTGTGAGCGCTAGCTGATGCCTGATTCCCCGTTCTCTTCCATGCAATCCTTTCAGCAGGCTTTCCTGACCGGCCTGTCAGGTTTGTTGCACCAGGGCGGGCTGGGACCGTTCATTCTGGTGTGTGCCAATGCCAGTTATGACCGGCGTGTGGCAGCGGCTACGGCAGAGGGGCTGGCTGCGCTTTATCATGCTTTGAGCCAGGAATATGTGGCGGCACTGGCTGGCGGCCGGCCGATTCAGGCGGTAGAGGAGGATCTGCTGGTATTTCTCAAGCTGCATGCGGTGGGGTTTGAGCGCCTGCAAGCTACCGAAATACGCCAAGCCGGGCCGTGGGAGGTGCAGTTCAACCAGCTGCGCTCATTCCGCCCCAAACGTATTGCTGCGCAGGTTCCGGCGAGTCTGCATGTGTCTTTTGATGAGGGTGGTTTTCACTTCAACAAGCCTTTCATGCAGAAGGAGGCCTTCTGGGCCGGCAAATTATGCGGGCGCGCTGCCACGCTGTATTACAACAAATATCCCTTCACCGATTTTCACGGCCTCCTGGTGCCGGAACGCGAAAGCTGTTTGCCGCAGTTTCTCGGTGAAGAGCATCATCACTATCTGTGGCAGGCCACGCAGGAGCTGGAGAGCACGCTGCCAGGCGCGGGTTTTGGCTACAACTCGCTGGGTGCTTTCGCCTCGGTAAACCATCTGCATTTCCAGATGTTCGTCAAACCGGCCGGTTTCCCGGTAATGCAGAAGCATTGGCAGCATAACGGCGGCAGCGTGCCTTACCCGGCTCACTGTGCCGCATTTGATTCCCCCGCAACGGCCTGGGCTTGCCTGAACGAGTTGCATGGCCGTGATACCCCCTACAACCTGCTCTACAGCAGTGGCCGCCTGTATATCTTCGCGCGCAAGAAACAGGGCAGCTATCCGCAGCCGGAGTGGACCAGCGGTTTTTCCTGGCATGAGCTGGCGGGCGGCATGATTACCTTTAACCGCGCGGCCTATGCGCAGCTTGCCCGGCAAGACATCGAACGCGAGCTGGCTCAGCTGGTACTCGGTGCGGAATGACGCACAGGCGCCGGGGCGGAGGATGAGATGAAAAATGTGCAACTGGTCATTCCCGAATTGTTTTTGCCGCCGCAGGTGGCACGCGATGCGTGCGCAGACCTGCAGCTGCCTGCGCTGGAAAAATTTCTGGCACGGGCGCAGCGCATGCCGCTGCAGGCCGAAACGCTGGAAGCGTGGTTGTGCGCAGCCTTTGGCGTGGAAAACCTGGCGGTTGCCGCACTGACCCTGCAGGCCGATGGCGTGACGGCGGGAGAGGACTACTGGTTGCGTGCCGACCCGGTGCACATCCGCCTGCAGCGCGAGCAGATGATTTTGCAGGCAGATGTGGCGCCGAATGCAGAGGAAGCCGCACAGCTGTGCGCCAGCCTGAATGCGCATTTCGCCAGCGACGGCCTGCGCTTTCTGGCGCCTCATCCGCGCCGCTGGTATGTGCAGATGGCCAATGCGCCTGAAGTGCAGACACGTCCCCTGGCGCAGGTGATTGGACGCAATGTGCAGGCACATTTGCCGGCAGGCAAGGATGCCTTGCACTGGCATGCCGTTTTCAACGAAATCCAGATGCTGCTTTTCGCGCATGCGGTCAACCAGGCGCGCGAGGAGCGTGGCGAGCTGGCGATCAACAGCGTGTGGCTGTGGGGCGGCGGTGTCGCCCCGGCTGCTTTGTTGCGGCCCTATGCCGAGGTAAGCGGCGACAGCGAATTGGCCATGGCATTTGCGCAAGCAGCCGGCTTGCCCGCTGTGCTGTTAACTGATGGTGCGCAGATGAGCGTTGAGGCTGTGAACGGTGAAGTACTGCTGGTGTGGGAGGGCCTGCAGGCGGCCTTGCAGCGCGGCGATCTGGGGGCGTGGCGCGCTTCCTTGCTGCGTTTTGAACAGTCCTGCATGGCGCCGCTGCTGGCGGAGCTGGCGGCAGGCAAGATCGGGCAGATTACCCTGGACGTGCCGGGCGAAGGGGCGGCACGGCGCTACCGGCTGAGCCGTGCGGCACTGTGGAAACTGTGGCGTTTACCGCGGCCACTGGCGTACTATTGAGGCGCGTGCTTGAAATTGCCTCACGATAAGCGCGTTGGGCGTGCGATCATTTTTTGAATAACTGGGACTTCAGGTCAGTATGAACTTCTGGAACACCACCTTGAATTATTTCTGGCGCGACGGCTCGCTCCTGGTGCTGGTTATGGTGCTGTGCATCTGGGTGCTGCTGTATCACTTCCGCCCGGACGACCGCAAGAGCCTGTTCAATACCATGGGTTTCTTTTTCGCCTGCAGCTTCGGGCAGCTGGTCAGCAGTGTGATGTTCGCGCTGGAGTACACCCGTGCAGCATCGGCCCTGCATGAGGTGTTCTATATCGGTGCGGGCATCGCGGTAATTCGCCTGTGGGGTCTGCTCATCTTCCGTATTGTATTGCCCCTGTTCAAGATGTCACCGCCGCGCATTACCGAGGACATCATTGTCATCATTGCCTATATTGCCTGGGGCATGGTGCGACTGCGTTACGCCGGGCTGGATTTGAGCAGCCTGCTGGCCACGTCGGCGATGATCACCGCCGTGGTGGCATTCGCGATGCAGGATACCCTGGGTAATATCCTGGGCGGGCTGGCCCTGCAGCTGGATAACTCAATCGAGATCGGCGACTGGATCAAGGTGGATGATATTGCCGGGCGGGTGGTGGACATACGCTGGCGTTCCACCCTGGTGGAAACGCGCAACTGGGAGACGGTGGTTTTCCCCAACAGCCAGTTGATGAAAAACAAGTTTCTTGTGCTGGGCCGGCGCAAGGACCAGCCGGTGCAGTGGCGACGCTGGGTGTGGTTCAACGTGAGCATGGATGTTGCATCCACGCGGGTGATCCGCATCGTCGAGGAAGCGATCCAGAATACCGAAATCAGCAATGTGGCCAGGAACCCTTTGCCCAATTGCGTGCTGATGGATGTGGATGACAAGGGCTATGCACGCTATGCCATGCGTTACTGGCTGACTGACCTGACCCCGGACGACCCCACCGATGCAGCCATCCGCTGGCACATCATGACTGCGCTGCAGCGCCATGATATCCGGCTGGCAGTGGATCAGCGCCAGGTCCATCTGATCAAGGAAAACGAGAAACACGAAGAGATCGTGCAGCAGCGCGAAGTGGCGCTACGCATAAAGACGCTGAAACGGGTGGAGCTGTTTTCACAGCTGACCGACGACGAGCTGAGATTGCTGGCCGAACGTCTGCGCTATGCGCCCTTTGCCAGGGGAAATATTATTGCGAAACAGGGTGCGGTTGCGCACTGGCTGTATATCGTGATCACCGGGCGTGCCGAGGTTTATTTTGAAACGCCGACTGGTGAAAAGCGTACGGTGAGTGAGCTCGACAAGGGTAACTTCTTTGGCGAGATGGGGATGATGACCGGTGCGCCGCGTTCCGCCTCGGTCATCGCCAAGACCGATGTTGAGTGCTATCGCCTGGACAAGGAAATATTTGAGGAAATTCTGCGTGCCCGCCCGAGCATTGCCGAGGAGATGTCGCACATTCTGGCGATACGTCGTGCCGAGCTGGACAGCGTGATCCAGAATATGGATGCAGAATCTGCACAGAAGGCCATATCGCAGCGACGCAGCGAGATTTTGTCGACAATAAGGCGTTTTTTTGGCCTGACTTCCTGATTTTTAGCCGGGTGTTTATTTTTAGCCGGACGACTTAATCAGTTCGGCGCATTCCTGTATCATACGCCCCGTTAAAAGAACCCTTGGTTACATAGAAACGTTATCCATGAAAGTTACCTTCCTAGATTTTGAGCAGTCTGTTTCCGACCTGGAAAACAAGATTGAGGAACTGCGTTACGTGCAGGACGATTCCGCAGTCGACATCTCCGACGAGATCAGCCGTTTGCAGAAGAAAAGCCAGACACTGACCAAGGAGATCTACGCCAAGCTCACGCCATGGCAGATTTCCCAGGTGTCGCGCCATCCGCAACGCCCCTACACGCTGGACTACGTTCAGCACCTGTTTACCGATTTCGAAGAGCTGCACGGCGACCGCAGCTATGCCGATGACGCCGCCATTGTCGGCGGGCTGGCCCGCTTCAATGGCCAGAGCGTAATGGTGATCGGCCACCAGAAGGGGCGCGATACCAAGGAGCGCCAATACCGCAACTTCGGCATGCCGCGTCCGGAAGGCTACCGCAAGGCGATGCGTTTGATGCGCCTGGCCGAGAAATTCGGCATTCCGATCATGACCTTTGTCGATACTCCGGGTGCTTATCCCGGCGTGGGCGCAGAGGAGCGCGGCCAATCCGAGGCGATCGGCAAGAATCTGTATGTGATGGCCGAACTGCGTGTGCCGCTGATCTGCACCATCATCGGCGAAGGCGGTTCCGGCGGCGCACTGGCGATCGCCGTGGGCGATGCCATGCTGATGCTGCAATACGCCACTTACTCGGTTATTTCTCCGGAAGGCTGTGCTTCCATCCTGTGGAAGAGCGCAGACAAGGCCTCCGATGCCGCAGAAACCCTGGGCATTACCGCCACGCGCCTGAAAGCGCTGGGCCTGGTCGACAAGATTATCAGCGAGCCACTGGGCGGTGCACACCGCGATTACCCGGCAATGATGGACACCCTGAAAAAAGCATTGCAGGACTCCCTCAATCAGGTGCAGAGCCAGCCTCTGGATACCATGTTGCAAGCCCGTTTCAGCCGCCTGATGAATTATGGCAAGTACAAGGAAGTCGAGCTGTAATCTGACTGGGCGCGTCACCGACGCGCTCTCTTCCCTCGTTCCAAGCGGTAACTCCCTTCTGGTTGGCCTCAGTGGCGGCGTCGATTCCGTCGTGCTGCTGCATCTGCTGGCACAAATTTCCCCGCGTTTTTCCTGGCGTCTCAGTGCCCTGCATGTACACCATGGCATCAGTCCGCAGGCCGATGCCTGGGCTGCATTCTGCGGCGAGCTATGCGCGCATTACTCCATTCCCCTGCAGGTCGAATGTGTCGACATCACCCCCTTGCGTGACATGGGGGTAGAGGCTGCCGCGCGGCAATTGCGCCATGCTGCGCTGGCACGGCAGCCGGTCGATTTCATTGCACTGGCGCACCATCGCGATGACCAGGTCGAGACACTGTTGCTGCAGCTGCTGCGCGGTGCCGGTGTGCGCGGTGCCAGCGCCATGCCCTTGCTGAAACCGCGCCATGACGGGGCAGCGCTGTTGCGCCCCTTGCTGGATACAGAGCGCAGCGAGCTGGAAGCGTATGCGCGCGAGCACGGCTTGCGCTGGGTGGAAGACGAGAGCAATGAGGATGTCAGTTACCCGCGCAACTTCTTGCGTCACCGTGTGTTGCCTGTGCTGGCGCAGCGCTTCCCGGCTTACCGCGCGACGCTGGCGCGCAGTGCGCGCCACTTTGCCGAGGCGGCCGAGCTGCTGCATGAACTGGCGGAGCAGGATGCCAGCGTTGCCATGCAGGGCGAGCGTTTGAGCGTGGCGGTGTTGCGCCAGCTAAGTGCAGCACGGGGCAAAAACCTGCTGCGCTATTTTCTGGCGGCATGTGCTGCGCCCATTCCGGATAACACCCGCCTGGCGGAAATGCTGCGCCAGTTGTGTGAAGCACGGGCGGATGCCCAGATACGCATCACCTGGCAGGACTGGCAGCTGCGTTGCTATCGCGAGCATGCTTACGCCATGCCAGTGATGTTGCCGCCATGCGATTTTGCCATGGCCTGGCAGGGTGAGGCCGAAGTGCTTTTGCCCGCCTCACACGGCGTGTTGCGCTTTGCATCCGCTATGGGGCAGGGCATCAGCAGGGAGAAATTGCAGCAGGGCAGGGTGCAGATACGCTCACGCCACGGGGATGTGGCGATACAGCCCGATGCTGCGCGGCCGCGGTGCAGCTTGCGCAATTTGCTGCAGGAGCAGGGGATACCGCCGTGGCAGCGCGAATTAATGCCCTTGCTGTATTGCGGGGACGAGCTGGTATGTGTGCCGGGGGTGGCGCTGGCTGTCGCTTACCAGGCCCGGGCGGCGGAGCCGGGGATCTTGCTCAGCTGGCATCCAGGCAGGCAGTGAGTGACTGGGCTTTTCGCATCCCGTTTCTATTGGTTTCGGCATGTGCTCGGGCGGGCAATCGGACTCGTGCTAAACAGCAGGCGCCGGCTGTGTGTGCCCCTCGTCTAAAGCATTTACCGTATCCCAGACTACAAAATACCTGAGATTGGGTATTTATTCGTTGCGTGCAATTTCATATAGTCAGCTTGCAGGTTAAATGTGAGTTGTTAACTGTGAGCCATGAAGTATTCAGGCACGCAATCATGAAAACGAAACACATCATCTTTGTTCCAGGCAAGAATCCCACGCCTGAGGAAGGGCAGTACAGCCAATTGCTCTGGCGCTCCCTGGTCGAGGGGGTGCGCCGCGCCGATAGCCAGGTGGCCGACGTGCTGCAGGTCAGATACGAGCAATTCCATCTGATTGACTGGAACGGTCTTTATTACCAATCGCATAAGGACATCGCCAGTGATATGCCCTGGATTGATGCACTGATTAACAAGCTTGGCCCTACCGAGCAGGATATTCGGGATGCCAACTCATGGAATATATGGCTGAGCCGTTTCCTGTTAACGATGGGGGACGACATTCCATTCCTGATCCGCTTGCTGCCCACCGAGGTGCGCAGTACTGCCGATGAAATCAGCCGCTATTTCAACAATACCGACAATGTTGCCAGTGAAGTGCGCGACTTGCTGAAGCAGGCATTACGCCCCATGCTTGAGCAACAGGACGCCGTGCTGTTGATCGGGCATAGCCTCGGTTCTGCCATTGCCTACGATACATTATGGGAACTGTCGCATCAGGATGGTGTGAAAGGAAAAGTGGATTTCCTGACGCTAGGCAGCCCTTTGGGTATGCATTACATTCAACGTCGCTTGCTGGGCATGAATGGCCAAAAGGCAAGAAAGTACCCGGATCAGATTCGTTACTGGGTAAATCTTTCCGCCGAGGGCGACGTTGTGTCACTTAACAGAAAATTCAGGGAATGTTTTCGCCAGATGCTGGAGCTGGGTTTGGTAGAGTCCATTGAGGATCATTACCAGGGCATTTACAACATTTTTCGCAGTGATGAAGGCCTTGATTGTCATCGTGCGTATGGCTATATGGTCAGTCCCGCCGTGGGCAATGTCATTGCTGACTGGTGGAAATATCGTTGATGCGGTGCGGGCAAACTGTCGTGAATTGCACCGGCTTGCACACGATTTCAGGCAATCAGGAGTTTTTCGGTACGTTCAGCATTGTTTTCAGCTCCCCCACGATGCTGGTCAGCTTATTCTGCATGTCCAGTTCGGCAGACTGCACGTTGATAATGTTTTCGATGCCGTTGCGTATGATCGACGAAAGATATTCTTCCTGCGACTCGGTCAGTGCCACGCTGGTCAGGGCATTTTCCATCTCGTCGGTCAGGTTGCTGAAGGCCACGCGCTGATCCATCAGGCTCTTGCGCTGGGCGGAGTCGATTTCATTGAGTGCGGTGGTAATGTGTGCCACCGCGCGCTGGATGGCTTCACCGCGGCGCGTTGATTCAAACGCATCGCTAATGCCCTGCACGCGCACATCGGCACCTTCAACCAGCATTGCCAGATGGTCGCGCAGGCGGCCGCAACGATCAGGATCTGACACCGGCATGTTGTTTACCAGCAGCGAGATGTGCGGGTAAGTGATCGACATGCTGGTCTTGAACTGGGTGATGCGATCCATGTTCGCCATGTGGCTGATCACCGAGGTTTCCAGCGGGCTGGCCTCTCCCTGCGAGTTGCGCGTCAGCTTGATCTCTCCGGTGCGGATCTGGATGGCACCCTGCATGCCGTATGCAGCGAGACCGGCCAGTGCCGCGTCAGCCAGCGTCCTGTAATTGTCGCAGGCATTGAAACTTTTCAACGCTTCCAGCAAGGCGCCCATCTCCCCCATGCTGCTCATCGCCGTCATGGCAGTTGAGGTGGCGTAGTCGGCCATCTGCTTCAGGCCGGCGCGCTCGGAAATGGCCTTGAGCATGTGCGCGACCTTGGCATCCAGTTCCTGCGGTGCAAAAGGCTTGATGATGTAGTCTTCGCCGCCGGCCTCATAGCCCTTCAGGCGGTTCTCGATCTGATCATGTGCCGAGTCAAAAATGACCGGGATCTTCGCTGTGGCATCGATTTCCTTCAGTTTGCGGCAGATTTCATAGCCATCCATGCCGGGCATTTCAACGTCCAGAATAATCAGGCCTGGATGGTCGCTTTGCGCCTTGGCCAGCGCATCATTGCCGTTTTCGGCAGGAATGATCTGATAGGAATTGCCCAGGGTTTCGGCAATAATTTCGTGCATAAAACTGTCATCGTCGACAACCAGAATTTTTGCAGTTGAGCCCATCGTAATGATATCCGGCTGCTTTATTGCATCGATTTTCGTCGCGCCAGATAGTGGTTGATCAGTGCGTTGGTTGAGCAATCATGGTTGCCTATCGGAGTGGCACTATGCAATTCGGGGATTAGCCGGCTGGCCAGCTGTTTGCCATATTCGAC
>JBGPPE010000059.1:0-14948 GCA_041488395.1 Gallionellaceae bacterium
AAATAAACATTAAAAAAGCCTGAAACTCGCGTTGCTGGATTTTTTAATGCCGGACTTATCCTTTTGAATTAATTGTAGGTGCGGGCAATGCCCGCTAAATGTTGTTCGCGGGAATGGCCCGCTCCTACATCTGGTGAAGTTATCGCTTTAAACGCAAATCAGAATTTCACCCTGTGCGGGCCGATTAAACGCCCAGCAATTCCACTTCAAACACCAGCGTGGCATTCGGCGGAATCACGCCACCGGCGCCGCGTGCGCCATAGCCCAGCGCTGCAGGAATGGTGAGCTTGCGGATGCCGCCGACCTGCATGCCCTGCACACCTTCATCCCAGCCGCGAATCACTTCGCCTGCACCGAGATTGAATTCAAACGGTTCATTGCGGTCTTTGCTGGAGTCAAATTTGGAGCCGTTGGTCAGCCAGCCGGTGTAGTGCACGGTAACGCCTTTTCCTGCCTGTGCAGTGGCGCCGCTGCCGACGGTGATGTCTTCGTATTGCAAGCCTGATGCGGTAGTGATGGTGCTCATGGTGTTTCCTTGTAAGGTTGGTTTGGTTATTTTGCGCTGCGTTCGGCAGCCTGTACGGTGTTGGCGACCAGCATGGTAATGGTCATCGGGCCGACACCGCCGGGCACCGGGGTGATCCAGCCAGCCACTTCTTTGGCACTGTCAAAGTCCACATCGCCGCACAATTTGCCGTCTGCCATGCGGTTGATGCCGACGTCGATCACCGCTGCGCCGGGCTTAATCATGTCGCCGGTGATCATCTTCGGCTTGCCGGTGGCGACCACCAGAATATCGGCATCGCGGGTGTACTTGGCCAGGTCGACGGTCTTGGAAGTGCAGATGGTGACGGTAGCGTTGTGCTGCAACAGCAGCAGCGCCATCGGCTTGCCGACGATGTTGCTGCGCCCGATCACCACGGCATGCTTGCCTTCGATCGCCACGCCGCTCTTTTGCAGCAGGATCAGCGAACCGTAGGGGGTGCAGGGGGCGAAGCGCATATTGCCGGTGGTCAGCGCACCGACGTTGAGCGGATGGAAACCATCCACGTCCTTGTCCGGGCTGATGGCGTTCAATACCTTGTCGCTGTCGATGTGTCTGGGCACCGGTAGCTGCACCAGCAGGCCGTGTATTTTCGGGTCGGCATTCAGTACGGCGATCTTCGCCAGCAGTGTGGCTTCGCTGGTGTCGGCGGGCAGGGCGATGTGCTCGGAGTGCAGGCCCAGCTCGGCGCAGGCTTTCACCTTGTTGGCGACGTAGACCTTGGAAGCGGGGTCTTCGCCCACAATGATCACCGCCAGCCCCGGCGTGATGCCGCGCGCCTTGAGTGCATCGGCACGCACTTTCCATTCGGCGCGGACTTCCTGGGCGATGGCCTTGCCGTCAATGATGCGAGCTGTCATGTTGTTTCCTTAACAGTTTAGAACGCTGGTTTGACTGCGGCCGACTGGTAATTGGCCACCGAGGACATAATTTCCGTGCGGGCTTCCTCCAGGCCGAACCAGCCATCGATCTTGACCCACTTGTTGGGCTCGAGATCCTTGTAGTGCTCGAAAAAGTGCGAGATCTGCTTGATGGTCAGTTCCGGCAGGTCGTTGATGTCCTTGACGTTGCGGTACAGCGTGCACAACTTGTCTACCGGCACTGCCAGCAGTTTTGCGTCCTGGCCACCTTCATCGGTCATCTTGAGCACACCCAGCGGACGGCAGCGCACCACCACGCCGGTGAGCAGGGGAATCGGGGTGATCACCAGCACGTCGGCAGGGTCGCCGTCACCGCACAGGGTGTGGGGAATGTAGCCATAGTTGCAGGGGTAGTGCATCGCGGTGTTCATGAAGCGATCCACGAAAATCGCGCCGGAATCCTTGTCCACTTCGTACTTTACCGGTTCGCCATGCATGGGAATCTCGATAATCACGTTGAAGTCGTCGGGTAGGTTTTTGCCGGATGGAACTTTGTTCAAACTCATAATGCGCAGCCTTAAGGGGTTAACGTAGCCGCTAATTATAACATTTGACGCCTCAAAATTGAGGAGGTCGCGGAAATTGCGGGCGCAAAAAAAGGGGCAAGTAACTTGCCCCTTTTGCTAGTGCGGGTGAAACGGCTTACAGCATTGGCACAATCATCAGCGCAACAATGTTGATAATCTTGATCAGCGGGTTAACCGCCGGGCCGGCAGTGTCCTTGTAGGGGTCACCCACGGTGTCGCCGGTGACTGCTGCCTTGTGGGCATCGGAACCTTTGCCGCCGAAGTTGCCTTGCTCGATATATTTCTTGGCGTTATCCCAGGCGCCGCCGCCGGTGGTCATCGAGATGGCCACAAACAGGCCGGTGACAATGGTGCCGATCAGCACGCCGCCGAGTGCCTGTGCACCGAGAGTCAGGCCGACTATCACCGGCACCACCACAGGCAGCAGCGAGGGCACGATCATTTCCTTGATCGCAGCCTTGGTCAGCATGTCGACACAGGTGTCATACTCAGGCTTGGCCGTGCCTTCCATAATGCCCTTGATTTCCTTGAACTGGCGGCGAACTTCCACCACAACCGAACCGGCAGCGCGTCCTACGGCTTCCATGCTCATCGCTGCGAACAGGTATGGCACCATGCCGCCAATGAACAGGCCGATGATCACCATGTGATTGGACAGGTCAAAGGTCAGGGGAGCGTTGCCGCCGCTGGATAAGGCATGGGTGTAGTCGGCAAACAGCACCAGCGCGGCCAGGCCGGCAGAGCCGATGGCATAGCCTTTGGTGACGGCCTTGGTAGTGTTGCCCACCGCGTCGAGCGGATCGGTGATGTTGCGGATGCTTTCATCCAGACCAGCCATTTCGGCGATGCCGCCGGCATTGTCGGTGATCGGGCCGTAGGCATCGATGGCCACGATGATGCCGGTCATCGACAGCATCGAGGTGGCAGCAATGGCGATACCATACAAACCAGCCAGCTCGTAAGAACCCCAGATCGACAGGCACACGGTCAGCACCGGTGCGGCAGTTGAGCGCATCGACACGCCCAGACCGGCGATCACGTTAGTACCGGAGCCGGTGGTGGATGCCTGGGCAATGTGCTTCACCGGGCCATATTCGGTTGCGGTGTAGTACTCGGTGATCAGCACCATGGCCGAGGTCAGCGCCAGGCCAATCAGCGAGGCATAGTACAGTTTCAGCGAGCTAACCAGCACGCCGCCTATCATCACGCCGTCGCCCATCATTTTTGTGGTGATGAAATAGAAACCGATAGCTGCCAGCACTGCCGCCACGATCAGGCCGCGATACAGCGCGTTCATGATCTTGCCGCCCTCATACGCCTTGACAAAGAAGGTGCCGACGATGGAAGCAAGAATGGAGAAGCCGCCCAGTACCAGTGGGTAAAGCACAGCATTGGCATTGTCACCGCCGATCAGCATATTGCCCAGCAGCATGGTGGCAATGATGGTCACCGCATAGGTCTCGAACAGGTCGGCGGCCATGCCGGCACAGTCGCCCACGTTGTCGCCGACGTTATCGGCAATCACCGCCGGATTGCGCGGATCGTCCTCGGGAATATTGTTTTCGACTTTACCCACCAGATCGGCGCCGACGTCGGCCCCCTTGGTGAAGATGCCGCCGCCGAGACGGGCGAAGATGGAGATCAGGGAGCCGCCGAAAGCCAGGCCGACCAGCGCATGGGTAGCTTCAGGCGCGGTGGCGTGCAGCACCAGGGTGAGGAAGGCGTAATAGCCAGACACCCCCAGCAAGGCCAGGCCGACCACCAGCATGCCGGTAATGGCACCGCCCTTGAACGCCACGTTCAGTGCGTTATTCAGGCCGCCCTTGGCAGCTTCGGCGGTACGCACGTTGGCACGCACCGACACGTTCATGCCGATGTAGCCGGTGAGGCCGGATAACAGCGCGCCGATGGCGAAACCGATTGCTGTTTGCCATTTCAGGAAGACCAAAATGGCGACGAACAGTATTGCCCCCACGATGCCTATCGTGGTGTATTGGCGGTTCAGGTAAGCGCCCGCGCCTTCCTGAATCGCTGCGGCAATTTCGCGCATGCGATCGTTGCCTGTCGATTTACTTAACAGCCAATTGGTCGTAAGCGCTCCATACAGGAGCGCCGCAATGGCACATAAAAGTGCAAATCCTAAGCCACCTGACATAATCTTTTCCTCCTTGGGTAAAGTTGCAGAACGTGCGAATTTGAACCAATAAAATTTAAACTTATAAAGGTTGAAGCGGTGAAACCCGAACGACAACAGCCCCCGCAGAGCGGCGGATTTTTACGCGAAAAATCGTGCTGATCTGCAGGGCACATTGTTAAATCAGAACTTAGAGCTTGAACTCTTTCAGCTTCTTGGTGACCGCCACATTCTTCATGCGCACATATTGTGGCAGGCCGTCCTTGTAGGGTGGGTAGTCCTCGCCCTTGATCAGCGGGGTGAGGTATTTGCGGCATTTCTCGGTAATGCCGTAGCCGTCCTTGGTGATGAAGTCACGCGGCATCATCTTCTCCACGTTGGCTACATCCTTCAGCTTGGCCACGGTAATGCTCCACTTGTAGGGCTTGTCGGAAAGACGCTTGATCGCCGGCATCACCGAATTTTCGCCCTTGAGCGCCAGTTCCACCGCGGCCTTGCCCAGAGCATAGGCCTGGTCCACGTCGGTCTTGGAAGCGATGTGGCGTGCGGCGCGTTGCAGATAATCGGCCACCGCCCAGTGGAACTTGTAGCCCAAAGCACTCTTGATCATGTTGGCCACCACCGGTGCGGCGCCACCCAGCTGGGAATGGCCGAAAGCATCTTTCAGGCCCTGGTCGGCGAGGAACTTGCCATCTTCGCCATGCACGCCTTCTGATACCACGACGGTGCAGTAACCGTGCTTCTTCACCATGCTGTCCACTTTGGCGAGGAACGTCTTCTGATTGAACGGGATTTCCGGGAACAGGATCACGATCGGTATTTCGCACTTCTCGTCCGAGGCGAGACCGCCGGCAGCAGCGATCCAGCCGGCATGGCGGCCCATCACCTCAACCACAAACACCTTGGTCGATGTCTTCGCCATCGAGGCCACGTCGAAGCTGGCTTCGCGTGTCGACACCGCAATATATTTGGCCACCGAGCCAAAGCCGGGGCAGCAGTCGGTAATCGGCAGATCGTTATCCACGGTCTTGGGCACGTGGATGGCCTGGATGGGGTAGCCCATCTTGTCGGCCAGCTGGGAAACTTTCAAACAGGTATCGGCAGAGTCGCCGCCACCGTTGTAAAAGAAGTAGCCGATGTTGTGCGCCTTGAACACCTCGATCAGGCGCTCATACTGGGCCAGGTTTTCGGTCAGGCTCTTGAGCTTGAAGCGGCAGGAGCCGAAAGCGCCGGAAGGTGTGTGGCGCAGTGCTGCAATGGCGGTGGTGGACTCTTTGCTGGTGTCGATCAGGTCTTCAGTGAGTGCGCCGATAATGCCGTTGCGGCCGGCGTAAATCTTGCCTATCTTGTCCTTGTGCTTGCGTGCTGTTTCTATCACACCACAGGCCGACGCATTGATTACTGCTGTTACACCACCGGACTGTGCATAAAACGCATTCTTCTTTGCCATACCCTTACACTCCCTGAAAGAATTGATCGAAGATAACTGTCCCACGTTGTCGTGGTTAAAACGGTGAAGCGTAACGCTTGCCAATCCCGCCAGTGCACCTTGTTCAACAATCCGTAGCGCTTTTTTCAGGGCAGTCATGGTTCGGCGTTGATGTTGCAGGGGGCATCTTACGCCTTTTTTCGCTGATTGATAAACCGCTTGTGGGCTGGATTAGCATTGAATAATTAACCAGATATTGTCCAAAGTTGTAGCGCTTTCCCGAGCAAAATGCTAGGAGATTTATCGCCGGGCCAGGCTGCGAAGTTAGGTTTATTCAGCCGCGCCGTGGGGTAAACTTGCCCCCATGAAACCAATCCTTAACTGGAGCCCGCCAGCCCTGCTGCACTCCCCGCTATTTTTCCCGCTGCACACCGCACTGGCGCATTTCAGTGACACAGATTTTCCCACCCTGCCAGACTGGAACCGCCTGCTGGATCAATATTACCCGGGAATCAGCGTGCAACAGGGGCACGCCTTGCGCTTCGTGGCACAGGAGCAGGGCCGGCTGGGATTTGAATCGCAATATGAGCCGCGCTGCTATCTGAATGGCGAGGTACAAACCCGCGAAAACAATTGGCATGATCTCTTCAACGCGCTGGTGTGGCTGACCTTTCCCCAGGCCAAGGCGGCCATCAATACGCGCCACTACCAGGCGCTGAAAAATGCGCACGATGGACACAGCCAGCGCGGCAAGGTGCGCGACATGGCCACCCTGCTGGATGAGTCCGGCGTGATCGTGGTGAGTGCCAACAAGGAACTGAGCGGGCTGCTCAGTGCGTTCCAGTGGAAAGAATTATTCTGGCAGCGCCGCCAGCAGGTGAGCGAGGCGATGGGTTTTTACCTGTTCGGCCACGGCCTCTATGAAAAGGCGCTGCAGCCCTATGTCGGCATGACAGCGCAGGGGCTGCTGCTGGATGTGGCACCGGAATTCTTTAGCTGGCCTTTGCCTGAGCGGCTGGCCCATGTGGATGAGCGCGTGGCCGAGTACCTGGCCAACCCTGAACATTGCCGCAGCACGCGCGAGCTGCAGCCGGTGCCCTTGCTCGGCGTGCCGGGGTGGTGTGCGGACAACGAGCAGGCGGCGTATTACGGCAATGCGGCGTATTTTCGGCCGGGCAGGGGGAGTGTTTGATAGCGCCCCGATTGGGAAAGTAGGATTTACCGCAACGGCTTCAGCTCACTCAGATAGTGCTTGAGATTCTCCACGTAGTGCGCGGTATTGCCATCATGGCCGCAATTTCTTCTTCGCTCAGGCTGCGCAGCACCTTGCCGGGTGAGCCTAGGGCGCTTGAAGGCGACAGAGGCATTGGCTTTCATGATGGCGGTTTCCACGCTGCCGAACTGGGTGTCGTGGCTGCGCTGCAGATAGAGCGTGGCCCCCTTATACTGATTAGCCTCCGCAGGTACGCACTTCAACAACCTCAACATGAAGCTGGTTTACGGGACATGCAGGTTTAGGGGATATCGTTGCCGTATCGCCAAAGCAACCTACATCGAAGCCAATAAAATTCTTGTGAACGCCGTCATAGTTGACCGCGCTTCCTTCACATCTGGCGCGGTAGTGTACATCAATGCAAGGAACTACCTCTGGTTTTACTTTGGGCTTCGTGCCGCCCACTTCATATTGACCATAACAGTTCTTAACACCCAACCTAATCCCGCTTTGCATAGCTAGCAGATATTGCTCCCGTGCTTGCTTCTCTGCTTGTTGCTCAGCCAATTTGGCGGCTGCGGCCTCAGCTTTCTTTTTTGCTGCCTCAGCATCTGCGACACGCTTGCGCTCGTTGCTATCGCGGAGTTCCTGATTGTGTCGTTCTTCTTCTTTGCGTTTCTGTGCACGTTCTTGCTGTGCTCTCAACTCTTCCTCGGTTCGCCTCTTTAGGGCGTCAGCTTCATTCTGTTCACGCACCTCCGCTAAATGCTGTACTCCGTCACGTTCGCGTGCTGCATCGCGGCGGCGTTCAGCTTCGCGCTCATTCCGTTCAGCTTCCCGTTGCTCCCGTTCCCGCTTGGCCTCGGCAGCGCGCCGGTTCTGTTCTGCAATCTCCTGCATTTGAGCGTTATGTTGTTTTTGTCTCTCGGATATGACCTGATTGGAGGTGGAGTCCAATTCACTGGAGTTGCCATTCATGACGCTTCTTTCAGCCGATTCAACCAGCCTTGATTGTTGCTCTGGACTATAATTTCTGGCCGAATATCCAACATATGTCCCGGCGGCGATAGCCAATAAACCCTTCATATTGGCGTCGTGCTGTCTTTTTTCCTCCTCGTATTCTTGCTGTGCGATACGTTCACGCTCCAGTCTTTCTCGCCTCCGTTCTTCTGCCAGCAACCGTTCCTTCTCGGCTTTTTCCTCGTCGGCCTTGAGCTGGCGTTCCTTGCCAAGATTTTGTTGAGTAATGCGCAGCTCGTTCTTGTCTTGTGAGTTGCTGATCGATTTGGCCGCCTTGACAATACTCTTTTCTGCACAATCAAAATCACGTGCAAAGATGCATTTGTTCGCTTTTTCGTTCTGATCGATAAAGTCCAAGTGATCCAGTTGATCCAACTGGTCAAGTTGGTCAAGCATCTTTTTCTGCTGATCCGTTAAGGCCATCACCGGGTGTGAAATAAAAGCCAGCAAGTTGAATAAAATAATCAGCCATAACTGCTTATTGATACTCATCGTTCTTCCCTTTCATGAAAATCATGACATTGGCTTCATCACATTTGTTTTAGCAAATTCAAGTTTGTTATGCTGTCTGCCCAATATTGAGAAATTTCATTCATTCTCTGCCACTGATCAGATTTTGCATCCTTGATCCCTGCGATGGCTTCGTACAAGAGTTTTCGGCTCTTCACCGATTGGCATAATGATGGCTGTTCAGAAGTGTCAGGTATGTCTGATTTTCTTGGAATACCCTTCAATCTTTGTATGGGGCTGGTGTGCGACCTGATCGGAGTCAGCAAGCAATCGTCGAAGGCCTTGGCATGCTCGGCATCTAATTGGGCATGAATACTGTCCACCTTTTTCAGAAAATCCTGCTGCTCAAGATATTTCGTACCCTCGATCATCAGCATTCTTTCACTGTGCAAGACGGCATATTCCTCCAACATGATTTGCGCCTCACGCAAATGTTGATCAGTCGCAAGACGTGAAATAAATTGATCATCCTCAGTGCGAGCCTGCCGCCGTTTGTTTGGAGTTGTCTGGATATATTCTTCAAGAGTGGTGAATGAGGGGAGCTTCATCGCCCCTCTGACATCATTGGTTGCTTGATCGTAAAATTGTCGAGTGCTGGAGAAAAAATAACCCTCACGTTCTGCCGCTGTCAGCGAGGCCAGCTTATCACCATCGGCCAATGGACTGGACTTGATCGCCTCGAACAGGCTGTCAGGGCGAAGATAGTCGCTCGCCATTTTGTTGCTGGTCGCGAATTCTGGCCAGGATATCCGCAAAGCATCTTGCGTCATGGTTGCACAGTTGCGTGTAAAAAAACTGTATTCACCGGCATAACGCCAATGAATATCAGCCAATTCTCGAACCATTAATTCCCGTTGTGCATCGCTCAGGCGTAATGGCAATGAGTAAACCTCACGAAATTCATCGATAGCATATTGCTGATATACATCCATAAATCGATTGGCAAAAAGATAGGCTTTGTATTTTCCATTAAGCGCTTTGAGTGTATCCAGGGAAAATTCATCGATGTATGCCTGGAACCCTAATACCACGTGCTCAAACAAGTTGGCATCGCATTCTGTTGCTGTTGTTTTTCCTTCTGGGCAAATCACTAACCTTAAAGCGACGTGGCCAAAGCGTGAAGCCAAACTCTGGCTTTTCCCCGCGAACAACAGATGAATGGACTTGACCCGCTTTGGGTCTAACCAAACGATCTTGGCGCCGTCATATTGGGTCATGACTGAAAATGGAACCTTGCCAGTGCAAGGTTTTGCCGCACGCCCTGTATAACGGTGTTGAAAATATTCCGCGTAGACAGGCTGTTGACAGTCAAAATCGGGTTGTGTGAGATAGTCCGTCAAAGCTGTGGCATAGGATTTCTGCACTTGCCGGTTCCCGCCGATTGCGGCATGGCTCACACTTTCAAACGCTGTGTCAGGCAGCAGAGCTGGATTGCGGGTATGCGTCAATATATTGAGTAATGCCGCTTGGAATTCCTGATACCCTGCTGCAATTGGTAACGCTGCTTGATCAGAATGCCGCAATCGTGTTTCCGTTTCTTGCGTGATGGCATGGCGCAATTCATCAGGCGCATCGCGCAGTGTGGCCTGTAGTTGCTGCATGCTGTGCATTGATATTGGCAACGCTCCTTCTGCCTCCTCCTGTTTTGGAGGCGATGCGCAACCGGCGAACAGTATTGCGGTCAACACAACCGCCAATCGGTTCATTTAGCGGCTACAACCAATTTGTCAGTCGTGGAGCTTGCGTTATGTTGAAGCGATGCCTTTGCAATCATCGAATCAGGCTTGCCCCAAGTGGAGGGGCGCAGGGCTGCTTCGTTTTTTATCTGATGCAATTCGGTGGATCTTGTCGGCGCAGCGATCAGGTCAGTCGCCAGCGTCGGCACAATCCAAGTGGTGGCAAAAATAGCGACAGTAGAAGGATCGGCATCAGGGTTCTTAAAGCCTTCAGGTGCATCCGTATAAAAATATTTGGTGGCTCCGAAAAAACTAATGCTATCAATTTTTTTCTGCTTTTCAAGAGCCTTTTCTTGTGCCATTCTTTCCCGCTTGACAGTCTCTTCCTGAGCAGTTTTTTCACGCTTGGCAGCATCGGATTTAGCATGCCAGGCTTGGGCTTGCGCGGGATCTTTATTCACCCCCTGTCCAGTGTCGTAACGGGTTGCCATGTTCAGCATCGCTTCGATGTTGCCCGCATTGGCGGCACGTAGTTGCTCTTGCGCAGTGGCTACCTCAGCCTTTCCACGCCAATTTTTTGCCGTCGCGGGGTTCTTTTCCACTCCCATTCCCGAGTCATAATATTCGGCGATCTTCCGCATTGCGGCAATATCGCCTGCTTCTGCGGCACGAAGTTGAGCGTTGGCTTCGGCAGCTTTCTTTCTAAGAATGGCTTCAGCAGTTAACTGTGGTGCTGACATAATGATCTCTACTCTTTGCGCTACGCCATCAACCACACTAAGCTGCTTTTCGAAGAGTTGTTCGTAATCGTCATTGACGATTTTCCTAGCTCGAATCTGTACGGTTCCTGCTGGAGTCGGTGCATCGACAGGGCAACCACCTACAAATTTGCCGTTGATATAGACCTCTGCACCGACATCCTGGTCGTCACACTTGATGCGCAGAAAACTATCCGCATTCGCTAAAAAAGACGCAATCATCGCCAGCAGGCCACTGGCGTAAAAAACTTTTTTCATTGTCCCCCCCCTAATTAAAAATATCCTTCCCTGTCAAGCAACTCTGAAAGTTACATGATTCCAAACTGGTACAGTTAGCCGCTACAACCAATTTTTAGTTACAGAGCATCAGTACTTGAGTCAATTAAGTTTTTATCAATGTCATCAACCAAAGCACTGCAACTCTGATACCTTTTTCTTTAACGTGACTGGGTATCAGCGCTTTGGACAGTTGTAGCTACCATCGGGGTTGTCTCTACACTTAGCATCATTGCCGAAGCTTATCGACCCTTTACACGCGGGCAACATTAAAAATGTCCATTGTCCTTTAATGCAAATTCGTAATAGTTGCCGCCGTACAAGATGCGTGGGGCAACATATACGTCACCCGGACGTATGGTAATCTGCGACCAGAAGGCTGCGCATCACCAAAACAGGGTATAAATTGTAGAAAACAGGGAAAAACGGGGGTAACAATGGATTGCACCAATGAGGAGTTGGTACGCCTTAGCGATTTAATCGGATTGATCTACGAAGGGGCGACAGACCCGAGCCGCTGGGTGAAAGACATTCTGCCTGCGGTGGCAGAATACATTGAGGCTCCGGCGTGTTTCCTGTTCACGGCGCTTCATACTCCCCAGAATGGCGGATACTTTTTCATTCATGGCATTGCCCAGGAACAAGTCGATCTTTACGCAAATAAATACCATAACGAAGACGTATGGACGATCGCTGCAGCTGAGAGAAAGCTGGGGTACGAGGGGAATATAATTTTTGGAGATGAGCTGGTACCCCGTGAGCAGCTGCTTGAGTCGAAGATTTACAAAGAGTGTCTTTCTCGAGATAAAAATATGGCATCAATGATGACGAGCCTTATATTCGGGTTGGAGGCGAACAATTCCATGCCTACGGCCTTTTCGTTTTTTCGTGGTTTGCATCATCCGGCTTTTGGCGAGGAAGATCGAGCCCGCATGCATCTGGTGCTGCCGCATCTCTCGCGTTCGCTGGGGGTGATGCAGCGCCTGCGCTCAGCAGAACTCGCCGTGGCTTCGACATTGTCGGCGCTCGACCGCTTATCGCACGGGGTGTTGCTGATCGATGGAAATGGAATCGTGGCCTTTGCCAATCGTTCTGCACAGCGCATGTTTAAAGATGGTGATGGGCTGCGTTTGTGCAAGCTCAGCCATAGCAGGGCTCTGGGTGAGCTGATTGCGGAGGATGCTGCGGCCAGCCAGGAGATTGCCGAAGTTATCAGTGCGACTTTGAATCGCGATCCCTATGATACGCCGCACTTCTCCAACTGTGTCACCGTGGCACGCACCTCCGGTGTGGCAAGTTATACCTTGCAGTTCTCTGCATTGGGAGATCACAACGAATTTGGCGGGGATACTGGTGCATATGCAGCAATCGTCTTTATTACCGATGGTGCACAGGAGATAGAGATCGATCCGGCGTTGCTGCAAAGCGCCTATGGCCTGACGCCTGCTGAAGCCAGGGTGTCGGTGACATTGCTGGAGTCCAGCTCCGCGCAGGAAGTGTCAGCCAAGCTTGGCACCAGCCCGAACACGGTGAATACTCAGATCAAAAATATATACGCCAAGCTTGGTGTGGATACCCGTACTCGTTTCGTTAAACTGTTGCTAGGTTTGGCAAGACATCGTAACTAAAGTCATGCATGTTTTTGGACAAACCTTGCCCGTCAGCTGCGAATTAGAATAGTGGTACACAAATTGATGGGGTAACTCGAGTAATCAAAAATCAGCTTCCGCTGCTTCACCCTCAGCTATTTATGGCAACGGCTTCAGCCCACTCAGATAGTGTTTGAGATTCTCCACGTAGTGCGCGGTATTGCCATGCATGGCCGCAATTTCTTCCTCGCTCAGGCTGCGCAGCACCTTGCCGGGTGAGCCTACCACCAGTGAGTTGTCCGGGATCGCCTTGCCTTCGGTGATCAGCGTGTTGGCGCCGATCAGGCAGTTTTTGCCGATCACGGCGCGGTTGAGGATGACACTCTTGATGCCGATCATGCTGCCTGCACCGATGCTGCAGCCGTGCAGCATGGCCTGGTGGCCGATAGTGACATTGTCGCCTACTGTGAGCGGGAAGCCGGGGTCGGTGTGCAGCACAGCATTATCCTGCACGTTGCTGTTTGCGCCGATGTGGATGGGCTCGTTGTCGCCGCGCAGCACGGCGCCAAACCAGATGCCGACGTTGTTTTCCAGTATCACCGTGCCGATGACGGCGGCAGTGTCGGCGATGAAGTGCGTGTTGCCGCGCAGCTCGGGGATGCGCGACCCCAGCTGGTAGCGCATTACAGTGCCGCCACGCCGGCCTGGGCGATCTGGCCGTCCTGGGGGGAGCGCACGCCGCTGATGCCGATGCCGCCGATCACCACGCCATCGCGCAGCAGGGGAATGCCGCCTTCCGCGGGGATCACGCTGGGCAGGGCCAGGTGGATCAGGCGACCGCTCATGACGGCATCTTCCGAGGTCTTGGTCGGGCGCTTGAAGGCGACAGAGGCATTGGCTTTCATGATGGCGGTTTCCACGCTGCCGAACTGGGTGTCGTGGCTGCGCTGCAGATAGAGGAGATGGCCGCCGTCATCGACGATGGCGATGGTCACCGCCCAGCTGTTGGCTAGTGCTTCGGCATCGGCGGCTGCGGCAATGCGCTTGGCGTCTTCCAGTGTAAGTATGGGTTTGCTGGCCATGGTGTGGCTTTCCTTGCTAATAATGAATTGTTGGGTGTTGTTGCGGAGAGAGCTCAAGCGGGCAGGACTCTGCCTGCTTGAGAAACGGCTTGAACCAGCGTTACGACAAGGACTTGAATACGTTGTCGCGGATAGTTTCCACGCTGCCTACGCCGGCTATTCTGACGCAGCGCGGCGGATTTTTCTCGCCGCTTTTTTCCCACTTGGAGTAGTAGTCCCACAGCGGTTTGGTCTGCTCATGGTAAACCTGCAGGCGTTTTTTCACGGTCTCTTCGGTGTCGTCTGCGCGCTGCACCAGTTCTTCGCCGGTGACGTCATCCTTGCCGGCCACTTTGGGCGGGTTGAACTTGATGTGGTAGGTGCGCCCCGAGGCGGTATGTACGCGGCGGCCGCTCATGCGTGTCACGATTTCGCTGTCAGCGACATCAATATCCACCACGTAGTCAATGGCCACACCGGCCTGTTTCATCGCGTCGGCCTGGGGCAGGGTGCGCGGGAAACCGTCGAACAGAAAGCCCTTGGCGCAATCCGCTTCCTTGATGCGCTCTTTCACCAGGTTGATGATGATGTCGTCCGACACCAGACCACCCGCGTCCATGATTTTCTTCGCCGCTACGCCTAGCGGGCTGTTTGCCTTGATCGCGGCGCGCAACATATCGCCAGTCGAGATTTGCGGAATACCGTATTTTTCCTTAATGAAGTTAGCTTGAGTACCTTTTCCGGCGCCAGGAGCACCGAGCAAAATCAGTTTCATAGTTCTTCTCCCTATAGTTAAGTTCAAATGGTGCGCTTACATTGTGATCAAGTGCATGCAGCTAAAGTAGTTGGACTGCGGTGTGATTCTCCTCGTGGTTAGTTATTTAATCGGGTTTTGAGCCGCAAAAATTTCGCGTGCTGCAATCAGGTCGGCTTCGGTATCCACGCCGCTGGGTGGGGCATCCTCGGTGATGGTGACGCCGATCTTGTAGCCGTGCCACAGCGCGCGCAGCTGCTCCAGCGATTCGATCTGCTCGATGGCAGAGGGAGCCAGCTGCCCGTAGGCGCGCAGGAAGCTGGCGCGGTAGGCATAGATGCCGATGTGGCGCAGCACGCTGAGATCGGCGGGCAGTGCGCTGTTGCTGGCAAAGGCGTCGCGCGGGTAGGGTATCGGCGCGCGGCTGAAATACATGGCGTTGCCGTTCTTATCCACCACGGTCTTGACGATATTGGGGTTGCGCATGGCAGCCTCGTCATGGATGGGGTGGCAGGCGGTGGCGATGGCGCATTCGGG
>JBGPPE010000060.1:0-14866 GCA_041488395.1 Gallionellaceae bacterium
GGCAATGGCAAAAATGTTCGGGTCGAAGATGATGTCTTCCGGCGGGAAGCCGACCTTGTTCACCAGGATGTCGTAGCTGCGCTTGCAGATTTCCGTCTTGCGCTTAAAGGTATCGGCCTGGCCCTGTTCGTCGAACGCCATCACCACTGCGGCTGCGCCATAACGGCGCACCAGCGTGGCGTATTTGATGAAGTTCTCCTCGCCCTCTTTCAGCGAGATGGAATTGACGATGGCCTTGCCCTGCACGCACTTCAGACCGGCCTCGATGATGCTCCACTTGGAAGAATCGATCATCAGCGGCACTTTGGATATGTCCGGCTCGGAAGCGATCAGGTTGAGGAATTTAATCATCGCGGCCTCGCCATCCAGCATGGCTTCGTCCATGTTGATGTCGATCACCTGCGCGCCGGTTTCCACCTGCTGCTTGGCGACTTCCAGTGCCTCGTCATAGTTGCCTTCCAGAATCAGGCGTTTGAACTTGGCCGAGCCGGTGACGTTGGCACGCTCGCCGACGTTGACGAACAGCGAGTCGTCGCCGATGTTGAACGGCTCCAGCCCGGACAAGCGGCACTTGTGTTCCAGTGCGGGCAGCTTGCGCGGCGCGTACTCTTTAACCGAAGCAGCAATCGCCTTGATAAACGCAGGCGAGGTACCGCAGCAACCACCGATGATGTTGAGGAAGCCGCTGCGCGCCCATTCCCTGATGTGGCCCGCCATGTTTTCCGGAGTGTCGTCATAGCCAGTCGGCGCCAGCGGGTTGGGCAGACCGGCATTCGGATGTGCGCTCACGTAACAGCCCGCCACGCGCGACATTTCTTCCACATACTGGCGCAGCTCTTCGGCGCCCAGCGCACAGTTGAGGCCGATGGAAATCGGGTTGGCATGGATCAGCGAGTTGTAGAAAGCTTCGGTGGTCTGGCCGGTGAGTGTGCGCCCCGATGCATCGGTGATGGTGCCGGAGATCATGATCGGCAGCGCTGTGCCGCGCTCTTCAAACACCGCTTTCACTGCGAAAATCGCCGCCTTGGCGTTGAGCGTGTCGAAGATCGTCTCGATCAGGATCAGGTCGGAGCCGCCGTCGATGAGACCGCGTGTCGCTTCGGAATAATCGGTCACCAGCTGGTCGAAGCTGATGTTGCGCGCCGCAGGATCATTCACATCGGGCGAGATGGTGCAGGTCTTGTCGGTCGGTCCCAGCACGCCGGCAACAAAGCGCGGCTTGTCGGCCGTGGCATAGGCATTGCACGCCTCGCGCGCAAGGCGGGCACCGGCAACGTTCAGCTCGTAGTTGAGCGACTCCATGCCGTAAGCCTTCAGCGTGGTGGCGTTGGCACCGAAGGTATTGGTTTCGATGATGTCGGCGCCGGCTTCCAGGTATTCGCTGTGGATTTCCCTGATCACCGCGGGGCGGGTCAGCACCAGCAGGTCGTTGTTGCCCTTGAGGTCGCGATGCCAGTCGGCAAAACGCTCACCGCGATAGTCCGCCTCGCCCAGCTGGTAGCGCTGAATCATGGTGCCCATCGCGCCGTCGAGAATCAGGATGCGCTGTTGCAACAGGCTTTCAATGAGGTTAGGTGTATGGCTCATGGTGCTTGTGCTAAAAAATGAGCGCGGATTTTACCATGTAACGCTGATTTGGCCGTTACTGCGCGTATTCTGGCCTGATGAATTTTTCGTCATGTCCCTGGTCTGACATCGGTGAATGCCCGGCAAATAATTCAGCAGTAAGATTGCAGCGCTGTCCCGGCTCCGACTGATTCCGTGTTTCTATTGGGAGGTGATACATCATGCACAAATATCTTTTTTCCCTCGGCCTGTTTTTGGCTCCACCTGCTGCCTGGGCTGACAGCAGCTTCAGCCTTGGCGCCGGCTTTGATTACAGCACGGGTAAATATGGCGGTGATACCTCCACCAATATCCTCTATATTCCGGTCACCGGCACCTACAAGAACGACCAGCTAACCCTCAAGCTGACCGTGCCCTATATCCACGTGACCAGCGTTGGCAACATCGTTCGCGGCATGGGCATGATACGCCCTGCCACGACCAGCAAAACCACTACGCAAGCCGGCTTGGGCGACATCACGGCTGCTGCCGCTTACACCTTTTACGATGCAGGGAGCCTGGCTCTTGATCTCGTCGGCAAGGTCAAGTTTGGCACGGCCAGTGCCGACAAGGGCCTGGGCACTGGCGAGAATGACTATGCCGCGCAAGTCGATGGCTATTACCTCATTAACAGCACCACGCTGTTTGCAACGGCCGGCTACAAGATTGTGGGCGCCCCCAGCGGGATTGAGGTGAATAACATCGGCTACGGCACTGCAGGTGTCAGCCAGAAGCTGGATAAGAGCTACAGTGCAGGCATGATGCTGGATGCCGCGCAGCGCATCACCGCGCTCACTCCCGGCACACGTGAACTGACGCTGTTCCTGTCGCACCAGGTTAAGCAGGATCTGAGCTGGCGTGCCAGTTTGCTGAAGGGCTTATCCGATGCCAGCGCGGATTACGGTGTTGGGTTCATGCTGACGGGAACGTACTAAACACTTAACTGTTCTTATCCATCCTGCGGTATTGCACCGCCTCGGCGATGTGCGCACTCTGCACCGCTGTGCTCCCTGCCAGGTCGGCGATGGTACGCGCCACCTTGAGTACACGATGATAGGCGCGCGCCGAAAGATTGAGCCGGGTAATTGCCTGCTGTAGCAGTGCCGCACCCTGTGCATCCGGCGCGCACAGCACGTCGATCTCGCTCACACCCAACTGTGCATTGGGCTTGCCCTGCCGGGTAAGTGCACGCTGTCGCGCTGCTTCCACTCTGGCCTGGATAACCTCGCTGCTTTCTCCATCTGCCTGTTTCAGCAATGACTCATGCGCTACGGCGGCCACTTCGATCTGCAGGTCGATGCGGTCCAGCAGCGGACCGGAGATTTTGCCGCGATAGCGCGCAATCTGGTCTGGCGTGCAGCGACATTTGCCGTTGTAGTGGCCCAGATAACCGCAGGGGCAGGGGTTCATCGCGGCCACCAGCTGGAACTGCGCGCGGAAGTCGGCACGGCGGGCGGCGCGCGAAATGGTGATGCGCCCGCTTTCCAGCGGCTCGCGCAGCACCTCCAGCACATGACGATCGAACTCGGGCAGCTCATCCAGAAACAATATGCCGTGCATGGCGACGGAAATTTCGCCCGGGCGGGGATTGCTGCCGCCACCGACCAGTGCCACGGCCGAGGCGGTATGGTGAGGCGCACGATAGGGGCGCTGCTTCCATTTATCCACTTCGAACATGCCGCCCAGCGATTGCATGGCGGCACTTTCCAGCGCCTCCTCCTGTGTCATCTGCGGCAGGATGCCGGGAAAGCGCGCGGCCAGCATGGACTTGCCGGTGCCGGGCGGGCCGCTCATCAGCACGCTATGACCGCCCGCTGCCGCCACCTCCAGCGCGCGCTTGGATTGCCCCTGGCCTTTCACGTCACGCATGTCGGGATAGTGCGGCACTACCGCCTGTGCCTGTGGCACATAGCGTTGTATGGTTTCGCGCCCGGCCAGATGGGCGGCCACCTGCAGCAGCGATTTGCCGGGATAGACAGTAGCCTGCTCCACCAGCGCCGCCTCGGCGGCATTGACCTCGGGCAGGATAAAGGCACGGCCGCAATTGGCGGCATGATAGGTCATCGCCAGCGCGCCGCGGATGGCGCGCAACTCGCCGGTCAGCGCCAGCTCACCGGCAAACTCGTATTCTGCCAGCTTGTCCGCCGGTATCTGGCCGGAGGCGGCGAGTATGCCCAGCGCAATGGGCAAATCAAAACGCCCGCTTTCCTTGGGCAGATCGGCGGGCGCGAGGTTGACAGTGATATGGCGCGCGGGGAATTCAAACTGGCAGTTCTGCAGGGCGGCGCGCACCCTGTCCTTGCTTTCCTTTACTTCGGCTTCCGGCAAGCCGACGATGGTAAAGCTGGGCAAGCCGTTGGCCAGGTGCACTTCCACGGTGACCTGCGCCGCATCCATACCGGAAAGGGCGCGGCTGTAAAGGACAGCCAGGCTCATGCGCTTATTTGTTCAGCGCTTCCAGCGCAGCGATGCGAGCTTCCAGTTCGCGCAATTTTTCTTGCGCGCGCGACAGCAGTAGCACCTGCACCTCATATTCCTCGCGCGTCACCAGATCCAGTTTGGCAAAACCCTGCGCCAGCAAGGCGCGGGCGTTCTTTTCAAAGTCCCTGGCCGGGCTGCTGGCCACAGCCTCATTCAGTTTTGCCGACATTTCTTCAAAAAACCTGGGGTTCAGCATGACTGCTCTCTCCGAAATTAATCACTGCCAACAGTGTAGCAAATTTGCTGTGTGCACCCGCGCACCAATACAGTGCACCGATTGCGTGCATCGCCCATGCCTGTCGCATAGACTTGGTGCACGGCGCCCCGAATATTTTGACATAGCTCCTTAACCTGATTGTTTTATAAGTAAAATTTTACCTGGCATGGAAACTGCTAAACGTTAAGCGTGGATAATTTTATCCCGTTCAAAACTACCGAAAGGACTGAATCATGCATAAATCGAAACTCCTCGTTGCTGTTCTTGGTGCCCTGAGCGCATTGCCTGCATTCGCTGCGGATGCTCCTGCTTCTCCATTTACCGTGTCCGGCAATGTTGGCATCACCAGCAATTACATTTATCGCGGTATTGCGCAAACTTCCACCAACCCGGCAATTCAGGGCGGCTTTGATGTTGCCCACTCCAGCGGCCTGTATGCTGGTGTCTGGGGTTCCAACGTCAGCTGGATTCAAGACAGCGGAGCAGTGGCGACCGGCAGCGTGACCATGGAACTGGATACCTACCTCGGTTACAAGAACACTGTTACTGAAGACGTGGGCTATGACGTCGGCTTCATTCGCTACAACTATCTGGGCAATTACACTGCAACTTACGGTTTTGCAAAAGCGGATACTGCCGAGTTGTATGCTGCAATCAGTTACAAATTCCTGACCGCCAAGTACTCCTACAGCGTGCTGGATGGCTTCCTGACTGTTCCAGGCTCCAAGGGCACCAACTACATCGAGCTGAACGCCAACTACACCATCCCTGATACTACTTACACACTGATCGGCCATGTGGGCGCGCAGAAATACAAGGGTGATATTGCAGATGCTGCCGCTGCTGCAGATTTGGATCCATCCTATTCTGACTACAAAGTAGGTGTAGCCAAGGACTTCAGCGGTTACGTAGTAACGGTTGCTTATTCCAAGACCAGCACCCGTGAAGGTGGCTTTTACGATTGGCCTGCTACGGGTGGCAACTGGGGCCGCGGCATGACTGCCGTTTCCCTGACACACTCCATGTAATACAGGGATTGCAACTGGCGGGACGCAGTAGTCCCGCCCAACTCAAGGAGAGTAGAAATGAAAATGGTTACCGCAATCATCAAGCCGTTCAAGCTTGACGAGGTTCGTGAAGCGCTGTCCGCGATCGGCGTGCAAGGCATCACCGTAACTGAAGTCAAAGGCTTTGGCCGGCAAAAAGGCCACACCGAGCTGTATCGCGGTGCAGAATATGTTGTCGACTTCCTGCCCAAGATCAAGCTGGAAGCGGCCATCAAGGCCGACATGCTGGATCAGGTTATCGAGGCAATTGAGAAGGCTGCGCAAACCGGCAAGATCGGTGACGGCAAAATTTTCGTATCCGACATCGAGCAGGTTATCCGCATCCGCACCGGTGAAACCGGTCCTGACGCCTTATAAGGAGCGCTGAGATGAAAAAATTTCTGTTATTTTTTAGTTTGCTGGCCGTGCTGTGTGGCCAGTCTGTTTCGGCCTACGCCGATGATGCAGCCACTGCTGCCGTTGCCGCAGCTCCCGCTGCGACAGCTGCCCCTGCAGCCGCTGCGGCTCCTGCAGCGGCTCCTGCCCCAGTTCCTAACAAGGGTGACACCGCCTGGATGTTAGTATCTTCCTTGCTGGTAATTATGATGTCCATTCCGGGACTCGCCTTGTTCTACGGCGGCCTGGTGCGCAGCAAGAACATGCTGTCGGTGCTGATGCAGGTATTCTCGATTTTTGCACTGATCACCGTACTGTGGGCCATCTATGGTTACTCGCTGGCCTTCACCGAAGGCAATGCGTTCATCGGCGGATTTGATCGCCTATTCCTGAAAGGCATTTTCGACTCTGCTACCGGCAGCGTGGCCAATGCGGCGACATTCAGCAAAGGCGTGGTGATTCCCGAGTTCGCATTCGTGGCCTTCCAGGCAACTTTCGCAGCAATCACTGTGGCGCTTATCGTGGGTGCTTTTGCTGAGCGCATCAAGTTCTCTGCACTGATGATGTTCTCGACGCTATGGTTCACTTTCTCCTACCTGCCGATTGCACACATGGTGTGGTTCTGGACCGGCCCGGATGCGATCAAGGATGCGGCAACCCTGGCCACTGAAACTGCAAAAGGTGGCTGGCTGTTCCAGAAGGGTATCCTGGACTTCGCTGGTGGTACCGTGGTGCACATCAACGCCGCGATTGCCGGTTTGGTAGGCGCCTTCGTGATTGGCAAGCGCATCGGTTATGGCAAGGAGTCGTTTGCACCACATAACCTGACCATGACCATGATCGGCGCTTCACTGCTGTGGGTGGGTTGGTTTGGCTTCAATGCCGGCTCTGCGCTGGAAGCTGGTGGCACTGCTACCCTGGCCTTCATTAACAGCCTGAATGCAACTGCCGCTGCTGCGCTGACCTGGATGTTTGCCGAGTGGCTGCTGAAAGGCAAACCTAGCCTGCTGGGCGCAGTATCGGGTGCGATTGCCGGATTGGTTGCAATTACGCCTGCCTGCGGCTGGGTTGGTGTAGGTGGCGGCCTCGCCATCGGTGCACTGGCTGGCGTAGCCTGCTTCTGGGGTGTAACTGGCCTGAAGAAGATGCTGGGTGCTGATGACTCGCTGGATGTGTTCGGTGTACATGGCATCGGCGGTATCCTCGGCGCATTGCTGACCGGCGTGTTCAATACATGGCACCTGGGTGGCACTGGTATCGCCGACTATGTCAACAACACTGTTGTCGATACCGAGATCGCTGCACAGCTGTGGATCCAGGCACAAGGTGTGTTGACTGCCCTGATCTGGTCGGGTGTAGTGGCTTTCATCTGCTACAAGGTCGTGGATCTGACCATCGGCCTGCGTGTCAGCGAAGAAGCAGAGCGCGAAGGTCTGGATACCGCAACTCACGGCGAGCGCGCTTACAACCTGTAATACGCAACACCGTTGCAACAAACAGCGCCCCGGAACATCGGGGCGTTTTTTTTCGCTGCAATTTCGATGCACAATCAACGGGCTTGCTTGTGCATCGAAATTACAACGACGCCCGCGCTACGCCTGCAGCACGCGCTCTTTCGCACTGAGCAGCAGCTCCTCCATGTGCTCCATCCAGCCTTGCACTACTGCTCCCTGCTCGCTGCTGTCTGCCGGGTAATCGGGCCAGCGTCTATGCACTTCATAGACTGTTTCCCGAATCTGTTGCAAGGCTTCCTGGCTTAACTGCTTTACTTCAAGCAGGCTGCCGGCATCTTCTTCTATGCCCGCAGTCAGGCTGCGTTTGTCCGCAGGGTTGATCCCGGCCGCCCGCGATACCAGTGCCAGCCTGGCCAGGCGTTGCTGGATAAAAGCTGCCGCGCTGCGCGGTGCGACAGCTGTCTTGTCCAGCAGGCGCAGCCAGTAATTGAGTGCCAGCCCTATTTTTTCTATTTCGTTGTGCAGGTACGGCACGCTGACATTGATATCGACAGACTTATGCTGTTGCCTGCCGTCATCACCGTGCGCATACAGCACCGACATGATGCTCAGCAGATTTTCATCGAACTGGTGTGCATTCAGTTTAAGCATGAACTCCAGCGCCGTTTCGTTCATGGCTGCCATTGTGTCGAGCTTGCTTGCGACTGCCTCTGCCAGTGACAGGACACGGCCATAACGCGTCATTTCGCTGCCGCCCAAGCCAAACGGGTAGCCGCTGCCATCCATGTGTTCATGATGCTGTATCACTGCGTTGACGATTTCCATCGGGTATGCAGCCGCGTTAAGCAGGATATGCTGGGTGACGTTGGGATGTGTACGCAGGAGTTTGCGCTCATCGGGTGTCAGCCGGTGCTGCGGATTCAGCAACTGTTCATCTATGCGCAACTCACCCAGGTCATGAAACAGGCCGGCAGAGGCCAGCACGGTCAGGTGCTGCATCGACATGCCCAGGCGGATACCGATGTAGCTGCTGAGCAGCGCCACCCGCACGCTGTGGCTTAACAGCCTGGGGCGCTGCTCGCGCGCCAGTGTCAGTAGAAATTGCACCGGCTCGCTCAGGTTCACTTTCTGCAATGGCGCAAGCCACATCGCAATATCGGGCAGGGTTTGCGCAAGACGCCTGAGCGCAGGCTCGCGCAGCACCATGTCTCCGGCCATCTTGGTGATGGTTTCATGGCTAACGCCATTTTCCACCTGCAGGCACTGCTCCAGCGGCGGCAGCAGATTGTGATTGGCGAGGCGCTCAAAAAACGAGGAATTCAGGCGTACCCCCGAATTGAGCAGCTTGATGCCGGTCACAGAAAAAATGGCCTGGCTGGTGATTACCGGCACTTTGCCAGCCAGTTCCATGACACAGCGTGTATAACAGACATCGTTGAAATTGTTCATGGCCTCAAGCGCCTTATCGATCTGGTTTCACAGCTTCCGTTAAGCAGTTCTGGCTTTTGAAGCAGAAGGCAGAGCGGAGCGGCACATTGCAAGCAGCATGCGCGTTTATGGCGTGAAGATCACCTATTCAATTGAACAGGTAGGCTGTAAGGCTGTGAAATCGGGGTACCCGGCAGGACGGTGTGGCTTTTGCAAGCCGGCGGCATCCGGGTCGGTCAGAACAATCGGCCACCGGCATTCAGCAGTTCTTCCATCGCTTCTATCCAGCCGGCAACAGCCACTCCTTGCGCCGATTTGTCAGCCGCAAATTTCGGCCAGCGGTGCTGAACGGAGAGCAGGGTTTCGCGCAGTTGCCAGATAACCTCCAGCGTTAGCTGATCAAGCTCTGCCATCGCCATGAGATCCTGCTCCACATCGCCGTTGAGGAATTGCTTGCCATCTGGATCTATGCCCGCATCCTGCAAGGCCACATGCAGGCTGCTCAAGCGCTGCTGGATGAAGGCAAAAGCACTCTGCGGTTTGCCTGGCGCTTTTCCCTGAGCATCGCGCCAGGTATTAAACACCAGCGCAATCTTGTTGATCTGCCCCTGAATTTTTTGCATGCCGATGCGCGCGGCCTTGCTGCCATTCATGGGTAATTTCTGGCTGTCGTGCCCATACAGCGCGGAGAGATAGCCGAGCAGCGGGGTGGCAAACTGCTGCGTATTCAGCTTGCAGATCATCTCCAGCCGCAGCGCACCCCACAGTCCCTGGCATACCTTGTTGCTGGCCACCTCTGCCAGCGCCAATATCTGCCCGGCGCGACTGATGCCTTCCCCGCTCAGACCCGCCGGGTAACCGCTGCCGTCCTGGCGCTCATGATGTTGCAGCACCGCTGCCAGCGTATTTGCGCTGTACGCAGCGGCTGCCTGCAGAATATTGTGCGACATCTGCGGATGCTGATGAATCTGCTGCCGTTCCTCACTGCTCAGGCGGTAATTGGAATCGAACAGCTGCGGATTGAAGCGCATTTCACCGATGTCATGCAGCAGCCCGGCTGTCGCCAGGTCGACCAGTTTCTGGCCTGACTGCCCCATCCTGATCCCCAGATAAATGCTGACCAGCGCCACCATGATGGCGTGCTCCAGCATGTGTGTGCGGCGCTCGCGCGCCAGCGTCAGCAGAAAATGCACCGCTGGCGCCAGCACAATTTCTTTCAGCGGCTGTAACAGCGCATCCTGCTCGGCTTGTGACTTTGCCATGCGTGACAGCTTGGCGTCGCTTTGCAACAGCTGTTGGGCCATGCCGACGATGTCATCGTGGGCGATGCCGTTTGCGACCACCAGGCACTGCTCAAATGGCGGCGACATGCTGTGTTGCAGCATGCGTTTGAAGAATGCCGAGTTGATCTCCACATCCTCGGCCACCAGCCTCAGGCCGGTTTTCGAATAGATTGGTTTGCTGGTGGTGACGGTGAGTATGTCCGACAACTCCATCACGCTGCGCGTGTAATGCGCCCCGTTGAATTCCGGCATGGAGCGGCTGTCGTTCATTTATTTGAATACGATGGTCTTGTTGCCGCACAGCAGCACACGGTCTTCCACGTGATAGCGCAAGCCGCGCGCCAGCACGGTCTTCTCGATGTCGCGCCCATAGCGCACCAGGTCGTCCACGCTGTCGCCGTGGTCGATGCGCACCGTGTCCTGCTCGATGATGGGGCCGGCATCCAGCTCGTCGGTAACGTAATGACAGGTGGCGCCGATCAGCTTCACCCCGCGTGTATAGGCCTGGTGATAGGGCTTGGCCCCGGCGAAGGAGGGCAGGAAACTGTGGTGGATGTTGATGATGCGGCCGGGATAGCGCTGGCACAGGCCGGGCGGCAGTATCTGCATGTAACGCGCCAGCACCATGCTGTCGCCCTGATAGCTGGCAAACAGGCGCTCGATCTCGGCAAAGGCCGCAGCCTTGTCCTGCGCGTCGACGTGATGGTAGGGAATGCCGTGCCACTCGACGAAACTGCGCAGGTCATTGTGGTTGGAAATCACGCAGGGTATATCTACCTGCAGCTCGCCGCTGCGCCAGCGGTGCAGCAGATCATCGAGGCAGTGATCCTGCTTGCTTACCAGCACCACCAGCCGTTTCTTGATGGCCGAATCGGCCAGCTGCCAGCTCATGGAGAATTTTTCTGCCAGCACTGCGAACAGGCGGCGGAACTCATCTGCTGCAAACGGCAGCGAATCGGCACGTATTTCCTGGCGCATGAAGAAACGCAGCGATTCCTGGTCGGTGTGATAGCTCGCCTCGACGATAAAACCGCCGTGCTGCGCAATAAAGCTGCTCACCGCGGCGATGATGCCGGCTCGATCCGGGCAGGAAATGGTCAGCGTGTAACGGCGGGTAATAGGCATGCCTTGTTCCTCTCCTGTTTCAGGCGTGTGCCATTGTACGTATTAACTCTGGCCATGTGCCGGTTCTGGCCCCGGAATTGGCTGGCCGCAGCCTGTGGCAGTATGCCGGCGATAGCGCGGCGCGTAGTGTTGCTGGGCGGAAATCTCTCATCTAATTGCCTTCGGTAATCTTGCGCGGATATTTGAACTGGCTCGCTCTATCGGTGCGAGTTGTCCACATTCAAAGCTTAGCACGGGCTCGATGAAATTCGGATAGTGAAGTGACGGTGAAAACGCATGCCGTGCCCAGGCACGGTTCTTCAGGCACAAAAAAATGCCATGGTTTTTACGATCAGTGGTAGGATTTTCGTGATCAAGGGTGACGCACTGCGTTGCCAAATTGGCAGCCGCTGAAGGGGGACCTATGGAGGACATGATGGACCGCATCCGCATCTGCGACCTGCTCACCCGCTGTATTTTGGGCGTCAACGAAAGCGAGCGCCGCGAAAAGCAGGACGTGGTGATTAACCTGGCGATCTACACCGACTTGCGCAAGGCTGGCAAAAGCGATCGCATCGAGGACACCGTAGATTACCGTGCGCTTAAGAAACGTGTTCTCGCCATGGTGGAGAACTCCCAATTCATTCTGGAGGAGGCACTCGCCGAAGCGGTCGCGGAACTGTGCCTCGAGCAGCAACAAGTGCGCCAGGTGGATGTGCGCGTGGAAAAACCGCATGCGCTGCGCTTTGCCAGGAGCGTGGCAGTAGAAATCAGCCGCAGGCGCTGAACGGATTATGGTGCGCGCCTTCATCGGCATCGGCTCCAACATTGAACCAGCGGAAAACGTGCGCAGCGCAATCCGCAGCCTTTCCCGCCAGACGCGCCTCCTTGGCATCTCCACGGTCTATCTGAGCGCAGCGCTTGAGCGCCCCGAGCAGTCGCCTTATTACAATTGCGTGGTAGCGATTGAAACAGGGGCGACGCCTGCTGAAATTAAATTCGGTATCTTGCGCAGGATTGAAGACCAGCTGGGTCGCCGGCGCACTGCGGACAAGTATGCGCCGCGCACGATAGACCTCGACCTGATTGTCTATGGCGACCTGGCACTTGACGCGGACGGCATCCGACTTCCCGATCCCGATATTCTGGAGCGGCCGTTTCTCGCCATCCCATTGTTCGAATTGGCGCCGGATTTGGTGCTGGCGGGCTATGATTTGCCCATCTGCGAGATTGCCGCGCGGTTGCCACAGGACGGAATGGAAGCGCTGCAGGACTACACCCGAGTTTTGCGAGAAGAAATCATTTCTTAGCCCCCCATGCCGCAATCGAACTCAATTTCGACCGCCACCCCTGCGCCGAAGAAGAATCAATTCTCGATTACGGTCAGTTTCTCCATAAAGCGGTCTAGCTTCATCTGGACGCTCTTTTGTTCGAGATTGCCGCTAGTACCGTAGAATGTTGTATAGAGAAAGGGCGCCTGCATTAAATGCTCCGTCGCCGTACCATGTGCATAAATGTCACCGATGAGCGTACGCTTGTTGTCGAAGAATGCGGACTTGTTGTATGGGTATTGCCGCTCGGCGATCTTATTCCAGGCGCTCTTGAATTTGTCGTCAAGTTGCTTGGCTGGTTGAAGATGGCGTGCCACTGCGAAAAAGGTCGCGCTATCCTTCCCGTCTCCAGCCACGACCTGAGTCACATCCCACACTGCCTTGCCGTTCTCAAGAAAGTAAGAGAAGTTCAGTTTTAGATCACTTTTCTCCGTAACACGCATCTCGTCGTGCCCGTAGGAAAAAGTGAGCCGCTTGGACGTGTAGTGGAAATCTTTGCCGGGTGCGAAGTCGATTTTGATGTCGGTGAACGCCTGCGGCAGCAAGTCGCGCTGGGCAAGCAAATCTCGCCATTCCAACAGCGTCCCATAGTACGAAATACTGGAAAAATCTGCGAGTACCTTGAGGTCGTCTACGTTGGCAGCCATTTGCCCCGTCGGTACCATACGTAGCATTCCCGCGAATCCACCTGGCACCGGCAGCACGAACAAAGCTACTTGTCTGTCGCTGTAATCTATATCCCATTGCCGCACCAGCCACTTGCGGCCATAACGGTCTGTGTGTGTGGACTCCTCTATGGCCTTACCCATGGAAGTGATCTTGATATTCTCATTCTCGATTTGACGATACAAGGGATCCCCTTGCAGGATATAGTCCATCATCAGCTTCGAATCTTTGTACAGCACGCTGGTCTCGATACCATCAGGCTTCTGGAAGAGTATTAATTCGGTTGAGCCTAGCGTGCCGTATGTCAGACTGCCATTCACACCTATGTCATTGGTGCTCGTATTCCGGGGCGTGAATACATCCCATATTCCATTTTCCCCCCGGGCGACAAATCCGGGCATGACGGAATCGTAGTTGGTATGCAACAACGGCAGGGATTCCTTGCCGCTTGGAAACACGTGTTCGTGTTGTTGAGTAAAGAAATCGTTCTGGAGCTTCAGGCCGAAATCGTAGAGATCTGCGGTTAACTGGGCATCCAGTTCAGCGTAGGATTTCGGTAATGTGATTTTCTTTCGTATGCGGTCTGTGCTGGACAGGTTGGGCATATTGTCAATCTTGTACAGCCCTCTTGCGTCGACATCCGCGACCCGATCTTGAGCCGTCAATATCTCGTTAATCGGCAATGCATAGTTAAGATTCTCATTTTCCGATTTCCTCATGACAACGCCAATGACGCGTCCCTGCAGATCAAGCAACGGTCCGCCACTATTGCCCGGCGAGGCGGCCGCCGAGAAACGAATCCATTTCCACTCGCCATCCTGCTCCTCCGGGGTAGTGGAAGTATAGAGGCCGTCACGAAACACAACACCATTGCCAAGTGCATTGCCCACGGCGTAAACCTTGTCGTTCACGCGCGGTACAGTATTGGTGCCCAGCGGTTTTACGCTGGGCGGATTTTTGACTGTGAAAACCACGAAATCGCGACGCATTGAATACTTAAGTATCTTGTCGATGTCGTAGACCTTACCGAAGCGATCGCGCAAGCGGTATGCCTTGCTCAAGCTCTTGTCGCCGAGATCAAAAACGTGCGCTGCGGTAACCCATTGGTTCGCATTGATCGCAAAGGCCGTTCCAACCGAATAATAAAGATCATTGCGTATGGTGAAAGGAATGAGATCCAGCGGCAGCGGCCGCTCATAGCTAAGCGTATCGACAGTTGGCTTGAGCACAACCACCTCAAAGGTTGCGTTGCTCACTGCCTCTATATTTGCCTTGCTGATGTCCTTAGCCAGAGCTGCACTGACACTAAAAGGGTTGGCGATCAGCAATATGCCCAACATGCATAACAGAGCGGAATGGGAAAAAGTACGCTGCATTTTATGGACTCCAGTCTTGACACAATTTGTCGGGAGAAAACTCGTATGCGCCGTGGGAAAACATGCATCCACAGACTGATAATACCATAGCATTTTTGCCGAACCTTGCGCTTGAACGAGGCCTGTGGTTGAGCGGATGCCCTAACTTTGGCGTTACAGAATTCACTAATTCTGTGCATTTCCGCTCGCAATGAAGTTCAAGAGCTGCCCTGAAATTCAGTTGCCAAATGACTGCGGCAACCTCTTCGCCCCAACATTCTCACCCCATAGAATTGACATGATGCGTGTAGCTTGCGCGGCATCACCGCTAGTGAAGAATTGCGCTGAGGCATCACCAGCTGCACGCCCGGGAAGCTCACTCTGAATTCGCCGCTGCAACTGGCGCGCAACTGCTGCACCGGTATCCACCAGCGCGATGTGATCGCCCACCACCGCGCGTATCAGCGGGGCAAGGAAGGGGTAATGGGTGCAGCCGAGGA
>JBGPPE010000061.1:0-14696 GCA_041488395.1 Gallionellaceae bacterium
ACATGCTTGTGGTCGCCCTTGCCCGCCTCGTTGTCGTAACGCAACACACATTTCCCCGTAACCACGAACGCCAGCCGGTATTTGTAGCGATGCTTGCTGCCGGCAATCGGCTCGGACACTTCCCACAGCACCAGTTCAGCAAACGCCTGTTCCGTAACAGGCACGCGGCGGTTGAATAATTCGCGGGCTTTCATGTTGGAGACGATAACAACACCCCAAGCTGTTGTCAACCAGTCCAACAGCCAGGCTATGGAAGGTGAAGAAGCCCAATGGATCAGCATCGAAAGACTTTTAACAAAAAGCCCGGCTTCGTCCGGGCTTTCTCTTTGCAACGAAAAAAACCTACATAATTTGCCTCATATACAGCGCGCTGACAGTGAGGTTCAATGCGGCTGCACACGATGCATGGCGTCGCGCACTGGCATTCTTTGCGCAACCCGGCTGCCATTCCGCCAATCGTGTTTCGAACGAAAGGAGCTGGATATGAACTGGAACTTTGTTGACAACTTGAAGCGCCTCAAAGGCAAGATGAAAGCCGGATGGGGCAAGAGCGGGACGACAACACCCAAAGAAGCGGGCTTGACGCAGGAGGCAATCCAGTCGCGCAGAGCTGCCCTGCGCGGGGTACTGGCGGTGGGATGCAGCCTGGTTGTGCCTGTCGTCTTTTTCAGTTCTCCGGCCGCCGCCGCGGATGCTGCTGCACCAGCGGGGGGCGCGAAACTGCCCAAGAAAAACGTGCAGTACCAGACTCACCCCCAGGGCGAGAAAAAGTGCTCCGGCTGTATTAATTTCATTGCCGCGTCGAGTACCTGCAAATTGGTGGAGGGGCCGATCAACCCCGAGGGCTGGTGCATCTTGTGGACCAAGAAAACCTAGTCCAGCGCAGATTGATTCGCAGGATCAATAGCTCAGATTCGCTTGCTGTTTCCCCGGCCGCGCCATAAAGCCGTTACGCCATCAGGGATTAAACTCGGCCCGGCCCCTGTTGTCTACGCTCTTGCAAGGCGGAGGACGATTTCATGGCGACTCACTCCCTCAATGAATACCAGCGCAAGCGCGATTTCAAGCGCAGCCAGGAGCCGGCAGGCGCGGCCGCGGCGGTGGAGGCCGGGCATCTGTATGTGATGCACAAGCATGCGGCGCGGCATGAACACTTCGACCTGCGCATCGAGCAGGACGGGGTGCTGCGCAGCTGGGCGCTGCCCAAGGGGCCGTCGCTGAAGAGCAGCGACAAGCGGCTGGCCGTGCAGGTGGAAGACCACCCGCTGGAATACGGCACCTTCGAGGGCACCATCCCCAAGGGCGAATACGGCGCCGGCACGGTGATGATCTGGGATATGGGCCTGTGGCAAGCCGATGGCCGCAACGACGAAGACCAGATCGACTTCATCCTCAGCGGCAGCAAGCTCAAGGGGGCGTGGACGCTGGTGCGCATCCGCGAACGCGGCACCGGCCGCAAGGGCAAGAGCTGGTTGCTGGTGAAGCGCACCGACCATCCGCAGCAGAACCTGAGCCCCGATGACCTGAGCGTGGTGAGTGGCCGCAGCATGGACGAAATCGCCGCGCAGCGCGCGCATGACGAGCCCGCCCCGCCGCAGCGTCCCGCCCCGCCCGTGGCCAGTGCGCTGCCCGGCGCGCGCCCGGCAGATTTCCCCGCCAGCCTGGCGCCGCAGCTGGCCACCCCCAGCGAACGCGCGCCGATCGGCAAAACCTGGCTGCACGAGATCAAGCTCGACGGTTACCGCATCGTGGCGCACCTCGAACACGGCAAGGTGCGCCTGATCACGCGCAACGGCCACGACTGGACCGCGCGCCTGCGCGCCCAGGCGAAACAGCTGGAAACCCTGCCGGTGCAGCAGGCCATCCTCGATGGCGAGCTGGTGGCGCTCAGCACGGGCGGCGCCAGCAGTTTTCGCGAGCTGCAGGAGGCGCTGAACCGCAAGCAGACTGCGCAGCTGAGCTACCAGCTGTTTGACCTGCCCTATCTGGACGGGCACGACCTCTCTGCGCTGCCACTGCTGGCGCGCAAGCAGGCGCTGCTGCAGCTGCTGCAGGCGGCGGGTTACCACGCCGCTGGCGGCGGGCTGTTGCGCTATTCCGACCATCTGCAGGGACAGGGGCCGGAGTTCTTCGAGCAGGCCTGCACCCTGGGGCTGGAGGGGATCATCTCCAAGCGCGCCGATGCGCCCTATCGCAGCGGCCGCAGCAAGCTGTGGCTGAAGGTGAAATGCACGCAGCACGCCAAATTCGTGGTGGGCGGCTACACCCCGCCGGCCGGCGCACGCAGCGGCTTCGGCGCCCTGCTGCTGGGCAACTACCGCGACGGCCGGCTGGAGTATGCGGGAAGGCTGGGCACCGGCTTCAGCAACCGCCAGCTGGAGCAGCTGCACGCCCAGCTGCAGCAGCAGGAGATTGCGCACTCGCCCTTTGCCCCCGCGGCATCGCTGCCCCGTTTGCGCGGCCTGCACTGGGTGGAACCGCAGCTGGTGGTGGAGGTGGAATACGCCGAACGCACGCGCGACGGGCTGTTGCGCCAGCCCAGCTTCCTCGGCATACGCGAAGACCTGGACCCCGCGCAGATCGACTCGCCCGAGGCCAGCCTGGAAGAGGCAGCACAGGCCAGCGCCAGCAGCCCCGTGCGCCACCCGGCGACGGGCGCAGTGGATGTTGCCGGCACCGAGCTCAGCCACCCCGAGCGCATCCTTTACCCCGAACAGGGCGTGACCAAGCTGGCGCTGGCGCGCTATTACGAGTCCATCCACGAATGGGTGCTGCCCTATCTGGCGCAGCGCCCGCTGGTGCTGCTGCGCTGCCCGGAAGGGCGCGAGGCCTGCTTTTACCAGAAGCATCTGGGCAAGAGCCAGGCCGCCTCGGTGCCGCGCATTGCGATCGCGGAAGGCAAGACCGCACGCGAGTATGCGTACGTGCGCGCGCTGGCCGACATCCTGGCGCTGGTGCAGCACGGGGTGATGGAGTTCCACACCTGGGGCTGCCAGGTGGACGACATCGAACACCCGGACCTGCTGGTGTTCGACCTTGACCCCGGCAGCGAGGTGGCCTGGCCCGAGGTGCTGCGCACCGCACGCGAGCTGCGCGAGCGTTTACAGGGGCTGGGTTTGAGCGCATTTCCGCGCACCACCGGCGGCAAGGGGCTGCATCTGGTGGTGCCGCTGCATCCGCAAGCCGATTGGGACGCGGCCAAGGCCTTTGCGCGGATGGTGTCGGAGCAGCATGCGCGCGACGAGCCGCGCCTGCTCACCACCAATATGGCGAAGTCGAAACGCCACGGCAGGATTTTCCTCGATTATCTGCGCAACGGCCGCGGCGCCACCGCCATCGCCAGCTATTCGCCGCGCGCCCGCCCCGGGGCGCCGGTGGCCGTGCCGCTGCGCTGGGACGAGCTGAGCCCGGCAGTGCGCTCGGACTGCTACTCGGTGGATACGCTGCGCCGCCGCCTGCGCGCGCTGAAGGCCGACCCGTGGCAAGGATTTTTTGAGGCCGCCGTGCCGCTGAGCGCGGCCATGCTCAAGGCGGCTGGCGTCAACGCAGGAAAGGGCTGATTGTTGAGCTTTCCATAACTGGAGACAAAGCTGCATGAGTACAGGCGCAGGAAAAATCGCCCACCTCGTCATTCCCGCGCAGGCGGGAATCCAGTTTTCAAACAGCTTCCGCGAAGCGGACAAGCTGTATTTTGGGTGTTGCCTCACTGCGTGAGGGTGTTTTTATTGGCTGGATTCCCGCCTGCGCGGGAATGACGGTTGTTTGATGGTAACCGCATGAATTATGTGGCGAGCTTCGACAGGCTGATGGCGAACGGGCTTATGAATAAAGGAGGTGCATGATGGCTATACGCGCCATGTGGAAGGGTGTCATTCGTTTCGATGCGATCCGGGTGCCGGTGAAGCTGTATGGCGCCATCGAGGATCAGAACGTGCATTTCCGCCTGCTGCAGCGCGACGACCTGGAGCCGGTGCACCAGGTGCTGGTCAATCCGGAGACCGAGGAGGTTGTGCCCTATGACCAGACCGGCCGCGCCTATGTCACCGAGTCCGGCGAGCGGGTGCTGCTGAATCACGCCGAGCTGGAGGCGCTGGTGCCGGCGCCCTCGCGCGACATCGAGATCCTCGGCTTCGTGCCGCTGCACGTGATCGATCATCGCTGGTACGACCGCCCCTATTACCTGGGGCCGGACGAAGACAACGCGGATTTTTTTGCGCTGGCGGATGCGCTGGATGCGCAGCAGGTGGAAGGGCTGGCGCGCTGGGTGATGCGCAACAAGTCGTATGTCGGTGCGCTGCAGCTGTATCAGGGCTACCCGATGCTGATGTCGCTGCACCATACGGAGGAGATTATCCCGCTGGAATCGCTGAAGCCACCCAAGGGGCCGGCGCTGGACCAGCGCGAGCTGGGGCTGGCGCGGCAGTTGATCGAGATGCTGGAAGCAGAGTTTGAGCCAGAGGAATATCACGACGAGTTCCGCGAACGCGTGCTGGAGATGGTGGCGGCCAAGGCGCAGGGCAAGAAGCTGCGCAAGCCCGCAGCCAAGCCGCGCGCGCCTGAACTGGATATCAGCCACGCGCTGGAGGCCAGCATCCAGCAGGCGCGCAAACGTGCATGAGGTGAGAGATGAGCAAAGACGATGACACAAATCCGGCAGAGGAAGAGGAGCAACAGGAACAGTCGCATGCGATCTGGTCAGGGGTGATTGCCTTCGGCCTGGTGAGCCTGCCGGTCAGCCTGTTCCCCGCGCACAGCAGCAAGGTGGCGCTGAAGATGGTGGATGCCAACGGTGGGCTGCTCAGGCGGCAATTCCTCTCCGATACCGACAACCGGCCGCTGGAGCGCGACGATATCGTGCGCGGCTACGAGATCGAGAAGTATCACTATGTGGTGGTGGAGGACGAGGAGCTGGAGGCGCTGGAGCCGAAGAAATCGCGCGAGATCGATCTCAAGCGTTTTGTGCCACTCAGCGCGATCAATCCGGTCTATTTCGAGCGTGCCTATTTTCTGGTGCCGGACAGCGACACCACCAAGGCCTATCGGCTGCTGGCCAAGAGCATGGAAGACGAGCAGCGCGCCGGCATCGCCACCTTCGTGATGCACGGCAAGGATTACCTGGTGGCGATCATCGCCGAGGGCGGCATCCTGCGTGCCGAGACGCTGCGCTTTCACGACGAGCTGCGCTCGCCGCAAGGCATCGGGCTGCCGCCGCGCCAGCCGGCCGACAAGAAGATCACCGAGCAGATGCGCAGCGCCATCAAGAAATTGACGCACAAGAATTTTGACAGCGAGCTGCTGAGCGACCCGCAAGCCCGGAATCTCAAACAGTGCATCGAAGACAAACTCAAGTCCGGCACCGACGTGCTGCAGGCACAAGAAGAAGCAGCACCCGAAACGGCGAGCAACGTGATCGATCTGATGCAGGTGCTCAAGGAACGTCTGCAGGGGCGCCGGCCACAGGAATCCAAAGCGGAGCCTGCGCCACAGCGGGGGAAACCGCGCAGCCACTAGCAGCAATCAGGGAGCGCGGCGGATCGACGCCTGTAAGCAGTCAAGCAATCAACAATCAAGTGGGGCAGCTTCGCATTTTGCGTCACTGTAGCGGAACCGCTATTTCCAAATACACAATGATGCGTATTGAGATGTTTGCCTGTTCCACTGTATTTTGCCATGTCATAAATGAGGCAGGTAACTGCACTGCCTGTCCATGCGCATAACCTTCAACAGCATCTGGTCAAATAGGAGGAATAAGAAATGAATAACCGAAACCAATGGTCGTTCCCCATGATGGCTATGTCATTGGCCCTATGTCTGCCACAGCTTGCTTATGGGCAGATGTCCGCTGGCGAAGCAGCGGTGCGCAAGATGGCGGAGATGAAATTCGGTCCGGTTCCCGGGCTGCCGACCTGCGCTGCAGGCTCTGTGCAAACCGGCGATCCGATGACAGGAGCTTTCATCATCCTCGCCAAATTAACTACAGGGTGTTCGATCCCCTGGCACTGGCATACTGCGGGTGAAAATCTGATGATCGTGAGTGGCGCAGCCCGGGTATCGATGAAGGACGGCCCGGCGCAAACACTAGGGGCGGGAGGTTTTGCCCTGCTGCCAGCTCATCACGTCCACCAATTCCAGTGCAAGCAGAAGTGCACATTCTTCTTCTATTCTGACGGAGCCTTCGACATTCATTATGTGGATGCACAGGGAACCGAGATCTCGCCCGACGACGCGCTGAAAGCCGTGAAGGAAAAAGCGGTCAAACCGATGTAGCAGGTTCCAGCGGCGGATGGGAGCTGCAACATGAAGGTTGTAGCAACAGAGGGATAAACCGCGCTTTCATTGCAAGCTCGACCTCCCCAATTCGGACATCCCGCCCTCTCGTCGGACATACGCCGCGCACCGGGACGAAGCCTGGGTTAAACCCAGATTGTTCATTAGTCCGTTCGTGGAGAGCTTGTCGAACCAAGATTGTTCATTAGGCCGTTCGTGGTGAGCTTGTCGAACCACACGCACCGTAAATCCATACCCTTCGACAAGCTCAGGGCGAACGGGCACAGGAAAATTCCCTTCTGGTTAAGCCTAATGAACAATCCGGGTTAAAATCCGCACCGCTTCCCCGCAATTATTTTCAATCTCACTTTGCTTCCCGCCTCTCCTATGCGCATCACCCAACTCCGCCAACGCCTGCATGACCTCGGTGCCAAGCCGTGCCACGAAGATCGATTGCTGCGCGGCTGGAGCCAGGTGAGCTCTTATGACCGCAAGGGCAGCCCGGCGGCGACTTTTTTCCCGCAGGCCATGCGCAACGAGCTGCCCGCCATCGAAGCCGAGCTGCAGGGCCTGGCGCTACTACACGGTGAGTATTCCGCTACCCTCTCCCCAACCCTCTCCCGCCCTGCGGGAGAGGGGGCGAACGCAGCGCTGCGCGCCTCTTCCGATCACGAAGGCGTAGCGCGGCTGCTGGTGGAGCTGCATGACGGACAGATGGTGGAAAGCGTGCTGTTGCCGCGCGGCGGGCTATGCATCTCGACGCAGGTGGGTTGTGCGGTGGGCTGTGTGTTCTGCATGAGCGGCCGCGCAGGCCTGCTGCGCCAGCTGGGCAGCGCGGAGATCGTAGCGCAGGTGGTGCTGGCGCGGCAGCGCCGCGCGGTGAGCAAGGTGGTGTTCATGGGCATGGGCGAGCCGGCGCACAATCTCGACAATGTGCTGGAGGCGATTGATCTGCTGGGCACACAGGGGAATATTGGGCACAAGAATCTGGTGTTATCTACGGTGGGTGATTTGCGGGTGTTTGAGCGATTGATGGGGGATTTCTCCAGCTCCGTTCGGCCTGAGCCTGTCGAAGGCCATGAATCCGCTCATGTTTCGACAGGCTGTGCATGTGCTGTTGGGGCAAATGCCCCTTACAGCCACGGCCTACCCCTTGCGGGTACAACACGAACGGATTCAGACTTTACTCGTGCCCGGATGGTCAGACCGGCGCTCGCCCTTTCGTTGCACACCACCGATGCTACGCTGCGCGCCAGGCTGCTGCCCAATGCACCGCAGATCCCCATCGCAGAGCTGGTGGAGCGCGCTGAAGCGTATGCCCGCGCCACCGCCTATCCGGTGCAGTATCAATGGACGCTGATCGAGGGCGTGAACGACAGCGACGCCGAGCTTGCGCGCATCGCCCAGCTGCTCGCCGGCAAATACGCCATCATGAATTTCATCCCCTTCAATGAAGTGGACGGCCTCGCCTATCGACGCCCCTCAGCCGCACGCATTGCGGCCATGGTGGAGACGCTGCGCCGGCAGGACATCCTGGCCAAGGTGCGCGACTCGGCCGGGCAGGAGATCGAGGGAGCATGCGGGCAGCTGCGCGCGCGGGCGCTGAAGAAAACACCGAACTAGTCCCTGCACCTTGTGTGTCATACTGGGCGCATACCAGACAAGATCGCGCTGCTGGATCTTGTCGCCAAGGCTCCTCATTACAGAGCTTGTCTATCAATATTCGCTTGCTGCCAAAATGATTGAAGTCACACTTGAACTCAGGCTCGATTCCTTCCTCGTCAACAGCGTGGGGGACACTGCTGAGCTGGCGGGGAAGATGCCCAGCAAGGCGCTGAGATTTGTTTGTGAAAAATTTGCTTCAGTACGACAACTCACCGATAGCACCCCGATCGCAGATTTTGCTTTCCTGTCTACCTCGGCCCAGAGTGAAACCAGGGTTTTATCTGACAGCGAGTTTGATGCGCAACTCCTCAAATATATTACAACCCACGCCACGGTGGACGTCTCCAGAGTAACGGTAGCTTCCGGAGCTTCTGGATATTCGACAACACCCAAAGGCGCAAGCAGCAACGAGATAGGCCGCATGCTGCTCTCAAAATCGGCGGATCAAAGCAGTGTGGTCATCGAACTGGTACCCAGGAATGACGAGTTTGATGCCATTTGGGAGTTGGTGACGGGACAAAAAATCCGGAAGGCCATCGTCACGCTGGTTTGCTTCAAGCTGAAACAAGACACTCCTGCCCCGCACAGTGAAGCCTATTTTGTTGCGGGCATTATCTCCAGCTCGCTGCGGATGATGCCCGGCACTTGAAGTTGAATCGCCAGGCACCTGGCCGTTTCTTCACCTTTATCTAACCGCATCACCCACCTGCGCCAACGCCTGCATCACTTGGCTGCCCAGCCGTGCCACGAAGATCGATTGCGGCGCGGCTGGAGCCGGGTGAGCTCATACGCCTGAAATACTCAGTTCACTCCATGTAATTGGAAGTTGCCCCGCGCTACGATAGACCCGCACTCTGCAGCTACTGCACAGTGGCAGGAAAGCAGGTTGAACTTTTGCAGAACAGGATGATAGATTGCAGGGAATGAACAGCAATGCGACCTCCGCCACCTGTCATGACATTAGGAACCCCAATGGTAAACAGCAGCACTGAACAACGCCCCAAACGGGTGGTGCAGTATGCGGCAGCCTTGCTGGTGCTTGCGCTGCTTGCTTACGCCGCCTTCCTTGCCGCGCAGTCCTGGCGAGAAAGCAAATCCGGGCAGGCTCGCCAGTTGGCGACAATAGCCGCGCTGAGCGAAAACGCGCTCGATATTTATCTTAGCCAGCTGCACATCGGCATGCGCACCCTGGGCGCGGAGCTGGCCGGCACGCGCAACAAGCCTGACCTTGGCCATGCATTCACGCTGGTCAGCCGCTTTCAGGGTCTGCACAGCGAGCTGGGCAATGTCATGCTGCTGCGCGGCGATGGCCAGATATTGTTGACCGGGACTACCCCTAACCAGGCGGAACTGCCTACGCTCGCCGGTGAGCCTGCTTTCAAGCAGATACGCGACGAGCTGCAACAAGAGCCACACTTCGCCATTGGCCAACCGGTGCTGGGCAATATCGACAAGAGCTGGGTCGTCTCCGCACGCTATGGCGTGACTGACCGTGCTGGCAAGCTGGCCTATATCATCAGCGCCAACTTGCCGGCCGACATGCTGCAGCGCTACTGGCTGGATTCAACCACGCCCAAAATCAGCGCGCTGGGCCTGCTGCGCGATGACGGCTATCTGGCAGGCCGCTACCCCGCACCGGATGGCGCGCGCCTGGATGAAATGTATGGCAAGCCTGCCGCGGGCGCGCTGGCCGAGTTTCTGCGCGCCAACAAGCAGCAACAGGGCCAGCTCGAGATACGCGGCAGCGACGGCAACAGCACGGGTTTTCTGGCGCTGCGCCGCCTGCAGCACTATCCGCTCACGCTGTATGTGGAAATGCCCATGTCAGAGATCAGGGCGGCATGGTGGCACAACATCCATGCCCCCTATTTCCTGATGGCGCTGTTGCTGGCGTGCACCTTCGCTTTTTACAGCCTGAAGCGCCGCCGCGCATGGACCGAAACACAGCGCCGCGAAGCGCTGCGGCGCAGCTACGAAGAGGCCCTGCTGGAAGGAAGCCCGAACGAAATCCTGATGTTCGATAGCGTCACCTTGCAGATCACCTATGCCAACGATTATGCGCTGAAAAATCTCGGCTACACCCTGGCGCAGGTGCAGAAGAAGAACCTCCTTTCCCTGCAGCCGCAATCCAGCATGACATCCTTTGGCGAAATGATCGCACCGCTGCTGCGCGGCGAGCAGGAGTCGATCAACTATGAGACAGTGCAGACACGGGCGAATGGCAGCAGCTATCCGGTGGAGGTCAACCTGGAATTGCTCAGCGCGGAAGATGGCAGTGAAAGATTCCTGGCCATCCTCAATGACCTCAGCACGGTCAAACAAGCCGAGGAAAACATCCGGAAATTCAATGCGCCCGTTGAACGACGCGTTGCCAGAGACAAGTAAGCAATGCCTGAGAACAACGCCAGCACTGTGGAAGCACAGACAAGCACAAAGCCCGGCGATGCCGGGCTTTCTCTTTTGCAGCCGTTCCTATTCCAATCCGGCAAGCAATGGGTTCGTCAGCATTGCGTCAGTGCATCTCAATGTTAGGCAAGCGGCTGGTCGCGAACCTGGAGTCGGCTTTCAGCAGACCAACCTCATCGCTGAGCACATGAGCAGCTTCGTTCAGCAATATATCCTTGGCATTTTTACTCGCATCCTCAATGGCCAACTCGGTACTGAGATTGCGTTCGTTGACTAACATGCCGTCATCCTGTCGCGCCTGGCTGCGGGCGGCAGCAGATGCCTGGTCAGATTTTTTGTTTCCGCTGTTTTTCTCGCGAGATTCTGCGCGGGCTTCCCGTGCTTCCCGATCTTTTAGGCGCTCGATTTCATTGAGCGAGATCATGTTTTTCCGGCGCAGTTTGCCGAATTCAGCAATGTCTTCCCGCAAATACTGGAAGTCCCGGTCATGGCTCAGGCGCTGCTCATGGCTCGCTATCAACATGGGCATGATGCCGCTCAAACTACCTGCTGGCGTGTAATCGGCGGCCTGAATTTGCGTCCAGGGCAAGGCATTGTCGAAGCTGGATTCGCCAAATCCGTCCGCGTCAGTCATTGTCGGCAGACTGATATCCGGCGTCACGCCGCGCATCTGGGTGGTGCCGCCATTGATGCGGAAGAACTGGGCGATGGTCATCTTGAGTTCGCCGAGTTTTGGTTTGGCATTTCTCGCGAGCGCATCAAGATTTACCACGGTCTGCACCGTGCCCTTGCCAAAACTTTGCTCGCCGATCACGACGCCGCGACCGTAGTCCTGTATCGCCGCCGCGAATATTTCCGACGCCGAGGCCGAGCCACGATTGATCAACACGGCCAGCGGCCCATTCCAGGCCATACCCGGATGGGTATCGCTTTCGACCGACACATTGCCTTCGGAATCGCGCTGCTGCACCACCGGCCCCTGGTCTATGAACAGGCCAGTCAGGTCGACGGCTTCATGCAACGATCCGCCGCCATTGTTGCGCAGGTCTACCAGCACGCCATCCACCCGGTCTTTTTCCAGCTCTTCCAGCAGGCGCGATACATCACGGGTGGCGCTTTTGAAATCATTGTCGCCTTTCTGGCGGGCAGCAAAATCCTCATAGAAGCTGGGCAGCGTGATCACGCCGATGCGACGCGTAACGCCCCCGTCTTTCACCTCGATGATCGTTTTCTTTGCGGCCTGCTTATCCAGGCTGATTTTTTTTCGCACCAGCGAGATGATCTTGTGCCGGCCGTCGGCGCCCGCTTCTGCGGGCAGCACGTCAAGACGCACCACCGTATCCTCTGCGCCGCGTATCAGTACCACCGCGTCGTCTATGCGCCAGCCCATGATGTCGGTCATGGGGCCCTGCTCGCCCTGCCCGACAGCCACGATACGGTCTCCGGCTTTCAGCTTGCCCGACAGGGCCGCGGGGCCGCCTGCCAACGGCTCCCTGATCGTCGTGTATTCGTCCTTGCTAAACAGCACGGCGCCGATGCCGACCAGCGATAGTTTCATCGAAATATCGAATTCCTCCGCAGCGCGCACCCCGAAATAATTGGTATGCGGGTCTATCGTCATCGCATAGGCGTTCATGAAGCTCTGAAATGCATCTTCACCGTTGAGCCTGGACACGCTGTTCAGGGAATTCTGATAGCGTTTGTCCAGTATGGCGACGATGCCTTTGTTGTCCTTGCCCGCCAGCTTGAGGCGCAGCCAGTCGTTCTTGACGCGCTTGCGCCACAAGTCATTCAACTCGTCTGCGGATTTTGGCCACGGCGCATCCTTGCGGCTTAATTGATAGCCTTCCTTTTTATTGAAATCAAAACCTTTTGCAAGCAGGGAGCGGGCATAGCTAATGCGTTCAGTCATGCGCTGCTGATAGCGATTGTAGAGGGCGAAAGGAATGCTCAAGTCTTTGTCGACTATCGCGTCATCCAGCCTGGTTCGCGCATAAGCATATTGATCGATGTCAGCCTGCAGGAAAAATATCTTTTCGCCATCCAGCATCTTCAGATAACTGTCGAATATCTGCGCAGACAATCCATCGTCTAGCGGCAGGTGCCGGTAATGATGGCGGCTTAGAATTTCAGCGGACCAATACGCTGCTTCGGATTGCTGTTGCAGCGGCACCAGCTGCTGAGCAGCCTGTGTTGAATTGAGTGCGGCTAAAGTAAACGCCAGCAATATCCACAATAATTTATTTTTCATAGGGATCCAGAAGGATAGTCAAGGGACATTTTCAAACGGTTGGACAATATGACACCACGCATCGCTATATTATCCCATCACCAATCGGGGACAGGCCACGGTTTCTTTGTAGCTCTGCTCGCCCGCGGCATTCGAGAGGTGCTACGCTATGGCGCGTCCTCAAATTCAAACACCAGGTTCACTCGCCACATGAAAAAAACCGCCCCGAGCAAGGACGAAATCGCGCTGCTGGAGCCATTTGTCGGGCTTACCCTTGCGCACATCCATGTGCCGGCAAGCAGGGATGAGTTTGCTGCGGCCACTGCCAAAATAAAGGCGGCAGGCACCGTGGGCTTTGATACCGAATCGAAGCCCACGTTTGTCACGGGCGATGTGAGCGAAGGGCCGCACGTGGTGCAGTTTGCCCTGCACGACAGGGCCTATTTGTTTCAGCTGCATCAGGCGGCCGGGCATCCGTTCCTGCTCGATCTGCTGCAATCGGAACAGCTGCTCAAGGTGGGCTTCGGCCTCAAATCGGATCGCGGACATATCCGCACAAGGCTGGGCGTGCATTTCGGCGGGGTGGTCGATCTCAATACGGTGTTCAGCATGGACGGCTACCACCGGGAGATGGGGGTGCGCGCGGCGGTGGGGCTGGTGCTGAAGCAGCGCTTTGCCAAGTCCAGGCATGTGACCACTTCCAACTGGTCGCAGCCGCAGCTCACCCCGCAGCAAATGCTCTATGCGGCCAACGATGCCTATGCTGCACTCAAGGTGCTGGAGGCACTTCGGCTGCCCCGCACCGAGCTGCCCATCATGGGGGCAAGCCAGCCCAAACAATATGCGGACAAGGCCGATTCATTGGAGTAGGATGAAATCGTAATTTTTCCTTAATCACTGATAAGGAGTTGAATTATGTCCAAAGCTCATCATTCCACCAGAGATAGAGACCTCAAAAAGAAACCTCTGTTAACGCCGAAGGAAAAGAAGCAGGCCAAACAAGTGAAGAAGCATAGTCACGATGTGCAGCCTCTTATTACACCTGTTACCACTCACTGAACGCTCGGGTTTGCTTGCTAGCAAACGATCATTCAGCTGACAGAAACAGTCGAAGACGGATCGCCGCTTTTGTCACAGTGGAACGATAGGCATCAATCTGGCAGGTTTCCCAGCAGTCGTTCCCCGAGACAGTCGCTGTCACCCACCTGATAGTCACGGCAGATCAGCGGCCGGCGCTCGTATATCGTGCACAGCATGCTGTGCCGGTCCAGGGCTGCGCACCAGCCATCGTTGAGACGCGCCATGACCCAGCCGCCCCAGCGATCCTGTTGCGTCAATGCAACCGGGATATCGTCGTCGCCCATCAGCATCACTTCCAGCCGGCAGCAGCAAGCCTTGCACGAGGCGCACGAGATGGCGGGGCTGGTGTTGTTTGTGGTATTCATCGCTGACATTGTCGCACGGCGTGCTTAAGAAAAAAGCCCGGCAGTGCCGGGCTTTCCTGATTTTGTCGTTCCCGCGCAGGCGGGAACCCAGCTTTTTGTTTGACTGGATTCCCGCCTGCGCGGGAATGACGGCTTACATAATTATTTCTCGAACTGCATCACCCCACCCTTGCAATCCACCTTCACCGTATCCTTGGGGGCGTATTTCCCTTCCAGGATCAGCTTGGCTAACGGGTTTTCCAGTTGCGCCTGGATCGCCCGTTTCAGCGGCCGTGCGCCGTAGACCGGGTCGAAGCCGGCATTGGCGATTTCCGACAGGGCTGCGTCGCTGATGTCGAACTTCATCTCCATCGCGGCCAGGCGTTTTTCCAGATAGCCCAGCTGAATGCGTGCAATCGACTTGATGTGTTTCTCGTCCAGCGAGTGGAACACCACCACCTCGTCGATGCGGTTGATGAATTCCGGCTTGAAGTAGCTTTTCACTTCGGCCATCACCGCCAGTTTCACCACCTGATAGTCGTCGCCAGCCATCTGCTGGATCATCTGGCCGCCGAGGTTGGAGGTCATCACGATCACGGTGTTCTTGAAGTCCACGGTGCGGCCCTGGCCGTCGGTCATGCGGCCGTCGTCCAGCACTTGCAGCAGCACGTTAAACACGTCGTGATGCGCCTTCTCGATTTCAT
>JBGPPE010000062.1:0-14621 GCA_041488395.1 Gallionellaceae bacterium
CATTCCAGGACAAGATCACCGGGCCGCGCAGCCATGATTCGCCACTGAGCACGCTGGCATCGCTATGCACGAGCCCGATCTCATCCGTCTGCTCGCGCCGGACGCGGAAGGGGCCGGGATAGAGGTTGACCTCGAGCCAGTTGTCGAAATAATCGGTGTCGAGATTCAGGATCAGCAGGCAGGCCTGGGCGGCCACCGCCACGCGCATCGGCAATGTCACGTCCAGGCCGTGCACGCCGTTGATCGCCTTGCTGTTCAGAAACCACGTGGTCAGTTCGCGCAGATGCGCCCGCTGCACTGCATCCAGCCCCTGCAACACCACGAGTTGCCGCGTTGCCTTGTGCCAGACATGATGTGGCAAGGGAAAGCGTCGCATGATTTGACGCATGTGCCAGCGTCGTAGCGTGGTTGCCAGAGATTTCAAGTTAGAGGATGTTCTGAATGACTTCAGTTATGTGAATCCGATGCTCATGTGCCAGCATGACGCATGTAGTTATGGGGTGCAAGTTGCCGCCAGCCGGGAGTTAAAACAGTTAACGGGATCAGCTTCGCAACTCTTCCTGCAGAGATGCTGCCTCAGACAAGCGCAACAACTCCTCCACCTGCACTTCAATCTCGCTGACCACATGCAGCTCCAGCTTTTCCAGCCAGCGCTGCGGTATCGCCTCCAGCCCATATAGGGCCCCGCCCAGCATGCCGACGATGGCGCCGGTGGTGTCGGCGTCTTCGCCGCAGTTCACCGTTTCCACCAGCAGGCTCTCGAATGAATCGGTGCTGAACAGGTGGTACAGCACGGTCTGCAGGGTGTCCACGACGTAGGCGGAGGCGTGCCTGGGGTAGGGATCAAACTGAAACTTGGGATATTCGCGCAGCAGATCCTTGACCACCTTGCGGCACTCCCTGATCTTGCCGCCGCCGAGCAGCACGCGCAGCAAGCGTCCCAGGGCCAGCGTCGCCGCGTCCGACAGCGGGTGGTGATGGGTGAAGTGGCTTTGCGACAGGGTGTTCTCGACAAAAACCTGTTCGTCGTGCAGGGTGAGCAGCACCAGCGGCAGGTTGCGCATGGCGGCACCGTTGCCGCCATCGCCCTCGCTGGGCGGGCCGCTCAGGGTGCCTTCCACCATGTAGCGCTGGATGCCGCGGCGGCAGGTGTTGCCGATATCCACCGGGCGCGACTTCAGCCAGGCCACGTAGGAATCGGCCACCGCCCTGGCGTTCCAGCCGCCCGAGGCAACCAGTGCGCGCCCCAGCGCCAGTGCCATCTCGGTGTCGTCGGTTACCCGGCCCGCGCGCAGCTTGAGCCAGCCGCCGCCGATGATGTCCTTGTGCACGCCGTACTGGTAGCGTATTTCGCGTGGCAGCATGAATTCCACCGTCGCCCCCAGCGCATCGCCCACGGCGAGACCGAGATAGGCAGCGGTTGCGCGGTTTTTAAGAAAAGTCTTGTCCATTTTTCCCCCTATTAATGAAACTGCTGGGCCTCTGCCCTCTCTCCTAACTCTAGATGAAACAACTAGCCATTCGACTAAGCCCGCTCGCGGGAGAGAGGGTAACGCTCTCGCTGCGCGATTGCCGAGTTAGAAATAGGACATGGCCACGCGGTAATCGCCGCCGATGACCAGGTATTCCGCCTCGCCCCGCAACAGACAGGGCGCACGCAGCTCGTTGAAGAAGAGGATTTTGACGACGGGCACCTCGACTTCGATGATGGTGTCGCCAAACTCGTCGGCGATCTCGCGCTGTGCGGTGAACGACACCAGGTTGTTCAGGCGCACAATCGCGGTGCGCGCATCGAGCTGCTGCACCAGTTGCTGCTCGCGCACATCATTGGTGCCGCGATACAGGGTGAGGTGGCGCTTGCCGGTGGCGACGAAGCGCGCCAGCACCCACTGGCTGAATTCATACAGCACATCCAGCTGCGCGTGGATGTTGTTATTGTTGAAACGGGTGGACATCTTGTGCTCCACATAGGCCAGCCACTCGGGCGAATTGAAGCGGCGTATCGGCGCGCGGTGAAAGGTGGGGAACAGGCCGAAGCGGCTTTCCACCCAGCCTTTGAGCACCGCGCCGGCCGGGCTGTTGGAATCGAAGCCCCAATCCTTGAGCAGGCGCAGATAGCTGGCACGAAAGCGCCGCGCCCCAACACGCGAGGCGCTCAGTTCAAACAGCGTATCCATATAAATGCTGAATATCTGGCGTGCCCTGTCCAGGCTGGTGCACAGGCTCAGCTCGTCGAACAGGTCGGCATGCGCCTCGCGCACCCCGCGTATCGACAGCGCGATGGGAAACTGGTTGAAGCTGGCGCTGGCCAGCAAGCCGGTGGGCACGCCGACCAGGTTGCCGCTGTTGGCGCCGGTGGCGATGGAAAGGTGTGCGTCGGTCATTAATCTGTGCAGTCTGTTGAGTCTCTTATCCTTGTACCAAGCAATAAGCGTTCCTCCCGCATTAATGCGGAGGGGTAACCACCTCGATACCGTGAGTTACCCTCTGCAGCGTCATTCCCGCGCAGGCGGGAATCCAGCGGACAAATATCCCGCGAAGCGTACAAAACCACGAGTTGCTCCCGCTACGCGGGGCTGTCCAAAGAACTGGATTCCCGCCTGCGCGGGAATGACGGATTAAGTGACGTCAGCGACCTACACAATATGTACGGTTTGTAGGGTTCGCTACAAAACGACATTGCCCGTGGCTTTCGCACTGCGCCACCACTCCCCAGAATAAACAGTCTGTTACGCGCCCCTCTCTGCTTGGCATGATGCTTGCTAATTTTCAGGCGTGGCCTTCTGCATGGTGCAGATTGCCGAACCAGGGAATGCGGCGATGTCTGCTCTCAACATCAAGGTACAGGAACTGTTCAACGAGCCCGGCTGCGACAAGAACCAGAGCAAGGGCGCGAAGGAACGCAAGAAAGGCTGCACCAAGCAACTGACGCCGGGTGCGGCGGCGGGCGGCTGTGCCTTTGACGGCGCCAAGATCGCGCTGCAGCCGATCACCGACGTGGCGCACATCGTGCACGGCCCCATCGCCTGCGAGGGCAACTCGTGGGACAACCGCGGCGCCAAGTCTTCCGGCCCCCTGCTCTATCGCACCGGCTTCACCACCGACATTTCCGAGAACGACATTGTGTATGGCGGCGAAAAACGCCTGTTCCGCGCCATCCGCGAAGTGATCGAAAAATACAATCCGCCCGCCGTGTTCGTCTACCAGACCTGCGTCACCGCGCTGATCGGCGACGAGATCGAGGCGGTGTGCAAGGCCGCGCGCGAAAAATTCGGCAAGCCCATCATCCCGATCAATGCGCCCGGCTTTGTCGGCAGCAAGAACCTCGGCAACAAGCTGGCGGGCGAAGCGCTGCTCGATTACGTCATCGGCACCGAAGAGCCGGAGACCACCACCCCCTGCGACATCAACATCATCGGCGAGTACAACCTCTCCGGCGAGATGTGGCAGATCAAGCCGCTGCTCGACCACCTCGGCATCCGCGTGCTGGCCTCCATTTCCGGCGATGCGCGCTATCACGAAGTAGCCTCGTCGCACCGCGCCCGCGCCGCGATGATGGTGTGCTCCAAGGCGATGATCAACGTCGCGCGCAAGATGGAAGAGCGCTACGAGATTCCCTTCTTCGAGGGTTCGTTCTACGGCATTTCCGACACCAGCGACAGCCTGCGCCAGATCGCCAGACTGCTGGTACAGCGCGGTGCCGGGGAAGACTTGCTGGAGCGCACCGAGGCGCTGATCCAGCGCGAAGAAGCACGCGCCTGGGCAAGGCTGAACGCCTATCGCGAGCGCCTCAAGGACAAGCGCGTGCTGCTGATCACCGGCGGCGTGAAGTCGTGGTCGGTGGTCTCCGCCCTGCAGGAAGTCGGGCTGGAGATCGTCGGCACCAGCGTGAAGAAATCCACCGAGGAAGACAAAGAACGTGTGAAGGAGCTGATGGGCGGCGATGCCCACATGTTTGACGACATGGCCCCGCGCGAAATGTACAAGATGCTCAAGGATGCCAAAGCCGACATCATGCTCTCCGGCGGGCGCTCGCAGTTTGTCGCGCTCAAGGCCAAGATGCCCTGGCTGGACATCAACCAGGAACGCCACCACGCCTATGCCGGCTATGAAGGCATGGTGACGCTGGTGCAGGAGATCGACAAGGCGCTGTACAACCCGATCTGGGAACAGGTGAGGAGGGCGGCGCCATGGGAATGAGACTTAAACCTATTAACCACAGAGACAGAGCGTGTGTTGTTGGGGCTTCAGCCCCTTACAACCACGGCCTACTCCTTGCGAGTACAGAGACACAGAGAAAACCAAAGGCACAAACCGTCTGTGATCAATTCTGTGTGAACTCGTTTTGCCTTTCCTCTGTGTCTCTGTGTCTCTGTGGTGAAAGCTTTTTCCGAGGTGTGCTATGGCCCGCATAACCCACTCCAAAAAATCCTGCAGCGTTAACCCGCTCAAGATGAGCCAGCCCATCGGCGGCGCGCTGGCCTTCATGGGCATGGCCAACTGCATGCCGGTGCTGCACGGCTCGCAGGGCTGCACCGCGTTCGGGCTGGTGCTGTTTGTGCGCCATTTCCGCGAAGCCATCCCGCTGCAGACTACTGCCATGAATGAAGTCACCACCATCATGGGCGGCATGGACAACATCGAGCAGGCGCTGCTCAACATCAACAGCCGCGCCAAGCCGGAAATCATCGGCCTGTGCAGCACCGGCCTGACCGAGACCAAGGGCGAAGACATCCGCGGCGACCTCAAGCTGATCCGCAAGCGTCACCCCGAGCTGGCCGGGCTGCCCATCGTGTGCGTGGAAACGCCGGACTTCAAGGACGCCTTCCAGGACGGCTGGGGCAAGACGGTGACGCGCATCATCGAAGAGCTGGCCGTGAAAACCGGCACCAGCATCCCCGCCCAGGTCAACCTGCTGCCCGGCAGCCATCTCACCGGCGCCGACATCGAGGAGATCGTCGAGATTCTCGCCGCCTTCGGCCTGTCGGCCATCGTGCTGCCGGATATCTCCGGCTCGCTGGATGGGCACATCCCCGACCAGTTCAGCCCCACCACCAACGGCGGCACCAGCGTGGACGAGGTGCGCAGCATGGGCAGCTCGCTCGCCACCATCGCCATCGGCCAGCAGATGGCAGCGGCAGCGCAGAAACTGGAGGAGCTCACCGGCGTGCCAGCCACTGTGTTTGACCGCCTCACCGGGCTGGAGGTGAACGACCACTTTCTCAGCCATCTCTCACAACTGAGCGGCAAGCCAGTGCCTTACAAATACCGGCGCCAGCGCAGCCAGCTGGTGGACGCCATGCTGGACGGACACTTCTTCTTCGGTGGGCAGAAGATCGCCATCGGTGCCGAGCCTGATCTGCTGTATGCACTGGGCTCGCTACTGGCCGAGATGGGCTGCGCAATCACTGCCGCCGTCACCACCACGCATTCGCCGCTGCTGCAACAGATGCCGTGCGATGAAGTGCTGATCGGCGACCTGGAAGACCTGGAACTGCGCGCCAAAGGCTGCGATCTGCTGGTCACCCACTCACACGGACGCCAGGCAGCAGAGCGCCTCGGCATTCCGCTGTTCCGCGCCGGCCTGCCCTGTTTCGACCGCCTCGGCGCCAACCACAAATTGAGCGTGGGCTACCGCGGCACGCGCGACCTGATCTTCCAGATCGGCAACGTGTTCCTGGAACACGGGCATGAGAGCACGCCGGATAGCTGGCCGTTGCCGGAGATGCATGATGAACCTGCAGCGCAAGCTCAGACTGTGTAACACCAACCAAGGAGTAAGAGGCATGAAAATCGCATTCGCAACCCAGGACCTGCAACGGGTGGACGCACACTTCGGCTGGGCGAAAAACCTCGCAGTTTATGAAATCTCGCCGCAGGGCTACAACCTGATCGAGGCCATCCAGTTCTCCGGCGACCTGCAGGAAGACGGCAACGAGGACAAGCTCGCCCCCAAGATCGAGGCAATCAAGGATTGCGCCATCCTCTACGTCGCCGCCATCGGCGGCTCGGCCGCCGCGCGGGTGGTGGCGCACAAGATCCATCCGATCAAGGTAAACGAACCGGAAGCCATCAACGAAATTCTCGACAAATTGCAGGAGGTGCTCAAAAACGCACCGCCGCCCTGGCTGCGCAAGGCACTGAACAAGGGCGCCGAACGCGATATCGATTTCGACGAAGAATGATTTAGCCACAGAGATCACAGAGAACACAGAGAGATAGGATGTTCGCCACACTTTGCATGATTTTCTCTGTGGCCTCTGTGTACTCTGTGGCAAAAAATAGATTTTAACGATCAACAGAGCAGGAGTTACACCATGAGCACCACAGCAGAAGCAGTAAAAATCAGCAGCGGCGAAATGTTCCTCAACGAGCTGGCCAAGCAATACCGTGCGCAGGACACCTATGGCACCTGGGACGGCAAGAGCAACGACACCCTGCTCGATCCTTACATCATCGACAAGGACAAGCGCCGTGAAATCCCCATCATGGGCGACCCGGACCCGGAAACGCTGTGGCGCCTGGAACTGTTCTACAACGCCATCGGCCTCTCGGTTGAGCGCCAGACCGGCATCATGGTTTCACCCATGATGAAGATGAGCCACGAAGGCTTTGGCCGCATGGTGCTCACCGCCGGGCGCCTGGTGGTGATCAACAAATACCTGCGCGACATCCACCGCTTCGGCTTCAACGACATGGGCAAGCTGGAAGAGGAAGGCGCCAAACTGGTGGATAGCGCAGTGGAAATGATCAACAGGTTTCCCGAAGTGGCCAGGTTCGGTTAACAGGAGGATGGCATGGAAAACATCGACACAATCAAGGCCGAAATCAAGAAACTCAACGCGCAGGCCACGCAACTGAAGATGGACTTGCACGACCTGTCGGAAGACCTGCCCATCGGCTGGGAGCGCATTCCGGAAGTGGCCGCCAAGACGCACCAGGCTTATGAAAAACTGACCGCAGCGCGCCAGAAACTGGCGGCGAGCGGAGGATAGATTTTGTAGGTTGGGTTAGCGTTTTTTGCGTAACCCAACAATATCAATGTTGGGTTACGCGATGGAACCGCTAACCCAACCTACGCAAACTAACCACCCTCTCCCCCAGCCCCTCTCCCGCAGGCGTGAGAGGGGAGCGCGATAGGTGGGAGAGAGTACGCAAGATACGTTTAAACTTGAACAAGGACTTCACCATGACATCATTCGTCACCATCACCCTGCCCGACGGACGCAGCTGGATACCAAGGTTTGTCAGCAACATCGATCCGGCCAAATGCATCGGCTGCGGGCGCTGCTTTAAAGTCTGTGGGCGCGATGTGCTGCAGCTGGTTGGCATCAACGACGAGGGCGAAATCATCAAGCTGGAGCTGGATGACGACGACGATGACGAATATGAAAAGAAAGTCATGACTGTCGCCAACGGGATGAACTGCGTCGGCTGCGAAGCCTGCGCCAAGATCTGCCCGAAAAAATGCTACACGCACGCGGCGCTGGCAGCATGAACCTCCAATTGCAAGCGCCCCCGGCCCGCGACGTCGGCGTTTCCAATATGCGCGGCCTTACCGCCACACGCGGCGATGTCCTGGCTGAAGCTTACGCCCATGTCATCGCCACCTACTGCAACCCGCTGTCCAGCGCCTTTGTTCCTGCACTCGGCCTGGAGCTGCACAACTTCCTCAGGCTGCTGCAAGCCTACTTTCCGCAGTTCACCCCCTCGCTCAACTGGCTGAGCGCGCAGAATGAAACGCCCGCTGACGACAACGAGCTGAACGGCTTTCACGACCTGCTGCAGCTGCTGCTCGATCACCGCGCAGCCGCCGATGAACGCCATCTGCGCATTGCCCACCTCGTCGCCTGCGCCTGCATGGGCAACGACCATCTCTGGCAAGACCTCGGCCTGCCCGACCGCAAGGCACTCTCCGCCCTGCTCGCCGCATACTTCCCTGCGCTGGCCGCCAGAAACACCGGCAATATGAAATGGAAGAAATTCTTCTACAAGCAGCTGTGCGAGCGCGAAGGTGTCAACACCTGCCGCGCACCGAGCTGCGCCGTATGCGACGATTACAACAAATGCTTTGGCAGTGAAGAGTGAGATGGATCTCGCACGATCGGGGAAAATAGACGTCGCCACGGCGGCCGATATCCCGCAGCTGTGCGCCCTGCTCGCCATCCTGTTCGCCCAGGAAGCCGACTTCCAGCCCGATGCCGCCAAACAAGCCGCGGCGCTGCAGCAAATCATCGCGCAGCCGCACACTGGCCATATCCTGGTGTGGCGCCCAGGCAATGAGATCGTCGGCATGGTCAGCCTGCTGTATAGCGTCAGTACCGCCTGCGGCGGCAAGGCAGCCTGGCTGGAAGATATGGTGGTGCACCCCGCACAACGCGGCAAGGGAGTGGGCAGCAAACTGCTGCAGGCCGCAATTGAGCTGGCGCAACAGCAGGGCTGCTTGCGCATCACCCTGCTCACCGACCACAGCAATAATGCCGCGATCAGGTTTTATCAACGGCATGGTTTTGAGGAATCGGCGATGCGGCCATTGCGGCTGGCGCTGGAAAATATTACTTCGCCATCGGGTCGATTTTGACACTCACCCCACATTTCAATATGCTCGGCCGGCACAATTTATCAACAGGAGCACTGCAATGACACGGTTGTTTATTTTCATCCTTTCCATCCTGGTGTTTTCGCCTGGCGCACAGGCCGAAGAGGTCCAGGTGGCTGTCGCCGCCAATTTCACCGCACCGATGAAAATAATCGCGGCCGAATTTGAAAAAGCAACAGGGCACAAGGCGCAACTTTCATTCGGTGCCACCGGCATGTTCTACGCGCAGATCAGGAACGGCGCACCGTTCCAGGTCTTTTTGTCAGCCGACGATGACACACCTGCCAAACTTGAACAGGAAGGGATGACTGTGGCAGGCAGCCGTTTCACCTATGCCGGTGGAACACTGGTGCTGTGGTCGCCCAAAGCTGGATTCGTGGACGACAAGGGAGCCGTGCTCGCGCGCGGTGGATTTACCCATCTGTCGATAGCCAACCCGAAACTGGCACCCTACGGTGCTGCAGCGCTGGAAACTCTGGACAAACTGGGGCTTACCTCCACGCTGCAAGCCAAACTGGTGCAGGGCACCAACATCGCGCAAACCCACCAGTTTGTAATCAGCGGCAATGCCGAGCTCGGCTTTCTGGCCTTGTCGCAAGTGATGAAAGACGGCCGCATCAGCGAGGGCTCCGCCTGGATCGTGCCGGAGAACATGCATAAACCCATCCGCCAGGATGCCGTGCTGTTGAATAGCGGCAGTAAAAATATCGCGGCGGCAGCGCTGCTGAAATTTCTGCGCGAACCGGCTGCAGTGGCGATTATCAAGGCCTACGGCTACAGGCTTTAACCGGGAGAACTACCCTGTTTGCAGGGCTGACGCCAGCTCACACAGGGTGTAGATTCTCAGGAGAAAGTGAAATAGTCCTTCAGCATTCATGGAATAGATGAGAGAAATCTACGCGATAACGTGGCTGCTATCGACCATATCACACCGTTTTCACATTACATACTCAATCAGGTGTAGCCTGATTCGGCCGTACATCTAACGCCAAAACGAGGTTGCCCATGAAGCTGAATCTGGCAACGTTCGCACATCGTTCAAGACAGTGGTTTAGTCTTGGATTCCCGTTCCTCGTTCCCCAAAAACGCGGTGGCGCTCATGCCTATGTATTAACAATTGTGCTGATGGGTTTGGCCTTGTTCGTGCGGCTGGCAATTGCCCCTGTCAGCGCGGGGTTGCAGTACGTTACCTTTTTCCCGGCCGTCACACTTGCCGCAATTTTTGGCGGATACAGGTCCGGACTGCTCGCCACGGCAATTGGATCAGTTTTCGCCACCTACATCTTTACTCCTCCCTATTACTCTTTTTCAATTGAGGTGCTGCACCTCAGCCTTTGGCCCAACTTCGTGTTTCTATTGGACGGTGTCATCGTGTCCTTTTCAATTGAGGCAATGCATCGATACCGCCATAAATTCGAGAAAGAATTTGATGACGTCAAGGAATCCGAGGCGCAGGTGATGAAGCTGAATGAAGAACTGGAAAGGGAAATCGCCAGACGCAAGCAGGTTGACAAGGACCTGGCTGAACAGGAGGAGTTCTTTCGCCTGATCGCCGAGAATGTCGATGATTTTATTGCTGTGCTGGATCTGCAAGGCCGGCGGCTCTACAACAGCCCTTCATACGCCAGACTTTTTGGCGATGTGGACGCGATGAAAGGCACAGATTCCTTCGCCGAAATACATCCGGACGACCGGGAGCGCATCAGGCAGCTCTTCAACAACGCCGTGCAGTACGGCATCGGCCAGCGGTCAGCGGTCAGAATACCGCTTCGTGTTGCCCAACGGCAAGGTCTGCCACATGGAGTCCAGTAGCGCTCTTATCAAAAATAGTCAGGGCAGGCCACAGAGCGTGGTCGTCGTATCCCACGACGTCACTCAACGCAAAATGGTGGAACAGGAAATCAACAAGCTCGCTTTCCATGACAGCTTGACGCAACTCCCTAACCGCCGTCTTCTGGATGATCGTCTGGAACAGGCTATCACAGCCTGTAAGCGCAGTGGCCACCATGGCGCAGTGATGTTCCTCGATCTGGATAACTTCAAACCGCTCAACGATACCCATGGCCATAAGGCAGGCGATTTATTGCTGATTGAGGTGGCCCGCCGCCTTGCCAGTTGTGTACGCGAAGTGGACACCGTTGCGCGATTCGGTGGGGACGAATTCGTGGTAGTGCTCAGCGAGTTGGCCGGCACAAAATCCGAGTGCGCTACTCAGGCCACCAATGTGGCGGAAAAAATTCGCGCTGCCTTGTCAGGCCCATACTGGCTTGCTTCCAGTGCCCAGGGAACAACGAAGATGATCACTTACCAGAACCTGGGGGCCAGTATAGGCGTAGTGCTGTTCAACAATAATGCCAACGGGGAAAAGATACTCAAGCTGGCCGATAAAGCGATGTATCGCGCCAAGGAGGCCGGGCGCAATCAGATTTTCTTCCATGATGCTGAAAGCTGAGTATCTGCTTTGGATGAGGTCGACTGCCTGTGCAATGCACTGCGTTTATTGCACCCGGGCTATTTTCATAGTATTAATTGTAGGAGCGGGCCATGCCCGCGATGTTTTTTTCATTCGCGGGCATAACAAAGTCAGGCAATCCACTAAGGGCTAAAGCCCTTGTGAAGTTGACACTGGCCCGCTCCTACATAGTGGAGCGTAGTGCTGGTAAACGCTACTTCGGCATTTCAGCCGTCTTCAGATCAGTCTTGATCACCCCATCGCTCACCCAGGCCTCCACCGATTCGATAAACAAATGCGGCCGGCCCGGGTACAGACGCATCACATGGTATTCGGCGAAGCTGCTGCCGTCGGAATGAAACAGCAGCACGCCGGCGCGGTAAGTCGGTGAAAGAAAAAACGACGCCATCAGCGTTTTCTGCTCGTTGTAGAGGTCGTGCTCCAGGGTGAATTTGGCTTCATCGAACTCGGGGATGTTGATCGGCTCTCCCGGCAAGGCCAGTTTGGCGAGCTTTGCACGCAGCCCGTCCAGCAGCGCCATGCCGGTTTCCCGCACGGCCGCGATGCGTTGTTGCAGTTCCGCTTCCATCAAAGCACTCCTTCCGCAATCGTGCGTATCACCGCTGCACCGACCGAATCACGCGGGTCGAGTACGGCCATTTTGTTGAGTATGCGCAGGGATTCATCCCCATCGCCGCAGCGCAAGCGGATAAAAGCCAGCGCCTTCAGGGTAAACAGGTAAAAGTGCGCCGGGCTGGCGTAGTCGGCCCAGTCGGCCGAATCCGCCTGCAGGTTTTGCCAGTCGGCAGCGAAGCCACCCACCCTGGCCGCAGCCAGCAATGCCATGCGGGCGGCGAGTTCGGCACTCTCCAGATTGCGTTTGTAAAAGTAGAACTTGTACAGGGAGAAATACACCGGCAGCGCGTCAGGCGCCATGCGGTGCGCCTGCCACAGCAAGGTCTCGGCGAGCTGGGTGTCGGCATAGCACTCCATCGCGCGCGCCAGCAGGGTAGCAACCTCCGCCGGCGTTTCGCCACCAAACAACGGACGGGATGGGGAGAGTACGTCCATGCTTCAGACCGGGCGGTTTTCCGGAATACGGATCGGGCCCATCTCCTTCTTGCCCTGCTCGAAGCTGACCTCGGGGAACTTGCCCTTGAAGCGCGCTGCAGCCTCGGCAATCTTGTCGAGCTTGGCGGCAGTATCCAGTTTCTTCAGGTCATTGCGTTCCAGGCCGATCAGGTCAAGCAGCTCGTTATAGACCGTGGCTTCATCCAGCGGCAGCACGTTGAACGGGATGCCGTCGAGCGTGATAGCGTATTTCCTGGAGATGTCGACATTGCCGGCAAAGGCAAAATACTTGCCGTCGGCCTTGAGGTGGTCGCCCAGCACCTCGCGCAGGTTTTCCAGATAGGCGAGCGAGTCCAGTTCGCAGGCGATGAAATCAAACTTGCCGCCAGTGGCCGCGAACATGGTCTGAGCTGCAGCGATCTCGGGCGGGCGCGCTTCGTCGGCGAGCTTCACCGCGAATTTCAGCGCGATCTCGCCGCGAAAGCCTTCGCTGTCGGCTTTTTTCAGGGCACCCTTATAGACCGGTGACAGCAGGCGTTTTTGTGATTCGAGTGCAGCGATGACAGAGGTGCTCATGTTTATTTCCTTAAAATAAAGTTTTATAAAAATTCGACAAAACCAATCAGCCCCAGATGGCGGCGGGCACTTTCAATCTTTCCACCGGCCGGTCGCCCAGCAGATGTTCTTCGATAATGGCGGCGACATCGGCCTTGCTCACTGCGCCGTACATCACCCCTTCCGGATACACCAGCACGCTGGGACCAGTGCCGCAGGGGCCGATGCAACCGCTGCCGGTCACGGCAAAGCGCCCCCACAGCCCGCGCTGTTCAAACTGCTGCATAAATTCCTGGTGCACGGCTGCGCTGCCGTTGGCGCCGCACGAGCCGCGCGGGTGGCCTTGCGGGCGCATCTGGGTGCAGATAAAGACATGTTTTTGCGGTTTAGCCATGCGTTGCTCTCTTTCTCAAAATATTGCCAGGGGGTGCGCTCACTACTGTTGCGCCCGTACACTGTTTCATTGGGGCAGGCCCTTGTCCCGGCCTGCTTCCAGGTAGGTGTTGCCCGATTTCCCGGCATGGCGGCCCAACCACTTCTCCAGCTCCGCCACATGCTCTGCCTCTTCGGCGGCAAACTCGCGCGCCATCACTCTCACCTCGTGATCCGTGCTGCGATCGGCAATGCCGGCATAAAAGGCCTGGCCGCGCTGCTCGCTGTCCAGCGCCAGCTCCAGCGCGCGTTTTACATCTATCATGGCGTCCACACCGATCCAGCCAAACTGCTCCGGGCTGACGCCATCCGGCCACTGGAACTCGTGGGCGGGCAGCGCAGGCAGGCGGCGGAAGCCGCCGCGCTCCATCGCCTCGGCGTAATGCTTGCGCGAGAAGGCGGCCATCTTGCGGAAGAATTTCTCCACCGTTGCATTGCCGTCGGCTTGCATGCTCGCAGCCAGTTCTTCATAGCGCCGCGCCGACTCGCGCTCCAGCTCCACGGCGTGCGCCAGAAACAGCTTGATGTCTTCCATCGCCTTCAGCCGAACTTGAACAGGATGCCGTAACCGCCGCGCGGGTACTCCCACTCAACGTTCCTGAAATCGTTGCAGATGATGCGGCAGGTGCCGCACTCCAGGCAGCCGTCGGAAATCAGCGACACGCTGCCGTTGCCTTCCGCCTTGTAGCAGGCCGCCGGGCAGATTTTGGTGCACTGCTGGCTCTTGCATTCGGCCGAGCATACCGTCGGGTTGATGATGCTGATGTGCGGGCGACCGTGGTCGACCTTGTAGCGGTTCTGGAACAGTTTCTCTTCGACATTGACGTTCATCTGAAAGCCCTCCACAGCTTGAATGCATCACCCATCAACCCGGTCAGCGAACGGCTGCGGGTGAAGCTCTTGAAAATCTCGCGTTCCTTGGTTTTCTTGTCCACGCCATCCACGGTGAGCATGCTGTGCGCGGCCTTGTTGACCAGCTCGGGATAGGTGGTGAGAAATTGCGGGTTGGCATGGAACACGCTCGGCATATCCTTGTACTTGGCCAGATCCTTCATCACAAAACTGTTGTCCAGCTTGGTACGATAGGCGGAGAGATTCTTCTTGCTCATTTCCTTGCCGTCCTGCTTCAGCTCGATCACCGTCTCGGCGGCGATGCGCCCGGTGGTCATCGCCAGGTTGGAGCCTTCGCGGTGCACCGCATTGACGAACATGCCGGAGTCGCCGACGATCATCCAGCCCTCGCCGAAAATCTGCGGGATGGCCTTGTAGCCGCCCTCGGGAATCAGGTGCGCAGTGTATTCCTTCATCTCACCGCCTTCGATCAGCGGCTGGATCGCCGGGTGCGCCTTCATTTTTTCCAGCAGCAGATAGGGCGACACGCCGCTGTCCTTGAAATCGGACAGCATGCAGCCGACGCCGATGGTGAGCGACTCGCTGTTGGTGTAGAGGAAGCCGGTGCCCATCATGCCCTGGGTGATTTTTCCCACCATCTCGATCACCACGCCCTCGCCC
>JBGPPE010000063.1:0-14494 GCA_041488395.1 Gallionellaceae bacterium
AATGCCAACCTCAAGCACCGTCCGGTCGGTCTGGGCATCATGGGCTTCCAGGACTGCCTGCATGAGCTGCGCGTGCCCTATGCTTCCGAGGCGGCGGTTGAGTTTGCCGATCGCTCGATGGAGGCGGTGTGCTACTACGCCTACTGGGCGTCGACCGCGCTGGCCGAAGAACGTGGCCGTTATGCCAGCTACCGCGGCAGCCTGTGGGACAAGGGCGTTCTGCCGCAGGATACGCTGGACATGCTGCGCCAGGCGCGCGGCGGTTTTGTCGAGGTGGACAGCTCGGTCAGCATGGATTGGAACGCCCTGCGCGCCCGTATCCAGCAATACGGCATGCGCAATTCCAATTGCGTGGCGATTGCGCCGACGGCAACCATTTCCAACATCATCGGCGTGTCTGCCTGCATCGAGCCGACTTACCAGAACCTGTTTGTGAAATCCAACCTGTCCGGCGAATTCACCGTCATCAACGATTACCTAGTGCGCGACCTGAAAAAATTGGGCCTGTGGGACGAGGTGATGATTTCCGACCTGAAATATTTTGACGGCAGCGTGTCGAAGATAGACCGCATTCCGCCGGAGTTGCGCAGCCTGTATTCCACCGCCTTCGAGTTTGAGCCGCAATGGCTGATCGAGGCAGCATCACGTCGCCAGAAGTGGATAGACCAGGCGCAGTCGCTGAACATCTACATGGCAGGTGTTTCCGGGCGCAAGCTGGACGAGACCTACAAGCTGGCGTGGCTGCGCGGCCTGAAGACCACTTACTACCTGCGCACCATGGGGGCGACTTCGGCGGAGAAGTCCACTTCCCGTGCAGGCAGCCTGAATGCGGTGTCGGTAGGTGCGAATGCGGAGGAAACCAAATTCTGCTCGATCGATAACCCCGAGTGTGAGTCCTGCCAATAAGCTGTTGCAGCACGCGGTGCAATGGCCTGCTCGATGCAGGCCGACAACAAAAATGTGCCTTATGGGCAAATAACAGACAAGGTGAGGGAGCGCTATGCTGACTTTTGATGACGACGTGGTAGTGGGTGGAGTGGCAGCAGGGTTGAACATGGCGAGTATGGGGGCCGGAGCCATCGCGCAAGCGGATCACGGCTACACCATTGCGTCCAAAGACACCGGACGCATACGGGTCGAAGACAAGCGCATTATCAACTGCAAGGCCGACGTGAACCAGCTGGTACCGTTCAAGTACAAATGGGCCTGGGAGAAATACCTGGCAGGCTGTGCCAATCACTGGATGCCGCAGGAAATCAACATGACGGCAGATATCGCCCTGTGGAAGAACCCCAATGGTTTGACCGATGATGAGCGCCTGCTGGTAAAGCGCAACCTGGGTTTCTTCAGTACGGCAGACAGCCTGGCTGCCAATAACATCGTGCTGGGCACCTATCGCCAGATTACCAATCCGGAGTGCCGCCAGTACCTGCTGCGCCAGGCCTTTGAAGAGGCGATCCACACCCATGCCTACCAGTACATCGTGGAAAGTCTGGGGCTGGATGAGGGCGAAATTTTCAACATGTATCACGAAGTGCCCAGTATTCGTGACAAGGATGAGTTCCTGTTGCCCTTTATCGACACGCTGACTAATCCGGAGTTCAGGACAGGCACGCCCGAGGCTGACCAGAAGCTGCTGAAAAGCCTGATCGTGTTTGCCTGCATTATGGAAGGCCTGTTCTTTTACGTCGGTTTCGTGCAAATCCTGGCGCTGGGCCGCCAGAACAAGATGACCGGGGCGGCCGAGCAGTACCAGTACATCCTGCGCGACGAATCGATGCACCTGAATTTCGGCGTGGACCTGATCAACCAGATCAAGCTGGAGAACCCTCATTTGTGGACTGCGGAATTCCGTGAAGAAGTGCGCGGACTGATCCAGAAGGGCGTCGAGCTGGAATATCGCTATGCCGAAGACACCATGCCGCGCGGCATTCTGGGTTTGAACGCGGGGATGTTCAAGGAGTATCTGCGCTTCATCGCCAACCGTCGTTGCCAGCAGATCGGTGTTGATCTGCTCTACCAGGGGGCCACGAACCCCTTTCCGTGGATGGCGGAAATGATTGATTTAAAAAAGGAAAAGAACTTCTTCGAAACCCGTGTCACCGAGTACCAGACCGGTGGTGCACTGTCGTGGGACTGATGCAGAAAGTGATCAGACGAGAGAAAAAATGCTTTTGGTGAAGGCACATGAGCGTTGCTCATGTCATGGCAGGTGCAAAAACATCTGCCGGCCGTAACCAAAAAAGCTTTCAGCACCCTTCGAAGCCCTTATCCGACGGGCTTCTCCGGCTCCCGGCAAGAGGCGACATCTGCAACGTGAGTGACGCGAGATGAAAGTGAATGTGCAAACGTGAGGATGCATCACCAGGAATGTTGCTGAACAAGACCGAACGAGATCGGCAAATGACAAAAAAACACATTTTGTCAACAAAAAAATAGAATTTTTTTAAATATTGTGATAAGTTGCTGACTATAAATGGTTGCCAAGGGGTGTTTGCTTGGCCAGGAACGTTCGGTTATACCGCTTTGCGGGGTGCCGGGTGTGTAGCAAGTAGGTCGCGTGTGTTTCATTAACTTTCACTATCTCAAGGAGGTTGAAATGGCAGCAGTGAAGAAAGCTAAACCAGCAGCAAAGAAGGCAGCAGCTAAGAAGCCAGCCGCTAAAAAAGCAGTAGCAGCTAAGAAGCCCGCAGCGAAAAAAGCCGTTGCAGCCAAAAAGCCAGCCGCTAAAAAAGCAGTAGCTAAGAAGCCCGCAGCGAAAAAAGCCGTTGCAGCCAAAAAGCCAGCCGCTAAAAAGGTAGTAGCTAAGAAGCCCGCCGCTAAAAAGGCCGTAGCCAAGAAACCCGTGGCAGCCAAGCCAGCAGCACCAGCTCCGGCAGCGACTCCAGTGGCTCCTTCTGCGCAGCAGCCAGTACGTCCAGCTGCTACATGGCCGTTTCCAACGTTGGGTATTGGCAAGCCTAATTGATGGGTTGGGGTGCTGTGGAGCAGGCCCCAAGGTGGGTTTGTCTGAAGTTAAGGGCTAGGGGCTGATCCACGGTTACACCGGCGTATCGACAGGCGTGCTGTTCTTGCGCGCCTTTTTTGGCTTGCCAGTGTTGGGGCGTCGCCGGCTAAATCATCACATTGAAATCAGTGTGAAGATGGGTGAGATGCTCAATATAAAAGAGGGATAATTGCTTTCATTACGGCTAATTCGTAGTGGGGGTGAGTGCCACTGTATAAAGTGTGATCGGTGCTGCACTGTTCTTGTCTAGCGCTATTCCGGCTTCTACGCCGATACGCGCAATTTCTTCAGCACTTTCATAGCGAGGGTAGGCGTGATGCAGAGCGCCGAGGGCGAATTCATGCCCCGAACCTATCGCCCAGAATTGAGTGTACTCAAATACTTCGCGCATGGAATAAATACCATACAAGCCGCTTGAGTTGGCAATCAGTGCGGTGATCTGGCTGGATTCGTATGGGTCGTCCTCATCTTCCTTGGGATTAAGGAAGCACTCTTCTTTCAGAACAGGATGAAGCTTGCGGAAGGTTTCAAATATGGCCGCCTTGCTGTTAAGCTGCAAATCAGGGGTCTTGGCTAGCAGACTGGCGAGAACCAAATGGTGGGCGGCACTGCCGCATACGCCGATATGACTATCGGCAAAGTGAAGTATTTTGTCATGGGATGCATCCATCGCCGCTGGCAGGCGCGTATTACCAAAAGTAGTCAGCGTATCGGCGGCAATTGCGACGACTCCATTCTTTTTTACTGCGACAATAGTGGTCATGATGGTTCTTCCTGATTAGACGCCGACAATTTTAACACCGATGATGTTTACAGCTTCGCTACCTTATACCCGCGATGCAACCGCATATTTTGAGTCTATCGCTGACCTGCCCTGGGCAGTATGGCTGGATAGCGGAGGCCGCGGGCATTACGACATACTCACTGCCCAGCCGGCTGCAACCCTGCTGACCCAGGGCGGGCAAACGCAAATAGTAGATGAATGCGGGGAACGCAGTTCAGCTAAAGATCCATTCAGCCTGATTCGTGAACAGTTGGGTGCAACTGTAAGTAGCCCAGCAGAAATTCCTTTTGCCGGGGGGGCGCTGGGATACTGGGGCTATGATCTGTCACGCAGGATGATGGCGCTGCCTGATAGGGCGCTGGACGCCGAGGAACTGCCGCAAATGGCGGTCGGTATCTACGATTGGGCGCTGGTAATTGATCACCAGCGAAAATCGGCCAGCCTGGTTTCCCTTCAGAAAAGGGGAGCGACTGCAAGTCTGCTGCCCGATATCCTTTCGCGGCTGCAAAAGACGTCTGCAATACCCGTTCGTGAATTCAAGGTGCATGGCAAGATTGCATCAAACTTTACGCGGTCTACCTACGAGCGGGCATTCTCGGCAATACAGACATATTTGCGGGCGGGTGACTGTTATCAAATTAATCTGGCACAACGCTTTTCCGCGCAAGCAGATGGCGATGCATTTGTGGCCTATAGCGCACTGCGCAAGCTGAATCCCGCGCCCTTTTCGGCATACCTTAATATGCCGCATGCACAGATTTTATGTGCCTCTCCGGAACGCTTCCTGCAACTGCGGCAGGGGCTGGTGGAAACCAAGCCGATCAAGGGGACGCGGCCGCGCATGCAAGATGCAGAGCAGGATGCCCGGATGGTGCAGGATTTGCGCAGCAATCCGAAAGACCGTGCAGAAAATCTGATGATTGTTGATCTGTTGCGCAACGATTTGAGTAAGAGTTGCAAACACGGCTCGGTAAAAGTCCCCAGGCTGTTTGAAATCGAAAGCTATGCTACCGTGCACCACCTGGTCAGCACCGTGGTGGGCGAGCTGGCAGCGGGCCAGGATGCGCTGACACTTTTGCGCAACTGCTTTCCGGGGGGCTCGGTAACCGGCGCGCCCAAGCAGAGAGCAATGGAAATCATTGAGCAGCTGGAGCCCCACAAACGCGGTGTTTACTGCGGTGCCATCGGATACGTGGGGTTCGATGGCAATATGGATACCAATGTTGTGATTCGAACCCTGGTTTATTCAGGCGGTGAAATACGCTGCTGGGCGGGCGGGGGAATAGTGGCTGATTCGGAAGCCGCAGCAGAATATCAGGAGACACTGGATAAGGCCGCAGCCATGCTGGACTTGCTGCGCCAATATGGTGGAGAGTAAGTGCTGATGTGCAGAAAAGCGGCAGGGTTGGTGCTCGCTGGTGAATAAGCGGGAGCGGCTGGATTATGCATTGAAGAATGGGCGCAGAGCCTATCTTCATGTGGTGCGCGTGGTGCCGTGTTGCTGGATGGGCAGCACCTGGAAACAGGGGGGCAGCGATGCTGAGTAACGAAACCAGCATGCAGGTGGAGGCAGCGGAGGATACGGATCTATTGCTGTTTGACCTGGCTTAGCGGGATGGGGCCCTTCAGGCGGGTGATACGCACCACTTCCGGAATTTGACGCAGTCCGCGCAACACTTGCGCCATATGCAGGCGGTTGTTTACCTGCAGGCAGAAATACAGCGTGGTGTAATCACCTTCATTGCTGAATTGAACATTTTCGATGTTGGAACCGGCATCTGCAATAGCTGCGGCAACTTTTGCCAGTACGCCGCGCTGGTTGGCGACCACCAGTTTGATGCTGACATCAAATAGTTTGTTGATGTTTTTGTCCCAGGCGACATCCAGCCACTCATCTGCACTGCTGCGGCCCTTGCGCAACGTCGGACAGTCGTGGGTGTGAATAATCAGCCCCTGGCCGCTCTTCAGCACGCCAATGATGGGGTCGCCAGGGATAGGGCGGCAGCACTTGGCAAACTGCACAGCGGTTCCTTCATTGCCGAGTATGGTAATGACGTTGTGCGCTCCGGTCTCCTGCCCCGCGGCCTCATCGCTGACACGCGCAAGTTTGCGGGCGATGACCATGTTCAGGCTGCGCCCCAGGCCAATATCGGCAAACACTTCCTGGCGGGATTTTGCGCCAGTTTCCCGGAGCAATTTTTCCCAGTGCGCATCATCTATTTCGGACCCCTTCAGGCCCAGTGAGCTGAGCGCCTGGTTCAGCAGGCGCTCACCCAGCGCGGCAGATTCATCCAGGTGCATGGTTTTCAGGGCATAGCGAATCTGGCTGCGCGCCTTGCTGGTGACGACATAGCTGAGCCAGGAAGGATTGGGGTGGGCGTGTGGTGCAGTGATGATTTCAACGCGATCGCCATTGTTCAGCTCTGTGCGCAGGGGCACCAGCTCAAAATTCACTTTTACTGCCACGCAGCGGTTGCCAATGTCGGTATGCACGCTGTAGGCGAAATCGACGGCGGTGGCGCCGCGTGGCAGGGAAAGAATCTTGCCTTGCGGGGTGAAGACATAGACTTCGTCCGGGAACAGGTCAATTTTCAGGTGCTCCAGGAATTCAACCGAGTTGCCGCTCTGGCTCAGGCTTTCCAGCAGGCTTTGCAGCCACTGGTGGGTTTTAACGTGCAAATCATTGATTGGCGCATCGGCAGTCTTGTACAGCCAGTGCGAAGCAACGCCTGCTTCGGCAATGCGATCCATTTCTACCGTGCGGATCTGCACTTCAATCGGCGTGCCAAAGGGACCAAACAGGGCTGTATGCAGCGACTGGTAGCCGTTGGCTTTGGGGATGGCGATGTAATCCTTGAACTTGCCGGGAAAAGGTTTGTACAGGCCATGCAGCGCACCCAGCGCAACATAGCAGGAGGGTACGTCATCCACCAGCACGCGAAAGCCGTAAATATCCAGAACCTCGGAGAAGGCCAGCGATTTCGCCTGCATCTTCTGGTAGATGCTGTACAGATGTTTTTCACGCCCCTTGATTTCGGCATGAACCTTGAACTCGGCCAGGCGCTGGCGGATGGCATCAAGAATTTTGCTGAGCACTTCGCGGCGGTTGCCGCGCGCCACCTTGAGCGCCTTGGACAGCACCGAGTAGCGATTAGGGTGCAGGTGCATGAAGCTCAGATCCTGCAGCTCGTGATAGATCTCGTTCAGGCCCAGGCGGTTGGCGATGGGCGCATAAATCTCCATGGTTTCGCGCGCGATACGCTCGCATTTTTCACGCGACATGGCATCCAGGGTGCGCATGTTGTGCAAGCGGTCAGCCAGCTTGATCAGGATCACGCGCACATCGCGCGCCATCGCCATCAGCATCTTGCGGAAATTTTCCGCCTGCGCATCTTCGCGTGTTTCAAATTGCAGCTTGTCGAGTTTGCTCAGGCCATCGACCAGTTCGGCCACCGGCTTGCCAAATTGCGCGGCAACGTCGTCATTGCTGACGTCGGTGTCCTCAACGACATCATGCAGCAGGGCGGCGATAATCGCCTGGGTGTCGAGGTGAAGCGCGGTAAGGATGCGTGCAACTGCGATGGGGTGAGAAACGTAAGCATCGCCGGATTGGCGCAACTGGCCGTGGTGAGCGGCTTTGCTGAATGCGACAGCGCGCTGGATGTGTTCAACATCCTCGGGTTTCAGATAGGCTGAAACTTCCTGTAGGAGCGCTTCGGCATCGGACATGTAAGTCGGGTGAGTCACACCGGCTGGTTAACCGGTGTGCCAGAAATCAAGCCATGCCGCGATTCAGGATTTCCAGGCCGACCTTGCCTTCGCTGATTTCGCGCAGAGCAACCACGGTGGGTTTGTCATTGCTCTCATCGACGAGGTAGCTGGCGCCATTGGCCAGCTGGCGTGCGCGGTAAGCGGCTACCAGGGTAAGTTCAAAACGGTTGGGGATATATTGCATGCAATCTTCAACGGTAATACGAGCCATGATTACTCCTGCTTATGTAATTGATTGATTAAGTTTGCCTGGCGCACGAGTTGCCGGTCGCGATGAAGTCCGGCGGCAACGACGATGGCATTGAGTTGTTGCAGAGCCACGTCCAGCTTGTCGTTGATAATAACATAGTCGAACTCGGCAACATGGCCGATGTCCTCCTGTGCCGCGTGCAGGCGGCGGGCTATTACTTCAGGGCTATCCTGGCCGCGGCCCTTCAGGCGCGTCTCCAGCGCTTGCAGCGAGGGCGGCAGGATGAAAATGGGGATACAGATGGGGAATTTGTTGCGCACCTGTGCTGCGCCTTGCCAGTCGATTTCCAGCAGGATGTCGCGCCCGTTCTGGATTTCCTTGCTGATCCAGGATTGCGAGGTGCCATACATATTGCCGTAAACCTCGGCGCTTTCCAGAAAGTCACCGTGCTGGGCCATGCCCAGAAAAGTTTCACGGCTGACAAAGTGGTAATCCTTGCCGTCGATCTCGCCCGGACGCGGGGGACGCGTGGTATACGATACCGACACGTCGATTTGCTTATTGATCTCCAGCAGCGCCTTGACCAGACTAGTCTTCCCGGCCCCCGACGGTGCACTCACGATAAAAAGATTTCCGCTCATATTTCTTACTCCAGGTTTTGAATTTGCTCACGCATCTGTTCAATCAGAATTTTAATCTCCATGGACGCGCGCGATACTTCCGCATCCACCGATTTTGAGCCCAAGGTATTGGCTTCGCGATGCAGCTCCTGCATCAGGAAATCCAGGCGCTTGCCGACGGCCCCGCCTTTGGCCAATACGCGTTCCATCTCGGTCAGATGGCTGTGCAGGCGAGAGAGTTCTTCGTCCACATCAATTTTGCTGGCAAACAGGGAAATTTCCTGGCGCAGGCGCTCATCATCGCCGTTGCCCAAGGCTTCCTGCAGGCGAGTACGCAATTTTTCCTCATAGGACGTGATCGCTGCAGGTATGCGTGGTGCCACGGCAATACGCAACGCGTTTATTTGCGCAACGCGCTGCAACAGGAAGTCTTTCAGCTTGTCGCCCTCGCGTGCGCGCGAGGCAGCGAAATCACCCAGGGCCAGCGCGAGCAGCTCATGCACGGTGGTGCGCAAATTGTCTGCTGACAGCGTTGCGCTCTCCAGTATGCCATTCCAGCGCAGTACATCGGCCATGCTGAGTTCGCGTGCATTGGGCATGATGGTGCGCACTTCGTCACTCCATTGTGCAAGTTGCAGCAGCAAAGCCTGATTGATCTGTGCCGGATTGCTGGTTGATGCGCGCGCAGAATATCCAATGCGGCATTCAACCTTGCCGCGGCTCATCTGCGCAGAGATAGCCTCGCGCAGTGCGGGCTCCAGAACACGCAGTTCATCGGGCACGCGCAGCTGTAAATCGAGATAACGGTGGTTTACGGCGCGAATCTCCAGTGTGAGCGAGCCGGCATCCAGTTCCGCGGCTGCTGCGGCAAAGCCGGTCATGCTGTAGATCATTGCGCTCTCCGAGTCAAGGCTGGGGAAATAAAAAACGGGCTGAATACGCAACATTATATTACGATAACGCCGCGTCCCTAATTTCGTTTGTGCATTTCGTTCAAGGTCACCAGAAATTTTGCAATCATTCAGATGAATTTTGCTGTTTACCAAGCTACCTATCAAGGGGGGCGTAAATACAACCAGGATCGTGTGGCATACGCTTACACGAACGATGCATTGCTACTGGTGCTGGCCGACGGCATGGGTGGCCATTCGCATGGTGAGCTTGCCGCGCAAATCACCATCCAGACCTATATGCAGGCTTTTTCCGTGGCAGCCAAGCCGCGTGTGCATGAGCCTGCAGAATTTCTGCCCAGGATTATGCGTCATGCGCACGAAACCATAATCCAGTTTGCGCACGATCAGGGGTTGACGGGAAGCCCGGGAACGACCTGTGTGGCTGCGCTGGTTCAGGATGGTCACGTGTGCTGGGCACACGCGGGCGATTCGCGCTTTTATCTGTTACGTGATGCCGCTGTGGCCGCGGTGACCTCGGATCACTCGGTGGTGCAGCAGTGGGCAGACTGGGGGCTGATTACGCATGAGGAAATGAAGACGCACCCCGATCGCAACAAAATAACCAATTGCCTCGGCGGGTCGGATGACCAGTTTTATGTCGAGACCGCACCCGAGGTGGCACTGATGCAGGGCGATGTGCTGCTTCTGTGCAGCGATGGTCTTTGGGGGCCCGTGTCCGAGGGCGAAATCGTCAAGGCATTGCAGACGGCGCCGTTGCCGAGTGCGCTGGAACAGCTGATAGGGTTGGCCTTGTTTCGCGAGAATGTCAGCGCCGACAATACGACAGCAGTTGTCGCGCGCTGGGGGGATGGCGAGCAGGACCATCACGTCACCGAGCCATTTTTTGGGGTGCTCGACGAACGCTAGGCGGGTTGCGAGCACGCTATAATGTGTGCCGTTCAACTCGCCGAGATCCTGAGTATGCGTCCAAGCCAGCGCCAGCCTAATCAATTACGCACTGTTCGTCTCATCCGTAATTACACCAAGCACGCCGAAGGTTCCGTGCTGATTGAGTGTGGTGATACCAAAGTCATCTGTACCGCCAGCGTGGAAGAGCGTGTGCCGTCGCACAAGAAGGGGACGGGAGAAGGCTGGGTCACGGCAGAGTACGGCATGCTGCCGCGCTCGACTGGCAGCCGCATGGATCGGGAAGCGGCGCGCGGCAAGCAGTCCGGGCGCACCCAGGAAATCCAGCGCCTGATCGGCCGCAGTTTGCGTGCGGTGGTTGATTTGCACAAGCTGGGCGAGCGTACCATTCAGATCGACTGTGACGTGATTCAGGCGGATGGCGGTACCCGCACTGCCAGCATAACCGGCGCCTATGTGGCACTGCAGGATGCGGTGACAGGCCTGCTGCAAAAAGGACTGCTACAGGAAAGCCCGTTGCGAGATGCGGTGGCGGCCATCTCGGTGGGTATCTATCAAGGCTCCCCCGTGCTTGATCTCGATTGCGCAGAAGACTCTGATTGCGATACCGACATGAATGTGGTGATGCTGGGCAGCGGCCATTTTGTCGAGGTGCAGGGCACCGCAGAGGGCCACCCATTCAGCCGTGCCGAGATGGATGAGCTGCTTGAGCTGGCCAAGGCCGGCATTACTCGGCTGATCGAGTTGCAGCGTGAGGCTCTGGCGGAATAATTTTTTATGAAAAAACTTGTGATTGCCTCCAACAATCCCGGCAAGCTGCGCGAATTTCAGGCCATGCTCGCCCCGCTCGGCATTGAAGTGCTGACGCAATCCCAGCTTGGCATTTCTGAAGCCGATGAGCCGCATTGCACTTTTATAGAGAATGCGCTGGCCAAGGCACGCCACGTTAGCAAGCTTAGCGGCCTGCCGGCACTGGCGGATGATTCCGGCATCTGTGTCACCCCCCTGGGTGGTGCGCCCGGTGTGTGGTCTGCGCGCTATGCGGGAGAGCCGAAGTCGGATGTGCGCAATAACGAAAAGCTGCTGCAGGACATGCAGGGCGTGGTTGATCGCCGCGCTCACTACTATTGCGTGCTGGTGCTGGTGCACCATGCTGATGATCCGCAGCCGGTAATTGCCGAAGGTGAGTGGCATGGCGAAATCGCGCACGATGAGCGTGGCGACGGCGGCTTTGGCTATGACCCAATGTTCTGGCTGCCGCAGCAGGGCAAGATGAGTTCGGAGCTGACGCACGATGAAAAGACCTTGCTCAGCCATCGCGGCAAGGCAATGAAAATTCTGTTGCAGAAACTGAAGCTCGAATGACTGTTCAGCCGCTACACCCAGTCGGCCTGAAATCACAGGTCGTCAACTTCCAGGCATTGCCCCCGCTCTCGCTGTACATACATATTCCATGGTGTGTGCGCAAATGCCCGTATTGCGATTTCAACTCGCATGAGGCGCGCGGAGACTTGCCGGAGGACGACTATGTGGCGGCATTGATTCGCGATCTGGAAATGTCGCTGCCACTGGTGTGGGGGCGCAAGGTGTATAGCGTGTTTATTGGCGGAGGTACGCCTAGCCTGCTGTCTGCGCAGGCGCTGGAACGCATACTCAGCGCAGTGCGCATGCTGCTGCCGCTGGATGTGAACGCGGAAATCACCCTGGAAGCCAATCCGGGCACGGTGGAGGCGAAGAAATTCGCCGCTTTTCGCGCAGCTGGGGTGAATCGTCTGTCGCTGGGGATACAGAGTTTCAATGAGTCACATCTGCAAGCGCTGGGGCGCATTCATGACGCCAATGAGGCGCGCCGCGCAGTGGAATTTGCGCAGCGCCACTTCGACAATATCAACCTGGATTTGATGTATGCGCTGCCGCAGCAGACGCTGAGCGAGGCGTTGCAGGATGTGCAGACTGCGCTGCAATTCCAGCCGCAGCACCTGTCCTGTTACCACCTGACGCTGGAGCCGAACACGCTGTTTCACCGCTATCCGCCGTCACTGCCGGACGATGATGCGAGCAGCGAGATGCAACAGTGCATAGAAGCTTTGCTGGCTGAACACGACTATCAGCACTACGAAACCTCGGCCTTCGCACAGCCGAAGAAACAATCACGCCACAATCTTAATTACTGGCAATTCGGCGATTATCTCGGCATTGGTGCCGGGGCGCACAGCAAGCTGAGTTTTCACGACAAGGTGATCCGGCAGGCACGCTACAAACAGCCGCAAGCCTATATGGAGCGGGTGAGGCAAGGGGCGCCGGTACAAACCGAACAGGTGCTGACGCGTGACGATCTTTGTTTCGAATTCATGATGAATGCCCTGCGGTTGAATCAAGGGTTCGCTGCCGAGCTGTTCAGCGAGCGTACCAGTTTGCCCTTGTTGCTGCTGCGCGGCGAGCTGGAGCAGGCCGAGCAGCGTGGTCTGCTGTTGCGCGATCAGCAGCGCATCGCGCCGACTGAGACCGGGCGACGCTTTTTGAATGACCTGCTGGAAATATTTCTTAAGGAAGACGTGTAAGCGCTCTGCTTACACGCGCTGAAATACCAGATCCCATACGCCATGTCCCAGCCTTAAGCCGCGCTGCTCAAATTTGGTCAGCGGCCGATAAGCGGGTTTCTCGGCGTAGCCGATAGCTGTATTTTTGAGTAATGGTTCAGCACTGAGTACAGCCAGTACCTGCTCGGCATAGTCCTGCCAGTCGGTAGCTACGTGTATGTAACCGCCGGGTTTGATCTTCTGCACCAGTTGCGCTATGAACGGGGCCTGGATCAGGCGCCGCTTGTTGTGACGCGCCTTGTGCCAAGGGTCGGGGAAAAAGATGTGCACACCATCGAGTACGTTGTCGCCCAGCATGTCGCGCATTACCTCCACTGCATCGTGCTGCATGATGCGTAGATTGCTGATGCCTTGCTCGTCTATCTGTTTGAGCAGGCTGCCTACGCCCGGGGTATGAACCTCAAGTGCCAGATAGTCGTTCTGTGGGTGGTTTATTGCGATGAATGCCGTAGGCTCGCCCATGCCGAAGCCGATTTCCAGAATTTTTGGGGCGCTGCGGCCAAACGCAGTGTTGAGGTCCAGCTTCTGTTCTGCATAGGGAATGCCATAGCGCGGCATCAGTGTGTCCAGGCAACGCTGTTGTGCGGACGACACGCGTCCCTGGCGCAGCACAAAGCTGCGGATGTGCCTGTTGCGCAACTCCATCAGGCACTCTTTCCAGGGGTGATCATGCCAGTGGTGGGGGAGCTGGGCGAGGCGCTGTAGAGTTTCCTTGGCATGCGTCCGGCGAGATAGGCGGCGCGTCCGGCTTCAATGCCGAGTCTCATGGCGCTGGCCATCAGCACGGGTTTTTGTGCGGCGGCGATCGCGGTGTTCATCAGCACGCCATGGCAGCCTAGCTCCATCGCAATCGCTGCATCGGAAGCAGTGCCCACGCCGGCGTCGACGATGACCGGCACCTGTACGCGATCCATGATGAGTTGCAGATTCCACGGGTTGAGTATGCCCATGCCCGAGCCGATCAGCGAGGCCAGCGGCATGATGGCGACGCAGCCGATATCCTCCAGCTGTTTGGCAATAATGGGGTCGTCCGAGGTGTAGACCATCACCTGAAAACCATCCTTAACCAGTGTCTTGGCAGCGGCCAGCGTTTCCACCACGTTGGGGTAGAGCGACTGCGGGTCACCCAGCACTTCCAGTTTTACCAGGCTGTGGCCATCCAGCAGTTCGCGTGCCAGACGCAATGTGCGCACAGCATCATCTGCGCTGTAGCAGCCAGCGGTATTGGGTAGCAGGGTATATTTTGCAGGCGGTAGTATGTCGAGCAGGTTGGGCTCGTTCGGGTTTTGTCCGATGTTGCTGCGGCGGATGGCGATGGTGATTATTTCCGCGCCGCTGGCCTCAATCGCAGCCTGAGTCTCTGCAAAATCTTTGTACTTTCCGGTGCCGACCAGTAGGCGTGAAGAATAGGATTTGCCCGCGATGATGAGATTGTCTTGATTCATGGTGAAAATTTCCCAGGTAAGTTTAGCCGCCGCCAACCGCAACAACGATCTCTAGTTTGTCGCCATCTGCCAGCATCTGCTGATTGAATTGCCCGCGCGGGACAATTTCGCCATTGCGCTCCAGCGCAATGCGCTGTTTGCCCAATTGCATATGCTCGATTAATTCTGCAACGCTGAGAGGTCGTTCAAATGTGGACGGCGTGCCGTTGATGGAGAGTGAAATCACTTTCAAAGTTGTACGGGGCTAAGGTAAAATC
>JBGPPE010000064.1:0-14420 GCA_041488395.1 Gallionellaceae bacterium
CGATCTGTTCTGGATCATCGGCTGGTCGGTGGCTGTGATGGCGCTCGGTGCTCTGACCGTATTCCTTCTGTTCTTTGGCGAATCGGCACGGCTGGCGGGTGGGCGGCTCATCTATGTGCTGAACGTCGGCCCCTTCAGGATGATCACCGAGTACAAGCTCGCCCTGATGCGCAACCTGCGCGTCGAAGCCGAGCCCGGCGGCGAAAGCGCGCGCGTGCGCTTCGAATACGACGACATCCGCCGCGGCCTGGGCGACACGATGCCGCTGGGCAGCGCAGAACGCAACCTGGAAATACTGAACGGCGCGATGGCCGCGCTGGCGCTAGCGCCGGCTGCCGAATTCGAGAGGCCGCCCGAGTTCACCCCAGCCAAATTCGATCCGCCCGCCGAGCTCACCCAGCGTCCGCTGCCACTGTTCTCCATGCTGGTGCTTGTCGCCGCCAACCTGATCCCCCTGCTCAGCGTGCTAGTGGGCGGCTGGAAGCTGGAGGAGGTGATGGTGCTGTTCTGGGCGGAGAGCGCAGTGATCGGCTTCTACACCCTGCTCAAGATCGCCGTTGTCGTCAGGTGGTGGGCGCCTTTTCCCGGGCTATTTTTTGCGGGGCATTTCGGCGGCTTCATGGCGATCCACTTTCTGTTCATTTACGAGTTGTTCGTGCGCGGGATCAATGCGAGGAGCCCCGACCCCGGCGCGCTGGAGGCGCTTGGCCATCTGTTTGCGCCGCTATGGCCCGCGCTGCTGGCGCTCCTGCTCAGTCACGGTGTTTCGTTTGCGCTGAATTTTATTGCCCATCGCGAATACGAGCGTACGACAGTGGCTAGCCTGATGAAGGCACCTTACGGGCGTATCGTGGTGATGCAGTTCACGCTTATTTTCGGCGGCTGGGTGGTGATGTTGCTGAAGAACCCGATGCCTGCGCTGGTGCTGCTGATCGTGTTCAAGGTGGCCGCTGACCTGCGTGCCCACTACGGCGAACGCGCATCATCAACAGGGAATTAAACTGTCCGCTAACCCCCATCGGGGGCCGGCCCTGCAAATCACATTTTCATTTGTTGATGTCAAATGCAAGGGGCCGCCATTTTTATCGGTATTCAACTATTATTCGCGGCCATATCCAGCTAAAATTTGCGCTGAGCAAACTATACGCACCCTCACCCTCCATTTCCCTCCGACATGACCGAAGCTGAACATTTACCGGTTCTGAGTAGCGTTGTCCTGCTACGCATATGCGATTATGCGCGCCGCCCGGTGGCGGAGCAGGCGCGCCTGAACGCACAGCTGGATACGGTGCTGGCGCTGCTGTTGCCGGATATTCCGGCACGCACGCGCCTGGTGCTGGGGGGCAATGGCAGTGTGGCGGTGGCTGTGCTGGATAACGCGCCGGCTGCGCTGGCTTTTGCCGAGCGCGCACTGCATGCCTATGATGCCGGCCTTGGTTTGTGCATCGGCATCGACCATGGGCCGGTTGAGGTGTTGAGCAATGCAGCGAGCGAAGAGCTTGCCGGCGACGGCGTGGCGACAGCCTCGGTGATGGCAGCCTCTGCCACGGATGCCGGCTTGCGGATGACGCAAAACTTTCGCACTGCGCTGGCGCAAATGTCGCCGGGCGCGGAAACGGCGCTGGTGCCGACCGTCAATTTAAGCGATGCCGGGCTGCGCACTTATCAGGTATATGGTCTGGACCACCTCGCACCTCGCCGCCGCCGGCGCCTGTTTATGCTGATCACCGCCATCACTGCCTGCGTGTTGCTGGCCATCGCTACATCGCTGCGCCTGTGGATGCCGGATCGGCCACGGCCTTTTGCCTCAGAGGTAGTCGTTAGCAAACCTGCTCCTCATCCTGCCCCTCCCCCTGCTGAGCGGCCCTTCAGGTTCTTCTATGGCAAGCACTAAACTCGATAAATTAGGCCGCTATCTCATTGAGGCCGAGCTCGGTCGCGGCGCGATGGGCGTGGTGTACAGGGCGCATGATCCGGTGCTCGACCGCACGGTGGCGCTGAAAACCATAGCTCTGGGTGAAGACGCGCAGGAGCGTGAGGAATATCATTCGCGTTTTTTCCAGGAAGCCAAAGCCGCTGCGCGCCTGAACCATCCGGCGCTGATCACCATTTATGATTTCGGCGAAGAGAATGCGCTGGCTTACATGGCGATGGAGTTGCTTAAAGGCACTGAGCTTTCCGAGCGCATGGCGCAAGGGCCAATTCCGCTGCATGAGGCCGTCGCGATTGCCGAGCAGGTGGCGGAGGGTCTGGCATTTGCGCACGACAACGGTGTGATTCATCGCGACATCAAGCCCGGCAACATCACCTTGCTGCCGCGCGGGCGCGTGAAGATCATGGACTTTGGCATTGCCCGGCTGAAGACTTCCGAACTGAAAACCCAGCTCGGCACCCGCCTGGGCACGCCCAAATATATGTCGCCCGAGCAAAGCACCGGCGGCACCCTGGACAATCGCACCGATATTTTTTCGCTCGGCATCGTGCTGTATGAAATGCTGACCGGCGGCAAACTGTTTCATGGCGACAGCCTGACCCATGTGTTGCACAACGTGGCGACCTTCGAGCCGCCGCCGCCAAGCCGGATCAAGCCGGAAGTCACCCACCTGCTTGATCTGGTGGTAATGCGCGCCCTGGCCAAGAAGCCTGCGGACCGCTACGCCAGTGCATGGGAGATGGTGGATGATTTGCGCAACTGCCTGCAGGAACTCGCGCCAGCTGTTTTGGCAAGCCAGGGCAGTGCTGAAACCAGCGTGCAGAAGGATGTGCCTGCCGGAGAGGCAACAGACAAAACGGTAATACTCAAACCGCAATTTGACGGAACGGTCAGCGTGCGCCGCGTTTCTGCAGACGCGGATACCAGCAAGCACATGACCCTGTCACGCCGCTTCGATTCCACCGAAGCGCTCAACCGCCTGCAATCCCCCAATCCGCGCGATCTGCAACGCCTGGCGCGCGTACCCAAGGCACCCGGCATGCTGCGCCGCCTGCTGCATGACCGTGACTTTGCCTGGTTTGCATTCTCACTGATATTGTCTGTCGTGCTGGCCGGGGCGCTGGCGTTAAGCTGATACTTGCTGCGACAAGATGGAAGAAGTGCTGATCACTGGGGTCGGGTTCCATTGATGCCAGACCGCGTAGGGTGCAATCGTTTTGACAGTGGAGACTGAGATGGCGAATTCTAAAAACATCGCAGGATTGATCGGCCCTTCAGTGATTGGGACCACGATATCCGAATCACTGAATGTTCATGGCTGCGCCATGCGAACGACAAAGCCAGCCCTTGGGTCAGCGTTGCTGGCGTTATTTTTTATGGCGATGGCGACACTGGCACATGCAGATGGTGTCTATAAATGGGTGGATGAGAATGGACATGCGCACTATTCGGATAAGCCGCCGAAGCAGGGAGAGCACACCCAGCTTCGCGCACCAGCGGCGCCAAGCGCCCCGCAAAATGAAGCAGCGAGTACAGAGTTCAATTTGACCCCGAAGCAACTTGAGCAACAACGCCAAAACGAGCTGGATACGAAGCAATTCCAGGAAGCACAGCGAGAAAGAGACCGTGCTGCGCAGGAACAGGCCAGAGCATTGCAAAAGCGCTATAACGATAATATAGCGGAAAGCAAATCCAAGGATGCTGAGCTGATAGAAGAGTGCAAGCGTAACCGCGAGATTTATTGCGACCAGGGCGTGGAGAAAATCAAGAGAGAACAGGAAATGCGGCTGATAGATGAAGAGGAAGAGAGAAAACGCCGTATCTCAGGTAGAGACAGGTATCGGTATTAACAGGGGCAGCAGCACATTGGTGAGCAAGAATCAATCGCTTAGTACAGGAAGCTGCCGCCGTGGGAGCGCTGGGCTGCGGCTGATTTGCAATCAGGCGCTCACTTGATCGCGAGTTCGAGTTGCGCCGCTTCCAGCGCACCGGCCGGGCGGACTATGGTGGGCGCAACGATGATTCGCTCTCCCTGGCGGAGCTTGTAATTCTCGGTCAGCAGTTTTGCGATCAGGTGCGCATGATCCTGATTGGGGACCAGTGCCATCGTCATGTCGTCCACTTCACTATGCAGGCTGATACGGTAGAAGTGGGCTGGAATCCTGGCGTATGTGCGATGCATGGCAGTTCCTTTCTGTTTCCCAGGTATGCTGTTTGCATGGAAACGGCCGCAGCAGACAGTCGGGCGGCGAAATTCATGGATGGTTGCTGCGTTCGCCGCAATTCAGTGGGTAACGCTACGCGCCTTTACTCGCGCTGTAAATATGTCAAAGTATCTATAATACTGGGGCTCGCGGCAAACAGCGTGGCAATGAGAGAGCTAATTTCAGGCAACCTGAGGTAACATCGCTTCCAACCTGCACTATCGTTCACTATAAAGTCATCAATAATGAAGTTCCCATCCTTGTCCTGGCAGCGCTTCCGTCCCAATTTTAAATTCAAGATGCCCGGCATGGCGGTGCGCATCGTCGCGCTGCTGCTGTTGCTGGGGCTTTCCGGTTACGTTTATTACCTCGATGTCACCATCCGCGAGGCGTTCGAGGGGCGCAAGTTTGCCTTGCCGGCGCGCGTGTATGGCCGGGCGCTGGAGGTCTATCCGGGGATGAAGCTGTCGCGCGAACAGTTTGTCGCTGAGCTGAAAACGATCGGTTACCACGAGAATCCGCAGCCCAGCGAACCGGCGACCTACAAGCTGACCCTGAGCGGCCTCGAGTTCACCACGCGCGAGTTTGTGTTCGGCGATGGGCCGCAGCCGGCGCAGCCGTTGCGCATGGATTTTGCCGACGGCAAGGTGGCGCTGCTGCAGCTGCGCGGCACGCCCGATGTCGACCAGCCGCTGTTGCGCATGGAGCCACCGCTGATCGGCGGCATCTACCCAGGCCATAACGAGGACCGCGATCTGGTGCGGCTGGACCAGGTGCCGAAGACACTGATCGACGCGCTGATTGCCACCGAGGACCGCAAGTTCTATACGCACTGGGGCATCGACCCGCGCGGCATTGCGCGCGCCCTGTTCAAGACGCTCACCGGCCAGCGCATTGAGGGCGGCAGCACGCTCACCCAGCAGCTGGTGAAGAACTTTTTCCTGACCTCGGAACGCACGCTGACGCGCAAGGGCACCGAGGTGCTGATGGCCATGCTGCTGGAGATGCACTACAGCAAGGACGAAATCCTCGAGACCTATCTGAATGAAATCTTCCTGGGGCAGGACGCCAGCCGCGCCATTCACGGCTTTGGCCTGGCCAGCCATTTCTATTTTGACCGTCCGCTCGACAAGCTGGAGCTGCACGAGATGGCCACGCTGGTGGGCATGGTGAAGGGGCCGACGGTGTATGACCCGCGCAAGAATCCGGAGCTGGTGCTCAAGCGCCGCAACGTGGTGCTGCAGGAGATGGTGGGTCAGAACGTCATCACCCAGGCGCAATTCACTGCCGCCAGGCAAAAGCCGCTGGGCGTGGTGCAGCGGGCGCCGGCAGGCACCTCGCCGTATCCGGCTTACATGCAGTATGTGCACCGCCAGTTGCAGCAGGACTACCGTGAAGAAGATTTGCGCAGCGAAGGCTTGCGCATCTTCACCACGCTCGACCCCTTTGTGCAGCGCCAGGCCGAGGATGCGCTGAGCTCGCGCCTGACTGCGCTGGAGAAGGGGCGCAAGAATGCCGCCAATACGCTGGAAGGGGCGGTGGTGGTGAGCAGCACGCAGACCGGCGAGATCCAGGCCATGGTGGGCGGGCGCGATGCGCGCTATGCCGGCTATAACCGCGCGCTCGATACGCAGCGGCCGATCGGCTCGCTGGCCAAGCCCATCGTCTATCTGACCGCGCTGGAAGACCCGCAGCACTACACCCTGGTCACGCCGCTGGATGACAGCCCGCTGCTATGGAAGCAGCGCGGCACCAGCGACTGGAAGCCGCAGAACTACGACAGGAAGTTCCACGACAAGGTGCAGCTGCGCACAGCACTCGCGCATTCCTATAACGTGGCGACCGCGCGCCTGGGCATCGAGCTCGGTGTTGACCATATCCTCGACAAGTTGCCGCTGTATGGCATCGAGCGGCGGCCGCCGCCGTTTGCCTCGTCGCTGCTCGGGGCTTACGGGCTGTCGCCGATCGAGGTGACGCAGCTGTTCCAGACCTTTGCCGACGGCGGCTTCCGCACGCCTTTGCGCGCCATCCGTGCGGTGGTGACGGCCGATGGCAAGCTGCTGCAGCGTTATCCGCTGAATGTCGAGCCGGTGGCCGCACCGGCCCCGGTGTATCTGCTTACCGCCGCGCTGCAGGGCGTGGTGCGTGAGGGCACGGCGGTGGGTATGAGCAACTGGCTGCCGCCGGAGACGAATGTGGCCGGCAAGACCGGCACCACCGATGATCTGCGCGACAGCTGGTTTGCCGGCTTTACCGGCGATCGCGTGGCAGTGGTGTGGGTGGGGCGTGATGACAACAAGCCTACCGGCTTGACCGGCGCTTCCGGCGCGATGACTATCTGGGGCGAGATGATGAAGAACATCCAGCCCGAGCCGCTGGAGCCGGCCATGCCGGAGGAGATCGAGCTGGTGAATGTCGATCCGGCCAGCGGCGTGCGTTATGATGAAGGCTGCAAGGCCGGCATGATGCTGCCCTTCATCAGGGGCTCTGCCCCGGCAGAGGTGGCGCCCTGCGGCGAGGTGTCTGCGCAGGCAGCCGCCGCCAAGGCTGAGGTGAAGCCCGAGGTCAAGCCCGAGGCGAAACCTGTGGCCAAGCCGGACACAGAGCAGAAAAACTGGTTGCAGAGGTTATTCAATTGAGAAACAGATACGGTTTATTTGTGGCGGCCTGGCTGTTGTTGCTGGCCGGCTGTGCTGGCGTGAAAACTCCGCCGCCAACAACTGCTACTGCGCCGGCGGTCACTGTGCCAGAGGCCCAAGCGCAGCAACCGGGTGAGGTCACCCCCAGCGCGCCGGTGCCCCTGCCAGCTGTGCCCAGCTCGGCCATGTCGGGCAACCGCGCCGTGATCGCGCTGCTCGACCGCGCGCAGGGCGACAGCGCATCCGGACAGCGGGAGACGGCAGGCGCATCGCTGGAGCGCGCGCTGCGCATCGAGCCGCGCAATCCCTGGCTGTGGCTGGAGCTTGCCCAGCTGCGCCTTGCCCAGGGACAGTATGCGCAGGCCATCACGCTGGCCAAAAAATCAAACAGCTTTGCCGGCAAGCAGCGTCGCGTGCAGGCCGAAAACTGGCAGGTGATCGGCCAGGCGCGCGTGGCGCAGGGCGATACGGCAGGCGCCGAGCAGGCGTTCAAGCTTGCAACAGAATTTGCACAACAGGCCAGGGCAGAGACGGAGCGTAATTCCGGATTCAGCTTCCCGTGATCGCCATCTGGCGTTGAAGAAGATCAGTTTAGGCAAACTGCACGACATCAGTTTTACGCAGGTCGTGCTTCAGCCCGACAAAATGCGGGGTAATCTATCTCAGGCCTTCAGATTCAAATCATCCGCATAGGGTCCGCTGGGGTACTGGAAGGCAATCGGGCCGTCCGGCTCGCCGTGCAGGAACTGGTGCACGCTCGGGTCTTTCGAGTTGAGCATTTCTTCCACGCTGCCTTGCGCGACCACGACGCCGTTATGTATGAAGAACACGTAATCGACGATCTTGAGCGACTTCCACAGATCATAAGTCACCACGACGGAGGTGGTGCCGAGTGCATCGTTCAGCGTGCGGATCAGGTTGGAGATGGTGCTGAGTGAAATCGGGTCGAGACCGGCGAAAGGCTCGTCGTAAATGACCAGCGCGGGATCGGCCACGATCGCGCGCGCCAGCGCCACGCGGCGTTCCATGCCGCCCGACAGCTCGCTCGGCATCAGGTTTCTGGCATTGCGCAAGCCGACGGCATGCAGCTTCATCAGTATCAGGTCATGGATGATCTCTTCCGGCAGATCGGTGTGCTCGCGCAAGGGGAAAGCCAGGTTGTCGAAAACCGACAGGTCGGTGAACAGGCCGCTGACCTGAAACATCATGCCCATTTTCAAACGCATCCTGAACAGCTCGTCGTTGCTGAGCTGGTGCACCACCTGCCCCATGAATTTCACGCTGCCCCGCGACGGCCGCAGCTGGCCGCCGAAATGGCGCAGCAGGGTGGATTTGCCGCAGCCGCTGGGGCCCATGATGCCCACTACCTTGCCGCGCGGGATGGCGAGATTGATGCCCTGCAGCACCTTGTGCGGGCCGTAGGAAAAATGCAGGTCGTTGACCTCGATGATATTATCCATATTCGATACATCGTTCAGGTTGCCTGCTGTCATTGTTACATGACGCAGGACGAAAATATACGTGCACAGTGAATGGGGCAGCGTCGCAATCGTTTCAGGATGCCACTATGGAAATGAAGAAGATCAATTCGGGCAGGCTGCGCGCCATCGGCTACGATGCCCGCGCGCGCCTGCTGCAGGTGCAGCTCGACGATGGCAGCACGCTGCAGTACAGCGGCGTGGGCGAGGACAGCTGGCGCCGCCTGAGCAGCTCGGGCGCGGCGTGGAGCTTTTACCGCGACAACATCGAGGAGGAGTTTGCCGCAAAGCGGGTTGCGTCCAATGCAGCGAGCGCACCTGCCGGCAGGAATCCGCTCGACGAGTTGTTCCGCAAAGACTGATACCTCACCAATCGTTTTATCAGCCGCTCAAACAGGCATGAAATATGAAAGCTAAACAGCGTGGTGCACCCGCCGCGAAAGGCAAGGCCGCCGCTGCCGAAAAAACCTCTCTGCATCCGCGCAACCCGCATCGCGGTCGTTACGACTTCGCGCAGCTCATTACCGCCAGCCCGGAGCTGGCGGGATTTGTGGCACCGAATGCCTATGGCGACGAGTCCATCAACTTTGCCGACCCGGCTGCCGTCAAGGCCTTGAACCGTGCGCTGCTAAATGTGGTGTATGGCATCAGGGAGTGGGATATCCCGCCGCAGTACCTGTGCCCGCCCATCCCGGGCCGGGCTGATTACCTGCATTGGATTGCCGACCTGCTGGCCGCCGGCAACGGCGGCGTTATCCCGCGCGGCGACTCGGTACGGGTGCTCGACATCGGTGTGGGTGCCAACTGCATCTATCCGCTGATTGGCCAGCGCGAATATGGCTGGCAGTTTGTCGGCAGCGATGTCGATGCGGCGGCTATCGCCAATGCGCAGCGCATTGTGGATGCCAATAATCTGGGCACTGCGATCACCCTGCGTTTGCAGCTATCACCTGCGGCGATCTTCCAGGGTGTGGTGCAGCCCGATGAGCTGTTCGACCTCACCATGTGCAATCCGCCTTTCCATGCCTCACTCGCCGAAGCGAGGTCAGGCACGCAGCGCAAATGGCAGAATCTGGGCGTAGAGGCCAACAAGAAAAAAATACCCGTGCTGAATTTCGGCGGGCAGGGGGCTGAGCTTTACTGTGAGGGCGGTGAGGAGGCTTTTGTCTGCCGCATGATCGCGGAAAGCGCGCAGCGGCGCGGCTGCTGTCTGTGGTTTACTACGCTGATCTCGAAAGCGGCCAGCCTGCCCGGTGTTTATCGCGCGCTGAAGCGGGCGGGTGCGCTGCAGCACAAAACGATGGAGATGGCGCAGGGGCAGAAGAAGAGCCGGATCGTGGCCTGGACTTTTCTCGACGGGAAGCAGCAACAGGCCTGGCGAAAATCATAAGGAGGTGTCTGATGAAAAAACAACTGTTCATGATGTTGCTGCTAGTGGCCGCTTTGCCGGTGCATGCTGCCGGAGCGGGCGGGATGTTCAGGCAGGGAAGTACGCAATTTTCGCTAATCGCAGGCAATGCTTATGCTTTCGATAGCAACTATATGGTGATTGGTGCGAGTGCCGGGCATTACGTGATTGATGGGCTGAGTGTCGGCCTGTCTCTGGAGAGCTGGTCGGGGAGTGGCCCGGGCATCACTACGGTGTCGCCTTTTGCACAATATGTTTTCTATCAGGCGTCTGCGGTGCAGCCTTATATTGGCGGGTTTTACCGTCATACCACCATTGCCGATTTACCCAGCGTTAATTCGGTCGGGGAACGCGCCGGTATTTACATCACGTCGAGTCCCAATAGCGCTGTCAGTGTCGGCCTGGTGCATGAGTCTTACCTTGATTGCAATACGGCGATTTATCGTAACTGTAGCGCAACCTATTCCGAGGTCAGCATCACCTTTGGATTTTAAGCGCGGGGATGGCTGCGCAATTGTCTTGTTCAGCACGCATGGGGTGCATTGCTTATTGCATTCAGCGCAGGCAATTCTCTATGCTTCCCGGCCAGTCTAAAGAGTCAACACGGGGCAGTTGCGCAATTGTTTTGGCGAGCTTTAACTGCATCGCTACAGAACGCGGTGTGAGCCCAATTTGTTCTTCGAAGGAGGCAAACAATGAATACTGATCCGATAGCGGCATTCAAAGCCAAACAACGTGAAACCTGGGCGCTGGGGAATTTCGGCGATATGGCCGTGTTCACCACGCCGGTGGCTGGACATCTGGTGCGCTTCGCCAGGGTGAGCGGCGGCCAGGCGGTGCTGGACGTGGGGACGGGAACCGGTGTGGTGGCAATCACCGCGCGGCGCATGGGCGCCAGAGTGACCGGGCTGGACCTTACCCCAGAACTGCTGGCGCAGGCGCAGGAAGGTGCGAAGGTAGCCGGGCATGACGATATTGCCTGGCATGAAGGTGATGCCGAGGCGCTGCCTTTTGCGGATGCCAGCTTCGATGTGGTGTTGAGCCAGTTCGGGCATATGTTCGCGCCGCGGCCCGAGGTGGCGCTGAGCGAGATGCTGCGCGTGCTCAAGTCCGGCGGCACCATTGCTTTTGCCACCTGGCCCGGCGAGCAGTTGATCGGGCGCCAGTTCAGCCTGATCGCGAAGTATTTGCCGCCGCCGCAGGGCGTGGCATCGCCGGTGCAGTGGGGTGATGTCGCGACCGTGCGGCAGCGGCTGGGCGACAATGTGAAAGGCCTGCACCTGGAGCGCGGCATCATGGCTATTCCGGCGCTCAGCCCCAGGCATTTGCGCCTGTTCCAGGAAGCCAAGGCGGGCCCTTTCGTGCGCACGGTGCAGGCCTTGCAGGATGACCCGGCAAGACTGGAAGCGTGGCGCAACGAAATGGATGAGGTGCTGGGCGAGTACCTGCACGACAATGTCGTCCGTCACGAGTACCTGCTGACGCGGGCTATCAAGCTCTGACCCCGGCAGCTGGCGCGCTGCTATCGCAGCAAAGGACAGGCCGGCCGGTTCGCGTTGTTGCTCAGCGCCGTGGCGGCGGCGGTGGGGTATATGCCGGCAGGGGGGCGCCGGGAATCTGGTTGCCCTTGGCGTACATGCACTGTTCATAGGCGATGTCATAACGTCGCTGTGCATCCTGCGAAGCATCCGCGCTTTGGCCTGCTCCCACCACGCTGCCGATAACCAGCCCGGTTGCCGCACCGCTGCCGGTACTGCCATGGCCGCCGCTCAGCGACCCTGCAACGGCACCGACCGCTGTTCCTACTGCGGCAGCGCCGGCGAAGTTCTTGGTGGCGGCCTCGTCGCGCGACTGGCCGATGGATTGTTCGGCGTAACTGCGGCAGAGCTTGTCTTCTTCCACAAATACTTCGAAGGGTTTTCCCGGTGCCGGCATTACCGCCACACGCGGCCCGCTAGGTGCCGTCGCGCAGCCGGACAGGACAAGCGCTAACGTGGAATATGCCAGGACTTTTCGCATGATCAATCCTCCTCACTCTGGACTGGCTATTTGGCCGGAGGGCCAGGCGGCGTTGCCGGTACCGCTTTCCAGCCGGCCGGGCAGCTTGATACATAGGGGTAATAGCTCTTGCTGGCCTCGCAGTAATACCAGTTCTGCGCCGGCGCAGGTACGGCGGGTGCGGCTGTTCCCGGAGTCGATTGAACTACCACGTAGGGCGGGGTGTAGGGATCAGGGTAGGGATAGATCGGTTCGGGATAGAAATACCAGGTTCCTGCGACGACCCACCACCAGCCCAGGCGGCCGCCGTACCTGCCATGATGCCAGGCACCGGAGCGCCACACCGGAAGATGGCGAGTTTCGAAATGGCGGATATCACGCTCACCGCCCCAGCCGCGCACTCCGCGATGCTCCTGAATTCGCCCCTCGCTACGCATGTCATGGCGCCCCTCGGGGCGCACCGCTCTGCGTCCCTCATCGCGTCCCTCTGCCCAGGCCGGCCGGGCAGTCACAGCGGACAGAACAGCGACAGCCAACAATGAAATGATGTGCTGTTTCATGGAGCTCTCCTTTTGCATACTTCGGTGTGGCGGAAATTTGCGCGATCTTGAGCAGTTGCACTCAACGTTTTTTAATACCCGGCAAAGGTGGCTGGGTTTGCTCGTTTGCTCTAAGTACTTTTACGTCTGGTGAATACCTAGCTACGACAGCAGGTTTTTTGGCAAAGTTCCAGCTAAACGGAGGCAGCCTGAGCCCGTGCAGAGCGCAAGCGAGATTTTTTCCGGGTGAAAAAACTCAAGGCGCCAAAGTAGAATGATTTTACGAATGGTCCGCGGCAGCTGAATCCGGGGGCCAGGCGCGTAATGGTTCCTTAATCACTGACAGTACAAGGAGGCAGGATGAATGCTTTAAAAATGGTATTTCTCTCTATCGCAGGCGTGGTTCTGTTGGGCATCTGGTTGACGGGATTCGACAAGGCGCATTGGGTGTTGTATATCCCTGTGGGCCTGCTTGCGTTTGCAGGGATCACGGGCATCTGCCCCGGCCTGATCTTCTGGCATAAGGCGGGTTTCAAGAACGAGCCGCTTGCGTGCGATCTGCCGCGGCAGAAATAAAATGTGAGCGAAAAAAGCCCCGCAAGCGTGGATGTGCCGTTCACCGGCGCATCCAGTTCATCTGCTAGTTTTTCTTCTTCGTGATCACCCACAACAGCACAACGGCTGCGATGACGATGCCGAGTATCCACAGCCAGTAGTTGGCCAGGAGGCCTTCTTCTGCCGCTATTTTTGTCGGCGCCGCCATCACTGCGGGCGGAGTGGGGGCGCGCGCTTCCTGTTTCACTATCGGCGCTGGCGCTGGCATGGGTGCCGGGGCTGCTACGGGAGCGGGTGCTATTGCCTGGGGCGGTGCGACTTTGGCTGCTTTCTTCTTGTGCTTCTTGACGGCCGGTTTGGGCGCAGGTGTTGCGGCGATCACCACCGCAGTGGACGCAGCCTGCTCTGCAACTGGTGCCGCTGCGGGAGCTGGCTCGGTTATGGCTTTCTCTTCGGCAGCTACTGGAGCAGGTGCGGGGGCGGTGACGGTTTCCTCTTTGGGCTGGCTGGCGCAGGCGGATACAAGCAGTGCGGAAAGAAGCAGGGCTACAGGCAGGGGGGCTTTGTGCAATCTGGTCATGTGTGCTCCAGTGAGTCGGTTGATGAGAGGAGGCCGGGAATATGCTCAATAGCTATCCGCGCCAGGCAGACTTGATTATGCCGCATTTACCCTGCGCTTCCCACATATGAGATGGCTAGGAATTAAAGTGGATACTCAGCCTGCCCCGGTAACTGCAGATAAACAGGGCCAGGTGTGCGCCAAAAAAATAATGACGAAGAGGAGAACAATGTATAAGATTATTAAAGGTATTTTTATTCGACTTTGATTTTACACAAATTACACAACCCAATAAATCGGATTAAATGTGACGAGTAAAAAGAAAACGATGTACGAGATATTAGAGGTCTCGCCAACTGCCATGCTTCCTGAAATTAAAGCTGCGCATAAACGCTTGGCTCTAAAACTTATGTCAGACTCGGCGGGAGCGAGCCGCGAAGATGTCGATTTCAGGCTGAAAGTGCTTGATGTGGCTTTGCATACGCTCTCAGTGCCGTTGTTGCGCGACGAGTATGACGCTCAATTAGCGTTGACTACATCATCTGCTAATGCCGTTGTGCCAATCGCTGCCAATACTTTGCCACGCGTGGATGAAGCCAGGGCAAGTGAGATTGTCACTGCGATACAGTATAACCATAAGATCGCCGCAACGATGGTGGATAGCACTCACTTCCCGCTAAAGGAAGTCGCCTCGACTGTCAGCATCTCGGCCAGGTCTATCAAGACAATACTGAGAGTGGTTCTCGGCCTGATGGCGTTGGGCTTTGTGCTCAAGATGGGGCAGATGGCCTTGGCCGCTCGCCAGGGCCCATCGGCTGAAGCCGCCCAGGCTGAGGAAAAAATAATCATCCAGGAGTATTACCAAAAATATGGTGTGCGACCGGCCAGCAGGGCCGAAGCAGAACTGCTCGAGCAAGAAAATCGCCGCAAGGAAAATGAGCAACGTGCGGCGGCATTTGCAGAGAAGAAAAAAGAAGATGAAGAACGCCGGTTTGTTGAAGAGTCCCGACAAATAGCCGATCGTGTTTCTGATAATCTTGCCCGCGATGAGGCGCGTGCGCATTATGAAGAGATGCGAAGGCAGCGTGAACAGGAAGCGGAGAAACG